>CAZHPN010000289.1:0-4893 GCA_964534375.1 uncultured bacterium | reverse complement strand
TTCGGCGGCGACCTGCACGGCAAGCTGCTGGTCAGCGCGGGCCTGGGCGGCATGGGCGGCGCGCAACCGCTGGCGGCGACGATGGCCGGCGCGGCGGCGTTGTTCGCCGAGGTCGATCCGGAGCGCATCCGCCGGCGGCTCGCAACGAAGTATCTCGACGTGTTTGCGTCGGATTTCGAAAGCGGCCTGCGCCAGGCGCTCGACGCCGCGGCCCGCCGCGAGCCGCTGTCGGTGGCCGTCGAAATGAACGCCGCCGAACTGCTCGACGAACTGGTCAAACGCCGGATCGGCGTCGACCTGCTCACCGATCAAACCAGCGCGCACGACATGCTCGGCGGCTACGTGCCGGCCGGCATCGCCC
The DNA here is from genome assembly GCA_964534375.1 of uncultured bacterium. Taxonomy (GTDB): domain Bacteria; phylum Lernaellota; class Lernaellaia; order Lernaellales; family Lernaellaceae; genus CAZHPN01. Next base: position 4,532 of record CAZHPN010000289.1, on the reverse strand, counting down.
TCGCCGACGCGCTGGCCTTGCGGCAATCCGACCCCGAGACCTACCAGAAGGCGGCGCGGCTGACGTGCGTCCGCCACGTGCGGGCGATGCTGACGCTGCGCAAACGCGGCGCCGTGACCTTCGACTACGGCAACAACATCCGCACCGTCGCCCACGACGAAGGTCTCGCCGACGCCTATGCGTTTCCGGGGTTTGTGCCGGCGTATATCCGGCCGCTTTTCTGCGAGGGCAAGGGGCCGTTTCGCTGGGCGGCGCTGTCGGGAGACCCGGCCGACATCACGGCCACCGACGCAGCGCTGAAAGAACTGTTCCCGCACGACGCGAGTTTGCTCAATTGGCTCGAACTCGCCGAAAAGCGCATCGTCTTTCAGGGCCTGCCGGCGCGCATTTGCTGGCTCGGCTGCGGCGACCGCGCGCTGGCCGGGCTCAAGTTCAACGAACTGGTGCGGACCGGCCGCGTCAAGGCGCCGATCGTCATCGGCCGCGACCACCTCGACAGCGGCAGCGTCGCCAGCCCCTACCGCGAAACGGAGTCCATGCGCGACGGCTCCGACGCCATCGCCGATTGGCCGCTGCTCAACGCGATGGCCAACGCCGCCAACGGCGCCACGTGGGTCAGCTTCCATGACGGCGGCGGCGTCGGCATCGGCTACAGCCTGCACGCCGGCATGGTCATCGTCTGCGACGGCACGCCCGACGCCGACCGCCGGCTGCGCCGCGTCCTCGACGGCGACCCCGCGACCGGGGTCATCCGCCACGCCGACGCCGGCTACGAATTGGCGCGGCAAACCGCGAAGGAACGCGGGGTGAAGATCCCCGAGTAGGGGCGTCGCCCGAAGAAGGCGCGAGTGGCGAATGACGAATCACGAGTTACGAGTTTTTCACCGCAAAGACGCAACGAACGTAAAGTCTGGCTGCCTCTCTTCACCCCACTGCCACGGCGGCGTGCATGGCGGCGGCCGACGCAAAGGGCGTGAAAAACCGCCTGACGTCCGGCTGGCGAAGAGGGCGACGTGCATCGGGCGACCGTAGTCGAAAAGGACACGAAACGAGCGTCCGAGTTGCTTCCGCGGTCACCCAAGTCAAGTTCCCAACCCGTAACATCCAGTTTCATCCGCCGGTGTGAGCCGGCGGATGCGCTTTCGCAAAATCCGCGACCGCGCGCGCCACGGCCGCGTCTTCGCCGAACTCCGGCGTCAACTCGACCAACTCGAAACTGTATCGATTTCCTTTTTCGTGCAACTCGCTCAGGTCCGCGCGCCACGTCTCGATATCCTTGCCGTAGCGCGCAACTTGCGCCAGCACATCCGGCTGGCCGGCAAAATGCGCCGCGATCTTGTCCGCGCCGCCGGCCTCGCGCGCGAGGGCGTCGAGGTATTCGCGGTAGCGCTTGATTTTCCGTTCCAGCAATTGCCGGTCGTCGGACCCGGCGAAGCGCCGCCCGGGCTCGGTCAACGCGATTTCGAACCGCCCGACGAAACGGCCGCCGCGGAAGATGGTCGCGACCGGCGCGCCGTGCACGATCTCGACCCGTTGGGTGATCGCCGACGCCTCGCCGCTTTGGAGCACGAAATCGACGCCCTTCGCCTGCGCCAGCACGTCGGCGAGCGTTGCGCGGTTCATGTTGGCGACGAGGACGACGATGTCCGCCTGCTTGCGGAGTTCCGGCAGCAGGCGCTGGGCGGCGGCCACCGGCGGCTCGATTTCGATTCCCGCACGGTCGAGGAAGCCCTCTTGCGCCTCGGCCGCGGTCGGCGGCCCGACCAGGCCCAGCAAGGCGACGGCGACGCCGCGCCGCTGGATGATCGGCGGCGGCGGCCACAGTTCGCGATTCGCCGCCCGGTCGCGGACGTTCGCCCCGAGCGCGCGCACGTCCATGACCGCAGCTAACTCGCGCACCAACGGCAAACCCAGGGCCAAATCGCGTTTGCCGAACAACGCCGCGTCGTAGCCGGCGTCGCGATACGCACGGGCGATCAGGCGCGCGCGCTCGGCTGCGGTCTGCCGGCCTTCGTCGGTGCGCGGCAGGTCGTCGGCCAGAAAGTCGCCCGCCTCGATCGCGAGGGACCGCGCCGGGTCGGCGGTCCGCACCTGGCGCACGTACGCGATGCGGCGGGCCAAGCCGCCCGACGGCTGCTCGACGCAGCCGCAATCGGCGATCTCGCCGAGTTCGTCGCTGCTGGCCAGCAGCGTCAACGCGCGCGCCGCCGCCGGCGCGCCGCGGCGGCAACCGGCCACGGCGACGGTCAACAGCAGCAAGACACAAAGACAACGCTTCATTTTTCTTCCTTCGGCGCCGCCTCGGCCGGTTTCCCTTCGAGCCACGGGGCGACCGGCTGGCCCGGCGGCGGCGGCGCGAGCGCGATGCCGAACGGCCCGGCCGCCAGCAGATTCGTCAGGCATTCGGCGATTTCCCAAGCGGGCAGGGCGCGCGCCGCGCCGATCGTCTGCGCCCGAATGACGACGACCCCGCGGTCGTGGCGGACCGCCGTTTGCAGCAGCCGCGCGGAAATCGCCGCCAGCGAAGCATAGGCCTTTTGCCGCGTCAAACCGCGCGCCAACTGGAAGACGCGCGGGTCGATGGTCACGATCACCTGATCGAGCGGCAATTTCGCCAGGCCGTCCATGTCGACGCCGGTCTCGCGCAGGCCGGCGATCGGGTCTTCGACCGCCTCGATCGGCGCGATCGCGGCGAAGCGGCACGAGGGGTGGACGCGCCGCGCCGCCGCCGCCATCGCGGCAAGCGCCTCGAGCGCGCGCCGAGCCCGCGCCTCGCAGAAGGCGGCGAAGGCCGGCGACGGTCCGCCCTGCTTGATGCGCCCCGCCGCGTCCGTGGGCAGGCCAATGAAGATCATCGCCGCGTCGGTCACGGCGGGCGCGGTCTTTTGCAACGCGGCCAGCGCGCCGGGCGAGACGCCCTCGTCGGGCGCGAAGGCGAGGTCGCCGCCGAACCAGATCGCATCCGGCCCGGCCTGCGCCGCGTCCGCCGCGAGCGCCGCCAGCCGTTCGAGCGCGCCGGCGGCGAACAGATCGGCGTGCAGCGGGTCGGGCGCGGCGGTGCGCGTTTCGGCGTTCCAGCGCCGATCGAGCAGCGCCTCGTCGAGCCCGGCGACGAGCGAGCGGACGGGCAGCACCGCGATCAGCCGCATCTTGAACTTGTGCGCGGTGACGACCAATTCCGCGAGCCGGTCGGCGCGGACCGGCGCAGCCGTCGTCGCGAAATACGCCCCCGCGGCGCCGGTCGGCTCCACGTCGAAGAGCGGCGCCTCGGTCGAAAGATGAAACGCCGGCACGGCCAGCGCGTTGTAGCCCAGCTTCGCCAGCGCCGCGATGTAATGCTCGACGTCGCCGGCGTTCTTCGCCGGCAGGCCGTCCACCGCCCAGGCCGCCGCGGCGCGCGGCCAGACGCGCTGCACCGCGGGCAGCGGCAGCGGCGGATGATCGGCGGCGATCTTCTCCTTCGCCTGCGCCAGCCGCTCGCGCGCCTCGACGACCGCCGCGCCCAGCGGATAGGCCCGCAGATAATGGCCGAAGTGCTGCGCCGCCGCGTCGAACCGCTCCTGCCGATACGCCGCCTCGCCGGCCTTGAACGCCGCATCCGGCGCGTAGGGCGCGTCGGGCTGCAGGCGGTAGACGGTCGCGAACCCGCCCTCGGCTTCGTCGTAGCGCCCCGCGTAAAAGGCCTTCAGCGCCTTGTCGTAAAGCGGGCGGACTTCGTCCGTCACTGCAAGCAGCAACGCCGCGGCAACGATCAACGCGGGCCAAAGCGGGAAACGACGAGGCATCGGCCAAGACTATAGAGAGACGGGAGAAAGATTCAAGGAGAGCGGGATGCGGAATGCGGAATGGAAGCACGCGGAGCCCACCAAAGCCAGAAACAAGGCGCCCGGAGGCCCTGGGGAAATTGGCTTTGTTTCGTAATTTTGCTGAATTTGCCCGGTTGGCCGCCGCCATATAGCGACCATCGCGGCGCGCAAAATGACCTTCCGGGGACTTCGCGGGCGCTAACTGATATCAAAAATAACTCACACGGGGCATATCGATCCCGGGCCTCACACGGAGGCGCCGCAGAGACGGACAGAGACTTTACGTCGTCACGCCGAGACGCTCTGCTCGGCTTTGTGCGATTCTGCGTGATGCCTGCCGCGGAAACCCGGATAGGGGTAGGAAGGACCGACCTGCGTCGGTCCCCCCTCCCTCCGAACCGTGCGAGCGGATCTCCCGCACACGGCTCTCCGGTCGGTGGTTTTACCTTCGCAAGGACTGACATTCTTTGGCGTGGGCTGCGGCAAGAGAGTACAGCCCGAGCCCGTCAAAGCAAGCATTCGGCCAGCGCTGATGGTCCGTACCCCGCCCGCGTCCGATTCCGCCTTGCCGATTTCGCAGGATGCTTCGTACGGGCCCTGCGGCGTGCCCTCCTCCGGGATCCACTCCGTCAAGCCGTCCATCACGGTCTGCGTCAGATATCCACCAAGCCGAACCACTTGCCTCCTTTCACCCCCTGTTCGAGGGCGGTCAGCATGCGCTCCGTC
>CAZHPN010000288.1:0-4903 GCA_964534375.1 uncultured bacterium | reverse complement strand
CGGCCACGCTTTCGCATTGCTCGGAGATCCTAAATCGACTTTGCCGTTGCCCTGGATCCTGGCGGATGTGGTCTGGACTGCCGGCAACAACAGTGCGCAAATGGTCGGATGTGCGACGGCCAGTGCGACGCCCGACGATATGGGAACGCCATATTACGGGGCGCCGTTTGAGACTTCGGGATGGACGGAGATGGCTGACGGGGATTCGTGGTTTGCGTACTTTCCCGGCTCCGCGGGCGCCGGGCACTACATCTGGACCACGACCGCCGGAAACATTGTGAACAACTGGCCGGCAAACGCGCCGAACGGGCAGATGCACGTGTGGAGGGACCAGAACAGCATCACCATGATCTCTCTCGGTTCCACCAACCAGCCCGATCCGGGCCGCCATTCGGGTCGGACAGTTGGCCAGTTTGTCGAGGATAATGCCGGGGCTACCCCGTTTGTCGGCGCATTTTGCCAGTTTTGTAAACGCATCGACAGGGCAACCAGATGACGACACGGCGATTACAGCCAAGGTGTTGGGTGCTTGGATGCGTTTGCCGCGCCAGCGGTCGCGGCGCTTGCAGCGGCCGGCACGTTCTGGTAGACAGAATCGACATTTTGGCCGATTCCCAGCCGGCTTGAACCAAACCAAACGGCCGTGGGTCGAGTGGGATGCAATTCATGGCGTCCCCGGGCGCGATGAATCGCGTCGCCCCGTCAAGCAAAGGGCCGCTCCCGCATGGCGCATCGGGTTTTGGGCATCGATATCGGCAGCACGGAAATCAAGGCCGTGTTGGTCGAGTCAACGTGGCGCGACACCAACGTGCTCGGCGTCTATTGCGGCCCCACGCCCACCGCCGCCCAGTGCGCCGGGCGCACGCCGCCAGCCCCGCCGCCCCCGCCGGTGGTCGCCGACAGCGCCGCCGGCAAAGGCAACGGCGACGGTCCGCCCGCGGAAGCCGCGCCGCCGCCGGTCCCGGACGCGCCGCCGCCGCCGTGGGTCTTCGGCCTGCAGGATCTGCTGCAAAAACACAAGCTCGAGTACAACGAGATTTACTGCGCGCTGCCCGCGTCGAAGACGACCACGCGCATTATGACTCTGCCGTTCGACAACCGCCGCCGGCTCGAGCAGATCCTCCCCTTCGAGCTGGAAAATGTCGTGCCCTTCGATCTCGAGGAAATGCACCTTTCCTTCGAGGTGCTCGGCAAAGACCCGGCCGGCGGGTTTCGCGTCCTGGTCACGCTGACGCCGAAAAAGGAACTCGCCCAGCACCTGCGGAATCTGGCGCTGGTCGGCGTCGATCCGCGCGTGGTGGACGTCTCGTCGTACGCGCTCTACGCCGCGGCGAAGCAATTCTTGCCCGACGGTCAGGGCGTCTATGCGATGCTCGACCTGGGCGCGACGCATGCCGACGTGGCCGTGCTGAACGCCGGCGAACTGATCGAACTGCGGTCGATCCCCATCGGCGCCGACCGTTTCGACACGGCCCTGGCCGACTCGCTGCGCATCGACTGTGCGCGCGCCGAACAGCTCAAGCGCGAAAAGGCCGACATCGCGGCCGACGACGCGGTTGGCCGGACGTTGCGCGCCGGCCTCGCGCCGCTGCTGGTCCGCCTGCGGCAGACGCTCCAAGGCATTCGCGCCGACCGCAACCTCGAGGTGACGCACCTGTATCTGACGGGCCGCGGCGCTTTGCTGACGGGCCTGGATCGCGTGCTCGCCGACGAGTTGGGCGTCGAAGTCGCCTGGGGCCGGCCGCTTTCCGACGGCCTGCAGGTTTCGGCGGACGCGAACGACCCGGCCGAGCAGGCGCGGTTTGCCGGGGCGCTGGCGCTGGTTCACCGCGGCGTCGGCGCGCTGCGCAAGGTCGCGCTGAACCTGCGGCACGGGGCGTTCGTTTACCAGCGCCAGCAGATGGCGATGCAGGCCTCGGTGCGCACGATCGCCATCGTCGGCGGGATCGTGCTGGCGCTGATCCTGTACAACGTCATCGCCAGCCAGGTGCAGAAGAGGCGGCAGGTCGCGGCGCTGCAGAATCAGATGGTGCAGCTTTATCTCAAGGCGTTTCCGGGCAGCGTGCCGCCGCCGCGGCCGCTCGACCAGTTCCGCCAGCAGATCGACAAGACGATGGCCAAGCAAAAGTCGACCGGCTTCTTCGGCGACGCCAATCTGCGCGCCATCGACATCGTCCAGGACATGAGCAAGATCGTGCCGCCGAACATGGTCGTCGACATCAAGAAACTCGATCTCGCGCCCGACATTTTGAAAATCGAGGGCGAAGTGCCGACCTTCCCCGACGGCGACAATCTCGAAAAGACGCTGAAGCTGGTCCCCGGCTTCAAAGAGGTGAAGAAGGAATTGACGCAAGGCGCGACCGATAAGATTCGGTTCCGCTTCGACATCAAGTTGGTCGACGTCAAGAAACAAGTCAAAGGCGCCAGCGGCCGGCCAGGCGGCCCGCCCGGAGCCGGCGGCGCCCCCGGCGCGATGGGCGGCGGCGGCGCCGCGCCCGCCCCCGCGACCGGCGCGGCCGGCGGCGGCGCGCCGAAGCCCGCGGGCGCCCCAGCGGCCGGCGCCCCAGCAGGCGCGCCATGAACCTCGATTTCCACCTCGACGACAACCAGAAGAAGGTCGTGTATGTCGCCGGCGCGGGCGTCGCGGCGCTGCTGTTCCTCTGGACAGTCATCCTGCCGAAGCTTGGCGTCAGCGGCCTCGACGACAAGATCGCCGCCAAGCAGCACGACCTGCGCGAGATGCTGCACCTGTATCAGGATTTCGAGCAGGTCAAGAAAGAGGTGTCGGCGAACGAGATCGCGATTCGCAACAACAAGGGCAACTCGCTGTTGTCCGAGCTTTCGGCGATCGCCGACAAACTGGGAATCAAAGGGGGCATCGAATCGATGAACTCGAAGCCCCGGCCCAAGAATGAGTTCTACCAAGAAGAGTCGGTCGAGATCCGCCTGCAGAAGATCAACACCGAAGAACTGACCCGCCTGCTGTACGAGATCGAAACCTCGCCCAAGATCCTGCGGGTGCGCAAGATGCACGTCGAATCGCGCTTCGACGACCCGAACCTGCTCAACGTGGTGCTCGAAGTCTCCCTGTTCCAGCCGCTGACCGAGTGAACGATCCCCGGCAATTCCTGGCCGCCATCCGGCTTTCGCGGCGCCCGGGCGTCGGGGCCCGCCGCTTCGCCGCGCTGGTCGACGAATGCGGCGACCCGGCCGGCGCGCTCGCCGTCGCCCAGCCGCCGGACCTGTTCGCCGGCGCCGGGAAGGCCCCGCTCGACGACGAGATCGCCGGCGTCGAGGCATACCTGGAGCGCGGCGGGCAGGGCGTCTACTACGGCGCGCCCGACTACCCGCCGGCGCTGCGCCGCATCCCCGAGCCGCCGCCCTACCTGTTTCGCCGTGGCCCCCTCTGGCCCCTGCCGCCGGCCGCCGTGGCGATCGTCGGCCGCCGCGAGGCCTCGCCGGCCGGGCGGGTCTTCGCCTGGAAGCTGGCCTCGACGCTGGCGCAGCGCGGGGTCGTCGTGGTCAGCGGCGGCGCGTTGGGCATCGACGCCGCGGCGCACCAGGGGGCGCTGGCGGCAAACGGCCGCACGGCGCTGGTCACGGCCACGGGCATCGACGTTTGCTACCCGCCGGCCGGCAAGGCGCTCTTCGACGCCGTGGCGGCGCGGGGCTGCCTGCTGACCGAACTGCTGCCCGGGGCGCCGCCGCGGCGCGACTTCTTCCCGACCCGCAACCGCATCATCGCCGGCCTGGCGCAGGCGCTGGTGGTCGTCGAAGGCCGGCTGCGCAGCGGCACCTACTCGACCTGGCGGCAGATGGCCAAGCTGCGCCGCCCGATCTTCGCCTGGGTCGACGCCCCAGACGAAGGCGGCGAGTTGCCCGCGGCCATCGTCGCCGCCGGCGGCCTGCTCCTGCACGGCCCCGACCCCACGGCGATCCTGGAAGCGGTGTCTCCCCGATAGTTGTCCGGGCGGCCCCAAATTGGCTTTGTTTCGTAATTTTACTGAAATTGGCCGGTTGACGGCCGCCATAGATCCGCGATCGGAGCGGGGAAAATGACGTTCCCAGCCGTTTGCGGGCGTTAAATTATATCAAAATAACGTCGAGAGCGGTCGGTAGTCGGAAATCAGTAGGAGGCGCCACAGAGACGGACAGAAGTTTTGATGCCCCCGCCGCCGACAGTCGGCGCAGATCGGTGCAATCCGTGCAATCTGTGGATCGCCCGAATCCCGAATCCCGAACCCCGTTGTTCGCTCGCGCAATTTATGGCACGAAGGACCCAGCGCTACCACGGCGGAGGAGAAAATGAAAATTCCGATGGCGCGGTTCTGGACGCTGGCGGCGTTTTGCTGCTTGCTGCTCCTGCCGCAACTGACCCCCCGGCCCGGCTTTGCGGCCGGTCGAGCCTGCGTCGTCTATCTGTCCGACGGCAGCGTGATTCGCGGCGAGTTGATGCAACAAACCGCCGACCAAATCGTGGTGCGCACTGACGCCGGCACGTTCGACATCAAGATGAGCAACGTGGCGACGCTGGAGTTTCCGCCCGAAGCGGCGCCGCCCGGCGCGCCGCCGGCGCCGGCGGCCGGCCCCGGGTGGGGCGGGTTTCCCTTCACCGCGGAGCAAACGCAGGCGCTGCAGAGCTGCGGCTGCCGCTTCGACCCGGACGACGAAGCCATCGCGCGGCGGCTTTCGTCGCGTGGCTTTACGGCCGAGCAATACGTCAACGCGTACCGGGAGTGGCGCGCCATAAGCCCCGCGCAGAAAGACGCTCTCGAGGCGGTGGCCGTTTTCCAGTTGCTCAACCTGCCGCTGGCGGATTTCGCCGCGTACCAAGCGTTCCAAGCCGCGTACGGCTGGCTCGGCTGGCGGCGTCGCGGCTATCTCATTACGGGCGGCCCGCTGA
>CAZHPN010000287.1:0-5112 GCA_964534375.1 uncultured bacterium | reverse complement strand
AGCGGCTTCGCCTAGGGCCTGCGCCTGCGCCACTACGGCGAAATCATCCACGCGAAGTTCCTCTCCGAGTACCCGGCGATCGTCGACAAGGTCCGGGTGACGATGATCACCGACCCGCCGGAGGTCGAGCGGCGGCTGGCCGCGGCGCGGCGGGTGTACGAAGAGCGCAACGAGCGCCTCGGCTCGATGACCGACGAATCGGTCGACACGTTTTATTCGTGCCTGCTGTGCCAATCGTTCGCGCCGGACCACGTCTGCGTCATCACGCCCGAACGGCTGGGCCTGTGCGGCGCCTACAACTGGCTGGACGGCAAGGCCGCGCACGAGATCGACGAAACCGGCCCGAACCAGCCGGTCAAGAAAGGCGAATGCCTCGACCCGGTGCGCGGCATCTGGCGCGGCGTCAACGAGTACGTCTACCCGAACAGCCACAAGGCGGTGCGCGAGTTCTGCGCCTATTCGATCATGGACCGGCCGATGACCAGTTGCGGCTGCTTCGAGGCGATCTGCGCCTACGTGCCGGAATGCAACGGCATCATGGTCGTCAGCCGCGAGCACCCCGGCGACACGCCCGTCGGCATGACGTTCTCGACGCTCGCCGGCGCCGTCGGCGGCGGCCGGCAAACGCCGGGCTTCATCGGCGTCGGCAAGGTTTTCCTTACGTCGCGCAAATTCCTCTTCGCCGAAGGCGGCCACCGGCGCCTCGTCTGGATGCCGCAGGAGTTGAAGAAGCAGCTCGGCCCCGCCTTGCACAAGCTCTTCACGGAATGGGGATATCCCAACCTGCTCGACCAGATCGCCGACGAAACGGTCGGCGTCGACCCCCGCGAGATTCGCGCCTTCCTGGAGAAGGTCGGCCATCCGGCGCTCGCCATGCCGGACCTGAGCCTGTTTGCCGAAGGCGCCGCGCCGGCCCCGGCCGCCGTCGCTGCGGCGCCCGCGGTCGCGCCGCTGCCCGCCGCCGCACGTGCCGCGCCGGCGCCAGCGCCAGCGCCCGCAGCGACGCCGACGGCGCGCACGCTCGAATTCCTGGCGCAAAACAAAGACCGCCTGGCCGCCGAGTTGGCCGCGGAACTTTCGTCGCGCGTCGACAGCGACGCCGTCGCCGACATCATCGGGCTGCTTTATCGCAAGCTGACCGGCGAAGGCCCCGCCGCGCCGGCGCCGACGCCGGCCGATTCGACGCGCGTGGCGCCGACCGCGGCGGCGCGCCTGGCCGCCGTCACGAGCTTCGCCGTTCCCAAGGAGCGCTGTGAAGTCCCGATCTGGACCGTCAAGCTCGGCGCGACCAAGGCCGAGGGCGGCACGCGCGGCCGCACCTACACCGTCGGCGGCGCGACGTGCATGCCCTTCCACCTGTGGGAAGGCGAAATGCCGCATCGCCCGCTGGTGGCGATGGAAGTCTTCGACGCCGTCAGCGAAAAATACCCGGCCGTCCTGCGCGCCGTTTACGGCGGCCTGCTGGACGATCCGCCGGCCATGGCGCGGCGCTGCGTCGAGCAGTACGGCGCCGACCTGATCAGCGTGCGTCTCGACGGCACGCACCCCGAAAAGGGCGACTGTTCGCCGGCCGACGCGGTGCGGCTGGTGCAGTCCGTGCTCGCGGCGGTCGACGTGCCGCTGATCGTCACCGGCCACAACCACTTCGACAAGCACAACGAGGTGATGAAGGCCGTCGCCGCGGCCTGCGCCGGCGAAAACCTGCTGCTGAACTGGGTCGAGCAGAACAACTACCGGACGATCGCCGGCGCCGCCCTGGCGTACGGCCACGCCCTCGTCGCGCAGAGCCCGATCGACGTGAATATCGGCAAGCAGACGAATATCCTCTTGTTCAATATGGATATTCGGCCGGGGCAGGTCGTGATGGACCCGCTGACCGGCGCGGCGGGTTACGGCATCGAATATACCTATTCGGTCATGGAGCGCATGCGCCTGACCGGCCTCAACGGCGACAAAATGCTGGCCGGGCCGCTGCTCGTGGCGCCCGGTCCGGAGTGCGCCAAGATCAAGGAATTGCGCGCGCCGGAATCCGCCTGCCCCGCCTGGGGCGAACTGGCCCGGCGCGCCGCCGCGTGGGAGTTGGCCACCGCCACGCCGTTGCTCTACGCCGGCGCGGATATCCTCATTCTCTATCATCCCGAGGCGGCGATGGCCCTGAAGCGCTTGATCGGGCGCCTGCTCGACGGGCGAGGAGATTGACGAGCCATGGCGCTGACCGGCCTGCAAATTCAGAAGCTGTTGCCCAACACCAATTGCAAGGAGTGCGGCTCGAACACCTGCCTCGCTTTCGCGATGAAGCTGGCGGCGAAGAAGGCCGATCTGGCGCTCTGCCCCTACGCCTCCGACGAGGCCAAGCGCGTCATGGGCGCGGCGAGCGAGCCGCCGGTGAAGCTCATCGAACTGGGGCCCGACGGCGGGCTGAAGCTGGGCGCCGAAACCGTCCTTTATCGGCACGAAAAAACGTTCGTCCATCAGACGGCTTTCGCGGTGAACGTCAACGACGACGATCCGCCGGCGGCGGTCGAGGCGACGCTCGACGCCATCCGCGCGTACACGCTCGAACGCGTCGGCCAGCGGCTGCGCCTCGACATGCTGGCGATCACGCACCGCGCCGCCGCGGCCGCGCCGTTTGTCGCGTTGGCCGAGCGCGCCTGGAAAACGCTGGGGCTGCCGCTGGCGCTGCGCAGCGACGATCCGCAAGCGCTGATCGCCGCGGCCCAGGCTGTCAAAGGGTCGCGCAGCCTGCTGGTCGCCGCGACGCCGGAAACGGCGGCGCCGCTTGCCGCCGCCGCCGCGGCGAACGGCCACGCGCTCGCGGCGACCGCGCCGACGCTGGACGAACTCGTGGCGCTGACCGCGCAACTCAAGGCGGGCGGCTTCAACAATCTCGTGTTCCAATTGCCGGCCCGGTCGGCCGCCGAGCAGTTTCAGACGGCGTCGATCGCGCGCCGCGCGGCGCTCAAGCAGAACTTCAAACCGCTGGGTTACCCGGCGCTGCGCTTCATCGCGGACGGCGAGGCGTTGGAGGTCGTGGTGGCCGCCGCGAGCGAGACGGCCAAATACGGCGGCATCTGCGTGCTGCCGTTTTTCGACCCCGCCGTGATGGCGCCGCTGCTGACCTTGCGCCTCAACATTTACACCGACCCGCAGAAACCGATTCAGGTCGAACCGAAGGTCTACCCGATCGGCGAGCCGCGGCCCGATTCGCCCGTGTTCGTCACGACCAATTTCTCGCTCACCTATTTTCTCGTCGCGGGCGAAATCGAAAACTGCGGCATCAGCGCCCGCCTGGTCGTGCCCGAATGCGAGGGCCTCAGCGTGCTGACTGCCTGGGCCGCGGGCAAGTTCTCCGGCGCCTCGATCGCCAAGTTCATCAAGGAGGCCGGCCTGGAGGGCGAAACGACAACGCGGCGGATCGTCATCCCCGGCTACGTGTCGTCGATTAGCGGCGAACTGGAGGAAAACCTGCCGGGCTGGAACGTCCTGGTCGGCCCGCAGGAGGCCGCCGACCTGGAAAGCTTCGTCAAGACCTGGCTCAAGAGTTAGCCATGACCACGGTTCGCTTCCAACCCACCGGCAAGACCTGCGAGTTGCCGGCCGGCGCCGAATTGCTCGACGCGGCCCGCGCCGCCGGCGTCGAAATCGAAACGCCCTGCGGCGGTCGCGGCGCCTGCGGCCAGTGCGCCGTGCGCATCGTCGCCGGACGCGTCGACGCGGCCAACCTCGCCGCGCTTTCGGCCACGGCGATCGCCGCCGGTTACGCGCCGGCCTGTCAGGCCCGCCTGACGGCCGAGGCGGTGACCGTCGAGGTACCCGCGCCGCTCGATCTCAGCGCCGAGGTCGCCGCCGACCCCGCCGCCGACGCGGCCGGGCGCGCGCTGCTGCCCGACGGCGAGCCGCCGTCGCCGCTCGTGCGCGCCGTCCACCTGCGCGTGCCCCCGCCGCAACCGGAAGACGGCCTGGCCGACCTGGATCGCCTGACGCGCGCCTTGCAGGCCGAGTTGGGTCCCGGCGAAATCGTTTGCCCGTTGCCCGCCCTGCGAACGGTCGCCGGCGCCTTGCGTGCGTGCGACGGCGAAGCGACCGTCGCCGTCGCGGTGGAAGAAACGCCCCGCCGCATCGTCGCCGTCGAGGCCGGCTCGCCCGCGCCGGGACCATTCGGCGTCGCGGTCGACGTCGGCACCACGACGATCGCCGTGCAGTTGATCGACCTGCGCCGGGCCGCGGCGCTCGCCACCGTCAGCGACTACAACGCGCAAATCGCTTGCGGCGCCGACGTCATCAGCCGCATCAACTACGCGCAGCGCGCGGACCGGCTCGAGGAGTTGCGCGGCCGCGCGCTGGAGACGATCAACCGCCTGATCGCGCGGGCCGCCGCCGGCCGCGGCCTGGCGCCGGAAGCGATCCGCGCCGCCGCCGTCTCCGGCAACACGACGATGACGCACCTGCTGCTCGGCCTGCCCCCGGAGCACATCCGCCTCGCGCCGTACACGCCGACCGTCATGGCGCCGGGCGGCCCGCTCGACGCCGCCGCGGTGGGCTTGGCGATTCATCCGCTCGCGCCGGTGCGTCTCTCGCCGGCGGTCGGCAGTTACGTCGGCGGCGACATCACGGCCGGCCTGCTCTGCACCGACCTGGCGCGCGGCGGCGCCGACCTGAGCCTCTTCCTCGACATCGGCACCAATGGCGAATTGGTGCTGGGCGACCGACATTTCCTGATGGGCTGCGCGTGCTCGGCCGGCCCGGCCTTCGAGGGCGGCGGCATCGGCTGCGGCATGCGGGCCGCGCCGGGCGCGATCGAGCGCGTCGAGGTGGACCCGGCCGCCGGCGGCGCGCGGGTCTGGACGATCGGCAGCGGGCGGCCGAAAGGCATCTGCGGCTCGGGAATGATCTCGCTGCTGGCCGGGCTGTTTCGGACCGGCTGGCTCGACCCCGCGGGCAAGCTCGCACGCGGGCGGCCGTCGCCGGCGATTCGCGTCGACAATCGCTCGGCGAGTTACGTGCTGGCCGTCGCCGACGAGACCGCGGCCGGCCGGGAGCTCGTCATCAGCGAAACGGATATCGAAAACACGATCCGCGATCCGCCTGTCGTGATATTTATCAACCAGAATT
>CAZHPN010000286.1:0-5167 GCA_964534375.1 uncultured bacterium | reverse complement strand
AATATCAAGCACTTACATTTCGTGAAAAAACGCTCGTGTTCGATTTCCGAACACGCGTGTTCGATTTTCGAACACCATCGAACACTTTTCGAGGCGCGCGAAGATCGAATTGTTGCGAAAAAATGTCCGAATGTGCCGGTTTCGGGACCATGGCCGAGTGCCATTGCCGCGTTGCGCCATTTTCGTTTTTCGAGACCGTGGCCACTGACGCCCCATAGCCGAAACCTTTCCGAGGCGGCTGGCACCTTTTTCGGCCGCACCTTTTTCGGCCGCACCTTTTTCGGCCGCGGGCCGTTCGTCACCGTTTGTCCGCGACCTCGGACTTGCGGGCCGCCATAATGAGTTTTAATCTCAAATTCGTTGACCACTTTGGCACCGATGCTTATGCTTCAGCTGTAGGATTTGAGACTCGGAAAACTTCGGCGTTTATGAAGGGAGTTCAATAATGTGGACCCATGCCGCCCCCGACCAGCCGACGAGCAGAATTCCGTCCCGGATGCCGAAATCGCGCCGAGTTCGCGCCGCGGCGACGCCCCAGACGATTCAGTCGTTCAGCCCGGCGACCGGCGAAACCATTGGGTCGGTTCCCGTGACGACGCCCGAGGAAGCGAAGGCCGCCGTCCGCCGCGCCCGCATCGCGGCGAAGAAGTGGGCGGAAACCTCGATTGAGGAACGGGCCCAATACTTGAAGCGCGCCAACGACTACATCATGGAGAACTACGAGGCCATCGCGGAAATCATTTCGAAGGAAAACGGCAAGCCGCGTGTCGAGGCCAATATCACCGACATGTTGCCGGCGATATATCACAATCGCTATTTCGCCAAAAACGCCGAACAGATTTTGGCCGAGCGCAAAATTTCAATGCCGCTCTGGAACCTGTTCGGCAAGTCGAGTTATCTGCGGCACGCGCCGTGGGGCGTCGTCGGCATTATCGCGCCATGGAACTACCCGTTCGGCATTCCCATGACGCAGATTGCGATGGCGCTGATCGCGGGCAACGTGGTCGTGCTCAAGCCAAGCAGTTCGACGGCCCTGATCGGCGAGAAAATCCGCGCCGTGTGGGAGTCGACCGGCCTGCCGCCGAACGTCGTCAGCGTCGTGCAGGGCGCGGGGAAATTGGGCGAGGCGCTCATCGAAGAGCCGGTCGATCGCCTGATCTTTACGGGCAGCGTGCCGATCGGCCGGCATCTGGCGCGGCTCGCGGCCGACAAGCTGTTGCCGATCACGTTGGAATTGGGCGGAAAAGATCCGGCGATCGTGCTGGCCGACGCCGACCTCGAGGCGGCCGCCAGCGGCATCCTGTGGGGCGCGATGGCCAACGCCGGCCAGACCTGCGCGGGCATCGAGCGGTGCTACGTCGAGCGGCCGCTCTACAACGATTTTGTGCGGATCATCACGTCGAAGGCCGAAACGCTGCGGGTCGGCGCGGACCGCGATTACGACGTCGACATGGGCGCCATCACCAGCGCCAGCCAGCTCGATCTCATCGACCGGCAAGTCAAAGACGCGGTCGCCGCGGGCGCGAAGTTGGAAACCGGCGGCCAGATCCTTGAGGATTGTTGCGGCGATTTCTACGCGCCGACGATTCTCACCAATGTCGATCACACAATGGCGATCATGCGCGAGGAAAACTTCGGCCCCGTGTTGCCGATCATGCCGTTCGACGGCGTCGATGAGGCCATCCGACTTGCCAACGATTCGCCTTTCGCGCTCTCGGCCAGCGTTTGGACGCGCGACCCGAAGAAGGCGCGGCAGGTCGCCGGCCAACTGACCGCCGGCACGATCACGGTCAACGACAGCCTGTATTCTTACGCCTTGGCGGAAACGCCCTGGGGCGGCTTCAAGGATTCCGGCACGGGCAAGACGCACGGCAAAGAAGGACTATTGGAGATGGTCCGCACGATTCACGTCTCGTTCGATCGCCTCGCGCGCATGAAAAAGCCGTGGTGGTATCCGTACAACCGCGAAATCAAAGAGGCCTTCGGCGGAGTGATGCGCGCCCTGACCGGCGACCGCGTGGCCTCGGCGATGGCCAAGGCGCTGCGCAGCCTGCCGTTGCGCGGAAAATTGTAAAACGGCGCGAGTCGATTGCGACGAACTATCTTTCTTTCGTCGCGCTTTCCTCGAGCGGCTGTCCGGCGTCTTTCCCTAAATGTCTGCGGCGAATTTCCTCAACGAGTTGCAGTGAAGGCCGCCGGCCCGCCGCCAGCAACGCCGGGCCGACGGGCGTTTCCGGAAACGCCCCGTAGTAGTCGGCCAGCCGCTGCGCGACATATTCGTCGCCCGGCCACGTCAGGCCCAGATTGTCGACGAGAAAGCGGAACAACTCCACGGCGGCGAGTTTGCAACCCTCCTCATTCCAGTGGTGGTCGTTTTGGAATCGCAGCGGATGCCCAGTGGCATCCTGATATTTCTTGAAAGCGTCCGTTAGGTCGACGACAGGCGTCTTTTCGTTCTGAAAGAACGCCAGGACGCCGCGACGACCGGGAATTTCCCCCAGCGGCGCCGCGCATTCTGGGGTCAGCGCGGCCAGAAAACGGCCGCGGCGGCCGGCGACATCGCGGCTCCAGGCCCGCATGATCCGGGCGAAGATGGGCCGCGCAAAACGCATGCAGGATCGTTCTTCGTAATAATTCGGCCGCATCCACTCGCTGGGCGCCGGGCGGCCGGCGGCGCCGCCGCCCAGTGCCGGCGGATCCGCCCAGAAATCGGCGGCCGGGGTCCAGCCGCGCATCGCCCAGCGGTCGCGGATATCGCGAACCAGGCACGTGAGGCCGGTCCGGCAGATCGGCTGCGGCGCCAGGCTCGGCGGCGCCGGCGCGCCGGCGGCGTCGACGTCGAACCAACGGTGGCGGCAGATGTCGGCGACATCGTTGTCGTAAAAAAGGTAAACGACGACATCCAAGTCGAACTCGCGGCCCTGCAACAAATAGCGCATATATTCCTGATCGGGCCCCCAACTGTAGCAACCGAAGTTCAACACCTCGAAAGCGCCCAGGCCGGCGAACAAATAGTCGAGCGGCTCGGGAAAAGAATACGGCAAGGCCATATCGATATTTTCCGCGAACGAATCGCCGAAAATCCCGATGCGCACCACGCCCGGGGCTTTGGCCGGCGAGACGGCGCGGTTCTGGCGCATCGAAAAGTAGTTGTGGTTGACGCGATGCCGCGTCGCTTTGTCCGGATGATTGCGGAAGACGCGCGAGTTGGCGGCGGGATACGCGAACCCGGAAGTCGCCTGCGTCATCTCGTGGTTCATCCAAAGTTCATACCGCCGCGAGCGCCGCAACCAGACCTCGCCGACGCCCAAGGCGAGCGTCGTCGCCGCGAGGACGACGATCGTTTTGACCAGGAGCGGCCCGCCGAAGGAAAAATGTTTGCCCCGCTTCATCTGCCTCGGATCCGGTTCTGTCGCCCAGCGGCGATCGCGAAGGCTCTACCCGTGCGCGCCGCTCGTCTGCTCCAGCGCCCGTTGCACGGCGTCCACCAACACCGCAAATGCTTTTTCGGCCGGCGATCCGCCCGATGCGCCGGCGTAGGGCCGGCCGGCGTCGCCGCCGCGCATGATGCTGGGGTCGACCGGCACGCTGCCGAGCAGCGTCAGACCGAACTGCTTTGCCGTGCGGCCGCCGCCGCCCACGCCGAACAGCGGTTCCGCGTGGCCGCACTTTGGGCAAATGTAGCCGGCCATGTTTTCCACGAGGCCGAGGATCGGCATGCCGACGGAGCGGCAAAACTGAATGGACCGCCGCACGTCGGCCAGGCTGACCTCCTGCGGCGTCGTCACGATCAGCGCCGTCGCGCCGGGGATGGTCTGCGCGATGGTCAGCGGTTCGTCGCCCGTGCCCGGCGGCGAATCGATGACCAGCAGGTCGAGCGGACCCCATTTGACTTCGCCAAGCAATTGCCGAATCGCCGAAATCTTCATCGGGCCGCGCCAGATGACCGCGGCGTTGTCCGCGTCGAGCAAGTTGCCCATCGACAACATTTTCAGGTTCGGCGAGTACTCGATCGGCAGCACCGTGTCGCCGTCGATGGCCGGCTGGCGGCCGGTCAGGCCGAGCAGCAGCGGCGCCGTCGGCCCGTGCAAATCGACGTCGAGCAGGCCGACGGTGCGCCCGGCCTGGGCGAAGGCCACGGCGAGATTCACGGCGACGGTCGATTTGCCGACCCCGCCCTTGCCGCTCATCACCAGCAGCTTGTGTTTGATTTGGCCGAGCACGTTCGCAATGCGTTCGTCTTCGCGGACGCGATCCATCATGTTGGTCGGGTGATGCGGCACGTTCGATCCTCCTGCGTCAAGGCGAAAAAAAAAACGCCCTGCCCCTCGCGGGGCAGAGCGCTTTGTAGCACAGGAGCGATGGTCTAGTGAAGGTGCAGCATTTCCCAGTATTTCGGCAACGGCCACAAATCGTCGTCGACTTCACGCTCTACCTCGTCGCACACGGTCCGGAGGTCGGCCAACGCCGCCGCGCCCACGTCGCCGAGATATTTGACCGATTCTTCCAACGACGGATTCGCTTCGGCGTCTTCCGCCGCTTTGCCGGCCTTGCGCACGCCCTCGTCGAGCCGCCACAGGAGATCGGACAGCAGGTTTACCTTGGTCTGCATGACGCCCTTGCCGCGGCCGGCGGGCATCGATTTTTCGGTGTCGCTGTAGCGCCGAATCTGCTCGGCCAGGGCCGGCAGCACCGCGGTGCGGCAGATTTCCTGCAGCACGTCGAGTTCGAGGATCTTGACCTTCTTATAGGCCTCGCGCCGCACTTCGACTTTTGCGTCGATTTCCTTGTGCTTGAGCACGCCGGCGTGTTCGTACAGGTCGACCACGTCTTTTTGCAAATACGTGTACAGAGCTTCCGGCGTGTTCTTCGCGTTCGGCAGACCGCGGCGTTCGGCTTCGGCATGCCACGCGGGGTCGTAGTTGTTGCCGTCGAACCGGACGCGTTTGGTCTCGCGCAACGCCTCGTTCACGGCCGCGAGCGCGGCCTCTTTGACCGAGGGCGCGTCCTTCGCGAATTTATCGATCTTGTCGAGCATGGCCTGCAAGCCGTACGCCATGATGAGGTTGAGGACGGTCAACGCCTCGCCGATGTTCTGATCGCTGCCGACGGCGCGAAACTCGAACTTGTTGCCGGTGAAGGCGACGGGCGAGGTGCGGTTGCGGTC
>CAZHPN010000285.1:0-5282 GCA_964534375.1 uncultured bacterium | reverse complement strand
CCTTTCATCGACGCCGCCTTTCCGGTTGCAGCCGGGTTTTATTGCTACGGCGCCAGGGCGCGGGAGTCAAGCGGCGCGCGCCTGCCGGAAATCGAAAAATTGGACGTTCCTTTCGCGAATTTCGCGGTTATAATATCCGCAAGTTTGCCAGCGGAGAGTGCCCCGATGATTGCCAACGACGAAGCCGACAAACCGCCCGAACCCGGCGCGAACGCCGCGCCTGCGGCCCCGCCCGAGCCCGACGAAACTGGCGACGGCGGCGGCGAGGACCTGGGCTGGGATCGGCTGCTGCTCTCGCTCGCGGCGGCGGCGCTGGTGTTCTTTGTGGCCACCGGCGTGCTGACGTATTTGCTGATCGCCCGCGACCGCGCCAAACTGCTGGCGATTGTTCCGCCGGCGGCCGTGCTGAGCGACAAAGGCGCCACGGCGAAGTTCGACGCCCGCCTGACGAACGCCGGCGGCAAGCCCGTCGGCGCCAAGAATGTTCTGTGGCGGATCTCGGACGACGCCGTCGCGACGGTAGACGCCAATGGCGTTGTGACGGCGCGCGATTCCGGCGAAGCGGTCATCACCGCGATCGCCGGCCCGCTGACGGCGACGGCGAAAGTGACGGTGCAGACGCCCTTCGCGGTCGAGGTCAAGCCGCCGGAAATGCACATGAAGGCGGGCGATATCGAACTGCTGGACGCGGGGGTGGTCGACACCGGCGGCGAGCCGATCGTCGACGCCAAGATCGCGTGGATCAGTTCCGATCCGCACATCGTCGTGGTCAACCACGGCGAGGTTCGGGCCGCGAGCGCCGGCGCCGCCACGGTGACGGCCGCCGCGGACGGTTTGACCGGTTCCGCCGCCGTCGTGGTGGAAGCGTCGGCGCCGCCCGCCGAGGCCAGCCCCGAGCCCGAGCCGACGCCCACCGGCAAGGAAGCGAAGAAAGGCAAAGGTCACCCGCCCGCCGCCGGCGTGACCGCAACGGAAATCGCCGTCAAAGGCCAGTTGGACGACGCGAAGGTCGAAGGCACGGTCACCGGCTACGCCAGCGAACTGCGCGGTTGCTACGATTCCGCAGCCGACGCCGGCCGCGGCTCGGCGGGCAGGGTCCGGCTCTATTTCAACATCAATGTGGTGGGCGCGGTCTCCAGTTGCGCGGTCACCGACAACACGACCAACAGTCCGGCGGTCGGCCGTTGCGCCTGCGAGCGCGTGCAAGGGTGGAGGTTCCCGCCGCCGACCAAAGGCACGGCGGTCGTCGGCGCGACGTTCATTTTCTCGCCCCCGGAATGACCGATGGCGCAAGCGTGCGTTGACAGAGCCGGCCATTCTGTTAATTTGCGTTCACTTTAATTCACACCGGAGGCGCTATGGCGGACGTCAGACCATTTCGCGGGTATCGGCCGACGGCCGGCGAGGTCAAACAAATCGCGGCGCCGCCGTACGATGTGCTCGATTCCGAGGAAGCGCGGGCGATGGCGCAGGGCAATCCGCTTAGCTATCTGCACGTAAACAAGGCGGAGATCGATCTGCCGCCGGGGTCCGACCCGTACGCGCCGGCCGTTTACGAGGCCGCGGCGAACAACCTGCGCAAGTTGATCGTGCAGGGGCATTTGCGGCAGGACGCGAGCCGCTGCTTTTACATTTATCAACAGCGCATGGGCGACCACGTCCAGGCCGGGTTGATGGGCGCCGTCAGCGTTCTCGAATATCAACGCAACTTCATCAAGAAACACGAACTGACGCGCCAGGACAAAGAAGACGACCGCACGCGGCACATCGACGTCGCCAACGCCAACACCGAGCCCGTGTTTCTCACCTACCGCGCCGACGCCGACGTCAACCGCCTCGTCGACGCTGTGCGCGCCGAACCGCCGTGGTGCGATTTCGTCGCCGACGACGGCATCGGCCACACGGTGTGGGTCGTCAGCGACGAGAAGGTCATCCGCGCGCTGCAGCAGCGGTTCGCGACGATCGCGACGTTGTACGTCGCCGACGGGCACCATCGCAGCGCGGCCTCGGCGCGGGTCGGGGCGCGGCGCCGCGCGGCCAACCCGCTGCACCTCGGCGAGGAGCCGTACAACCATTTTCTGGCGGTGCTCTTTCCCGACGAGCAATTGCAGATTCTCGATTACAACCGCGTCATCGCCGATCTGCGCGGCATGACGGGGGAGCAGTTTGTGGCGCGGCTGGCGGAGAAGTTCGACGTGCAGCCGGCGGCATCGGCGCGGCCCGATCGCGTGCACGAATTCGGGCTGTATCTCGACGGCTGCTGGCGGCGGCTGACGGCGCGTCCGGGCACGTTCCCCGAGCGCGATCCGGTGAAGGGCCTCGACGTGCAGATCCTCTCCGACAACGTGCTCGCCCCGCTGCTGGGCATCGCCGACCTGCGGACCGACAAACGCATCAACTTCGTCGGCGGCATCCGCGGCATGCACGAATTGGAACGCCTGGTCAACGAAGGCCGCTACGCCGCCGCGTTCGCCATGCATCCGACCACTGTCGTGCAACTGATGGCGATCGCCGACGCCGGCATGATCATGCCGCCGAAATCGACCTGGTTCGAGCCGAAGCTGCGCTCGGGCATCGTCGTGCGGCTGCTGGAAGATTAAGCCGCGGCGCACGCCGCGGGTATCTTGCTAGAGCCGACCAAGCGGACAACAATGGAGATGCGACCAGACTACTCCGCGGACCACGGTCCAGAAAGGATTTGCTATGCGGCGCCGTAATTTCCCGACGATGTTATCGGTTTTGTTAGTCGCGTTGGCCATGTTCGCCTTCGCATCGTGCGGCGCCAGTTCCATCACGTCATCTGCGGCGCCTCTGTCGGACGACGACAACGACGACAACGACGCGTCCGATGACGACGACGACGACAACGACACGACCGACGACGACGACGACAATGACGACAATGACGATAACGACGACGACACGACCGACGATGATGACGACAACGACGACAATGACGACAATGACGATAACGACGACGACACGACCGACGATGATGACGACAACGACAATGACAACGACGACAACGACGATAACGACACCGTAGACGACGACACGACCGACGACGATGACGACAACGACAACGATGACGACAACGACGACGACAACGACAACGACGACGATGACGACAACGACGACGACAACGACAACGACAACGATGACGACAACGACGACGACAACGACAACGACGACAACGACGACAACGACACGGTCGACGACGACACGACCGACGACGATGACGACAACGACGACAATGACGACAATGACGACAACGACGATGATGACGACAACGACAACGACGACAACGACGACAACGACGACGACAACGACGACAATGACACAGTCGACGACGACGACGACACCGCCCCGCCAACCTTGCCGTTCACGATCGACTTCGAAAATTATGCCCTGGGCGTTCTGCCGTTGCCCTGGTCGTACTCTGCGACTGGCGCGACGACGATCCAGGTCGTCGACTTCCCTTACACCGGAGAAAGCCTTTCGGGCCGAATGCTGGAAATCAACGGCGGCACGGCGGGCGCGGATTATGGGTATGCGGACCTGGAACTGGCCGGCGGCATTACCGGCGACATCAAAATCGATTTTGACATCTGGGCGGCCGCCGGCGCCTATGCGTTCATCGAGGTCGTAACGAATAACGGCGACGCCGCGTACCTCGAGGCGTTTCCGATCGACAGCGACCTTTTCGCCTACGACTACAGCGGCGGAACGACGGCGGTCAATTGCGGCGCCTTGAATTTCGCGGCCCCTGACACGATCGAGATCGTCATGCTGGCCGCCGGCACGTATTCGGTGACGATCAATGGGTCGTCGACGCCGTGCACCGACCTCAGCACCGAGGCGGGCTCGGGTCCGACGTACACGGACATTTTACTGACCGAATCGTCCAGGACCGGCGAGGGCGGCATCGTGTATTACGTCAACATTCGCGGGGCGGTCTACACAAAGTGATTGTGGCGCCGGCCGCAAGCGCAACGCCGTCGTCGGTTGTTCGCGCTTCGCGGCTTACCGTTTTTCCAGACTTCGCCGCTGCCGCAGGTTGCGAACGGACTTTGACGTCGAGATCTTCTCGTATAGCGCCTCGGCCGCGATTTTGTGTCCCCGAAATCCGGGATGGAGAGAATCGCCCGGGGACGAGCGGAATTGCGCCAAGGAGCCGAATTCTTTCAATCGATCGTCGAGAAAGAGAAGGTTCTCCGGGCCGATCTTTTGGGCGACGACGGTCTGAAGCCACGGATCTCGCCGCAACGAGTCATCCAGGATCGGAAAAACGATCAAGAAGAACGGAATCGAATCGGCGTTCAAATCGTCGGATAGCTGCAACAACGCGTTGCGGTTGATCTCCAACCAGGACATCGAATCGACGTTTTTGAAAAACAGCGGCGGATACCCAACGCCGTCGAACCGGCCCAGCAGATTGTAGAGGCGTTGCGAAAAAAAAGCGTACAAGCCGCTGTGCCGGGCCAGCAGGCGGTGGGCGTTGCCGCCCAGACGCAGAAAGTTGGGCACAGAATTTTCCACGCATTCACGAACCGTCGTGTAAAAAATCGGCGTAACCGGCGGCTCGTAGTTGTGATATTCCAGGTACTCCAGCGTCACGATGTCGGGTTTGTACTGTTTCAAGTACGACTTGTAGTATTGGTGCTCTTGCGCGGTGTTGTAGGATCCGACGGCGCCGTTGATCACCTCCCAGGATTCGCCGCCGTTCGCGTTCAGCAGACCTTCCAGTCGCTCGACGTAGCCGACGCCCCCGCGCGTGTGCATGTGGATTGGATTGTAGGTGACGGAATCGCCGAGGGCGAGGATGCGGATGGTGTCTGCGTCTTTCTCCACCGGATGCGGCTTATCCGGAAAAAGTCCGTAAGGAAAGCAGGAGCTATTCGCCCGCGGGTAATACAACAACTGCGAATCGGCCGACTCGTCGAAACACTTGCGCTCGATGATGAAATGCGTATGGAGGGCTTTTTCGCAACGCGCTTGCGGATCGGCGAACAGCCAAACCAACCGATCGATCAACAACAAACCGGCGACGGCGACAAGCGCCGAGAGCACGCCGAATTTCTTGAGATGCGGGCGGCGAAACGGAGTCATTTCAACGCGCCTGTAGCTCCATCACCATGTGCCCCATCGGCCGTTTCTCGGCCGCCATGGCGGTTGCTGCTCATCGTTTGCCTTTATCATTCCAACCGATGGTTGTCCAGCACGGGCGGCCAGGGCAACGGCAAAGTCGATTTAGGATCTCCGAGCAACGCGAAAGCGTGGCC
>CAZHPN010000284.1:0-5289 GCA_964534375.1 uncultured bacterium | reverse complement strand
TCAATCTTCTGTAGGAGCACCCTTCCGGGTGCGATCTGTCGAATCGCGCCTGGAAAGGCGCTCTTACAGATGAGGGCGGCTGCGCCGCCGATCAATCTTCTGTAAGAGCACCCCCCGCGCAGAGCCTGGCCCCGCGCAGAGCCCGCCCCCGCACCGGCGGGGCCGGAGGCGGGGGGCGCCGTCGGCCACGGAAAATCAATAAACGCCAACGAGGACGTTGGCGCTCCCAGCGAGTGCAACGCCGGCGCGGACCCTTCGGCTGCGCTCGGGCTCTGGCGCAACCAGGGCGGGCGGTAACGCCGGCGCCCAGGCCCGGCGCTCGTGCCGGGGTTTACGAGGCCGGCCTGGAGACCCCCAACCTTCGCGGGGGCGGGCTCGGGCGCTCCCGGGTTTTTGCGGCGGGTCGACCGCGGCGTTGGCAAATCTATCCCTCGCTGTGGCGCCTCCGACTGGCTCCTGGCTCCTGGCTCCTGACTACTTTGGCGCGAGATGTTATTTTGATAGATCGCCATCGCCATGCAAGGCGTTGCGTGTCGATTGCCCCCATTTTGACGCCGCCAACTACCACGATTTCGCGCGTCTCAAGGAACCAAAAACGGCAAAATTACCAAACAAAGCCAATTTGCCGGCGCCGGCCCGGGCGGTCTTTATCCGGGCGCGGCAATCGACTAGTCTGGCGGCGCATGAGCTTCGATTCCCTCGATAACCTGGGCGAAAAGCGCAACCGCGGCCTGCTGCGCCTGGTCCCCTACGCGCTCGGCCTGCTGTACCTGCTGGCGGCGATCGCGGCGAACGCCTGGCTGTGGCTGGGCGTCGAGCTGGGGCCGGCGGCGGCCGTGCCGAAGCTGGAGTTCGACCCGCCGGCGCCCGATCCGCAGGTGCTGCACCGCGCGGCGCTGCTGCTGCCGACGGGGCCGTTTGCGGCGCCGTACCAGGCCGGCCGCTACGAGATCGACCGCGTGCTGCCGGTCGAGCTGACCGTCGTCTACCGCCGCGGCGAGCCGGGCGATCTGGCGCGGGCGGCGCTGTTCGTCGAGCCGTTGGCGGACCGCTGGCGCCTGCTGGCCCCAGCGCCGGCGGCGCGCGCCCTGGCGAACGATTGGACGGCGGCGCGGCTGCTGGCGGCACTGCAGGCGGGCGCGCGGCCGTCGCTCGGCGAACGCCTGGCGCCCTGGCGGCTGTGGCGGTGGGTCGGCCGGCGGCAGTGGCAACGGCGCATTCTGGCGGAGGACGGCGGGGGCGAGTGGCGGCGGCTGTGGCGGCTGACGCGGGGCCGCGCGGTCGTCGTCGGCCGCGAGTACGGGCGGGGCGCGAAGCCGGGGCTGCGCGTGGCGGCGACGTGCTTTCTCGACGGCCGCGCGCTCGACCTGCGGTTCGTGTTCACGCGCGTCAACGAAGACAATGCGGCGCTCGTGCGGGCCTGGATCGACGGCCTGCTGCTGCCGCTCGCGAAAAAGCCGGACAACCTGGCCGGCCTCGCCGCGTGCGAGGGCCTGCCGACCGCCGAGCCGAACGAGCCGGCGATCCGCCTGTGCCGGCAATTGCATTTGCTGGCCGCGTGGCATATGCAGAAGCGCGATCCGAACGTGGCGGCGCAACTGGTCGACCTGTATGCGTACGCCAAGGACGCGCGCGGCCTGCGCACGCTCGCGGCCCAGTTGGCGCTCGAGCCCGACGACGCGGCGACCCGCGCCTCGCGCGAGCGCGTGGCGAAATTCCTGACGGCGTTGGCGCGCGAGCCGGCGGCGGCGGACGAGGCCGCGGACAAACCGGATGAGGAAAACGATGGACCACGAAGTTGACGTTGCGGTGATCGGCGCGGGGCCCGGCGGCTACGTGGCGGCGATTCGCGCCGCGCAGCGCGGGCTGCGGACGGTTGTCATCGAAGCGGAGGCGCTCGGCGGCGAGTGCCTCAACCACGGCTGCATTCCGAGCAAGGCGCTGATTCACGTCGCCGAGGCGTACGCCGGGCTCGGCGAACTCAAGTCCGCCGGCGTCACGGTCGAGGGCGCCGCGCTCGATTGGCCGGCGGCGGTGGCGTGGAAGGACCGCCTCGTCAAACGGCTGACCGGCGGCGTCGCCGCACTGCTCAAGGCGGCCGGGGCGGAGGTCGTGCGCGGGCGGGCGACGTTCCGCGATTCGCAGACGCTGCACGTCGTCGGGCCCGACGGCGAACGCGAGATCCGCGCGCGGCACGCGATTCTCGCGCCCGGCTCGCGGCCGATCGAGATTCCGGGCCTGCCGTTCGACGGCCGCTTTGTGCTCACGAGCCGCGAGGCGCTGGCGCTGCCGGCGATTCCGCCGCGGCTGATCGTGGTGGGCGGCGGCTACATCGGCCTCGAATTGGGGACCGTGTTCGCGATGCTTGGCGCGGCGGTGACGGTGGTCGAGTGGTTCGACAGCCTGCTGCCGGGCCACGCGGGCGACGCGCTGAAGGTGATCGAACGCGGCTTGCGGCGGCTGAAGGTCAAGGCGTTGGTGAAGACGAAGGCGGTCGGCCTCGAAGTGGCGGGCGACGCGGCGCGGCTGACGGTCGAGGGGACGAACGGCGTGCGGCAGACGCTGGACGCGGAGAAGATCCTCGTCACGGTCGGCCGCCGGCCGAACCTCGGCGGCCTCGGCTTGGAGAACACGCGCGTGGCGCTGACCGGCCGCGGGCTCGTCGAGGTCGATGCCCAGCGCCGCACGGCCGATCCGGCGATCTACGCGATTGGCGACGTCACGGCGGGGCCGATGCTCGCGCACAAGGCGTCGGCCGAGGCGCTGGTCGCGGCGGACGCGATCGCCGGGCTGCCGGCGGCGTTTCGGCCGAGGGCCGTGCCGAGCGTCGTGTTCACGCTGCCGGAGATCGCCGCCGTCGGGCTGAACAAGGCGCAGGCGACGGGGCAGGGGATGGAGGCGGCCGAGGCGACGTTTCCCTATTTGGCGCTGGGCCGCGCGTTGACGATGGGGGCCAGCGACGGCTACTTCAAGTGGACGTTTGCGCCGGCGACGGGCGTGCTGCTCGGCTGCGAAATCGTCGGCCGCGAGGCGAGCAACCTGATCGGCGAGGCCGCATTGGCCGTGGAAAAAGGGTTGACTCTGACGGATGTGGCGGAGACGATCCACCCGCACCCGACGCTCGGCGAGGGCTTGCGCGAAGCGGCCGAGGTCGGGCTGGGCTGGCCGGTGCACTTGCCGAAGGCCGGCGCGAAGCAATAAGAAGGCTCAACTGTCGCCAGTTTCTCCCGGGGGAATCGATTTGTCCAAGGCCGGCGCCGCATGCCTCCCGACCACTGCTCGGCAGGAAAAGAAGCGAGATATCAGAGGGTCGGCCTGGCCCCTGGCGTGCGTCGCGGCGTGCGTCGTCGCGGTTGTGGCGGCGTTCTGGCTGCCGGCGCATTCGGAGAAATCGGACCGCCGTCTCGGCGCTGCTTCGACGAACGGCGCCGGCGCGCCCAGTGCTCTGGGCGAGGCCTCCGACGGCACGTGGGCGGACCCCACAACGGGTTTGACGTGGCAGGTGAACCCGGCGCCGAAAACGATTACCTGGCGCGAGGCGCAAGCGTATTGCCAGGACCTGTCGTTGGGAAGCCGTCACGACTGGCGGTTGCCGACGATCGCGGAGCTGCGGAGCTTGATCCGAGGCTGTCCGGCGACGCAAAAGAGCGGATCCTGCGGCGTGACGGATTCGTGTTCGAAGTCCGATTGCTGGGACGAGCGGCGGTGCGCCGGTTGTTCCTACCGGGGCGGTTCCGGTCCGGGCGGCGCGTATTGGCCGCCCGCGATTTCGGGGGAAGTCGGTTGGTATTGGGCGTCGTCGCGGGTCGCGGCCAACGCCGGACTTGGCGTGTGGGCCGTTAATTTCGCCGACGGCGTCGTGCTCTACATCTACGGTTCCCCGGTAAACTCCGCGCGTTGTGTGCATTAGCCACGGCAGGCGAGGGCGACGAATGGACCTGACGATCCAGAAACTGGCGGCGAAGGTGCGGGGCGCGGCGGCTCGGGCGGCGCCGCACCGGCAAGCGGCGCTGCTGAGCTGGACGATCGGTTTGTTTCTCGGACTTTATCTGATCGGCGCCTTCTTGCACGCG
Source organism: uncultured bacterium (assembly GCA_964534375.1). Lineage (GTDB taxonomy): Bacteria > Lernaellota > Lernaellaia > Lernaellales > Lernaellaceae > CAZHPN01. Next base: position 1,216 of record CAZHPN010000284.1, on the reverse strand, counting down.
GTCGTCGATGACGAAAGCTACTACGGCCGCGCCGCGGTGTCGTTTGCCAACGGCGACGTCCTGTTGCACCGCGTCGACGTCGACAAGCCGCCGCTGGCCATGCAAGCGTTCGGCGTGGCGCTGGCGATTTTCGGGCGTTCGGAAATGGCGCTCAAACTCCCGAACGCGGTGGCGTTGGCCGTCCTGCTCGCGGTCGTGTTTCTCTTGGGCAAAGAATTGTTCGGCGGCGCGGTCGGCTTGCTCGCCGCCGCGTTGCTGGCGACCTCGCCCTTTCTGGCGCGCGTCGGGATCGGCGCCATGTTGGATCCGTTCGCCTGTTCGCTGCTGGCGTGTTCGCTGTATCTGGCCGTGCGCGGCCGCCGGTTCGGCGCCGGCTGTGGCATGGGCCTGGCGCTGTGCACGCGGCAGATGGCGGCGGCGTTTTTGCCGATCGCATTTCTGGCGGCGTGGCTGATGGCGCGACCGCCGGCGAAATTCTGGCCGACGGCAAAGCAATTCGCTGGCGGTCTTGGCGGCCCGTTGGCGTATCTGTTCGCCTGGTCCGCGTTTTACGAGCGCGAACCGTTCGCCTGGCTCGTGACGGAAATCCGCTCCGGTCACATCGTGGAGGCCGCGGCCCATACGAGTTTCTGGACGCGGCTGGGTTTCTGGTTTTCATTAACGGCCCGCGATTTTTTTCTCACGCCGCGCATCTGGCAAACGGCGGCCGCCGGCGCCGTTGCTCTGGGCGCCATCCGGCTGGCCCGCCGCCGCCCGTTGGCGCCGCTCGGCGATCCGGCAAAAATCGCGTTGTGTCTTTTTGCCGGCGCGGTCCCTTACTATCCGATCGCCCACGCGCTGATCGGCATTTCCCTGACCGCCGAGCGCATGATGTTGCCGCTGTTGCCGCTGGCCGCGTTGTTGGCGAGCTTCGCCATCGTCCGGGCGCTGACGACCGTCGGCCTGACCGGCGAGCGGTCCCAGTGGGCCGGCGCGCTGCTGTTGGCGGCGTTGGTCCTGGTCGGCGTCAACCGGAATGCGCGGGCGTTTCATGTGGCGCGGACCAACGACGACACGCCGGAGATCGCGCGTTTCATCCGCGGCCTGCCGTCCGGAAAAAAAGTGCTGCTTTCGGACGGCCTGGCCCGGCCGTTTTTCTTCCCGTTGTACGGGGTCGATGTGCTCGTGCCGACGAAAGCGGCGAAAATCGAGCAATTGGAAACGTTCGTCCGCCGCT
>CAZHPN010000283.1:0-5407 GCA_964534375.1 uncultured bacterium | reverse complement strand
TCCCTGCGTCGGGGAGGGGCGCGGCCACGCCGGGCGTGGCCGGGGGAGAGGTCCGCGCGAAATGCCGACTATCGAACTGCCATTATTGCAAGAGGCTCTGCTGTCTTCTTCATCACGGCGTTATCGCCGCCCACACGGCGCCGTCGTAGTGCAGAATCACCGGCAGGCCGGAATCGAAGTCATATCCCACGGCGAACACGTTCGCGGCGGAACTGCCCCAAACGCCGTAGAGCACGGTCGTCGTGGCGCCGTTCTTCAGGGCCGACCACGCCGCGCCGTCGTAGTGCAAGATCGCGCCCGCATACGCCGGGGCGTAGCCGACCGCGAACACGTCCGAGGCGGAGGTTCCCCACACGCCGGACAGATACGTCGTTCCCGCCGCGTTCGTCGTCGCCGACCACGCCGAACCGTCGTAGTGCGCAATCACGCCGCCGTTCGCCTCGCCGGACGCGTTGAACGCCGCGCCCGCCGCGTACACGTCCGTCGCCGAGGCGCCCCAAATGCGGAACAGCCAATCGGTCGCGCCGCTCGCCATCGCCGACCACGCCGCGCCGTCATAGTGATATATGGCGCCGCCGCTGCCCACGGCGAAGACGTCCGCGGCCGCGCTGCCCCAGACGCCGGACAGCACCGGCAGCGCCGCGCCGGCGGTCATCGCGGACCACGTGGAGCCGTCATAGTGCAAAATGGCGCCGACGGTGGCCGCGCCTTCGCCGACCGCGAAGACGTCCGACGGCGAACTTCCCCACACGCCGGCCAGCCCGGCCGTCGTCGGGCTCGCCATCACGGACCACGCGGCGCCGTCGTAGTGCAGGACGACGCCGTCGTTGGGGCTGCCGTTGGCGGCGTACTGCGCGCCCACGGCGAACACGTCGGACGGCGAACTTCCCCAAACGCCGGATAAGCCCGCCGTCGTCCCGCTGACCATCGTCGCCCACGATGCGCCGTCATAGTGGCGGATCGCGCCGCCGTTGGGGTTGCCGTTGGCGGCATAGTTCGCGCCCACGGCGAACACGTCGGACGCGGAGCTGCCCCAGACGCACGATAAGTTTGCGGTCGGCCGGCTAAGGCCGCTGCCGCCGGCGCCGGGCGTGGCGCAGGCCGCCGCGCCGGCGAGCACCGCCAGCGCCAACGCCATGCGGAATGCCGAATGCGGAATTTTGAAGGCAAACATCTCCGCTGCCTCTGGGGTTCGTTCGTCGCTCATTTCCCGGACCCCACAGCTACGCTGCGGGCGCGGCGCTGTCAAGATTCGCCGTTTCGCGTAGCGGCACCGCCGGCGCGTCCGGCCCGCGCGGCGACGACAAACCAGGTGACATGGCGACGGCGTCAAGGGTACAATCGCGCCCGCCGGGCAGACGAGGGGCGAGCGTGGGCGGCGCCTGGAACACCGGCCGCGAGCGTCCGAAATGCGTTGACGAACCAGGTAAGGAACGATCATTGGCCTCGCCCGATCTCTCCCGCGCCGATGTCAGGTTTTTTCTGCGCCTGCTGGCGGTTTTTTCGCTGATATTCGTCCTTGCGGAGAGTCTCGTCGCGCTCGGCGTCGCGCCCGATTCCGTGCGAACCGCGGTCGCGCACGCTTTTCCGCGGAACATCTGGCTGGCGGAGGCGTTCTTCGCCAGTTACTTGCTGCTGTTGTGCGGGCGAGCGGACAAGAAGACCATCGTGTCGGCGACGGCCGTCGGCCTCGTGTTCGGTCTCGCGTTGCGGCGGCTGTTTCCGGCGTCGAGCGTGGGGCAGGGGATCGCCGAATGGCTCGTCGGCTTGGGCCTTTCCGGCGCCGTCGTGCAGACGGCCTTCGCCTGGCGAGCGGCGCCGCGCAATGGCACGCGAGAATGGTCGCCGGCGATCCTCGGCGTCGGGTGTTGGCTGTGCATCGCGGCCGCGCTGTTTCTTGTCCAATTGCCGTCGACGCTCCATCCCACCACGTACGACGCCGGCTTCTACGCTTTGTCGCGCGTGCTGGACGGGGGCGCCGGCGCGGCGCTCGGCCGCGCGGTGGGGGCGAGCCCGCTGCTGCGGCGGGCCGCGCAGTTCTTTTATTTCGGCTGGCCCCTGGCGTTCGTTCTGTTGTGCGCCCACGAGCGGCGACGCCGGCGCGCGCTGCCGGTCCGCCTGATCTCGTCGTTCATGCTGCTGACCGCGAGCGCGTTGACCGTGCACCTGCTCGTTCCCGCGGTCGGCCCCCGCGGCGCGCTCGGCGGCCTTTGGCCCACGCCGCCGCCCTTGCCGGACCGCGTGGCGGCCGGGGCGACGTATTTCTATGATATTTGGCGGACGGGCTCGTTGTCCTTGCCGGTCGCCTGGGCGTTGTTGATCTTCTGGTGCAGCCGCGAGGGCGCCCAGTGGGTGCGGTGGGTTGGCGGCGTGTTTCTGGCGGGCGTCGCCGCGTCTGTTTTGGCGCTGGGCGGCGCCTATCCCGTCGGCGTCGTCGCCGCGTTTCCGTTGACGCTCGCCGTGTGGTCGGGGCTCGCGACTGCCGACGTGCGTCGGAAACTGCAAGGCGTCGCGTGGGGCGCCGGCCTGACGGCGGCCTGGTTGTGGCTCGCGTGCACCGGAGCCGCGGCGTTTGCGGGCCGGCCGGCGGCGGTTTGGCTGCTGGCGCCGGCGACGATCGGGGTCGTCGTTTGGCGGCACGGAAAGCTGGCCGCGCCGTTCGACGCGTTGGCGGAACCCGCCGAATCCGTTCCTTCCGCGAGGCGTGCCGTTGCACTGCCGCGTTTTCTGATCGGCGTCGCCGCGGTGTTTTTCTTCTCGGGTTTCGCCGGCCTGGTGTACCAGGTGGTCTTCGCCAAAGCGTTTGCGCTGACGTTCGGCAGCACCGCGCGCGCGACGGTGATCGTCCTGACCACGTACATGAGCGGTTTGGCGATCGGCACGTGGGCGGGCGGCCGGCTCGCCCGGCGGCTGCGCCAACCGCTGCGCGGGTACGTGGCGGCCGAAATCGGCATCGGCGTGTGGTGCGCGTCGGCGCCGCTGTTGCTGCGCCTGGCCCGGTTCGGCTACGTGGCCGTCGCGCACGGGGCCGTGCCCGGCCAGTTTTGGCTGACGTGCCTGCAATTGGCGCTGGGCGCGCTCGTGTTGGCGCCGCCGACGTTGCTCATGGGCCTGACCATGCCCTTGCTGACCGCCAAGTCGCTCGAGTACGACCCGAGCCTCGGGCGGTCGGTCGGGCTGCTCTACGGCATGAACACCCTCGGGGCCGCCGTGGGCGCCTTCGCCACGGGCTATGCGCTGCTGCCCGCGTTCGGCGTGACGCGCACGACGCAAGGGGCGGTCGCGATCAACTTCCTCGTCGCGTTCGTCGCGCACCGGTTGGGGAAACGCGCGGACGCCGCGGCGCCGCGTGCGGACCATCCGGCCGCCGCCGGCGACGATTCGCCGGTGCGCGCCGGCCGCCCCGTTTTCACGCCGCCGGCGGCGGCGCGGATGGGCGCGATCGGAACCGTCGTCCTGTGCGTCGGCGGGTTTGTCGCGTTCGGCCTGGAGATCGTTTTCACCCACCTGCTGGCCGTGGTCGCGGGGAACAGCACGTATGCTTTTTCGTTGATGTTGTTTTGTTTCCTGATCGGCCTCGGCGCCGGCTCGTTCGCCGCCCGGCGGCTGCTCGGCGCGGGCGCCGACGTGCGGCCGACCTTGTGTTTTGTGGAAATCGGGATGGCGGCGGCGGTGCTGGCGGGGACGTATCTGTGGGACAAAATACCCGGCTATTTTGCGACATTTCACGATTATCCCTCGGCCGCCGGGTTCGGCGCCCGGGAGTTCATCCGCTTCGTGGTCTGTTGCACGGCGATGATTCCGCCCGCGTTTTTTGTGGGCGCATCGTACGTGACGGCGATGGAGTGGGTGGGGATCGGAGCCGGCGAGCGGCCGATCCCGGCGATGGCCCGCGCCGGGGCGTTGAACACGGCCGCGAACATTGCGGGCGCCTTGGCCGTCGGGTTCGCCCTGCTGCCCGCCTTCGGCTCGCTGAAAACGCTGCAGGCGATGACGGGATTGATCGTCAGCCTGGCGTTGCTGACGTTGCTGGCGATTCCCGGCCGCCGGAAACTCGTCCCGGCCCTGGCGGCGATGGCCGCCGTCGCCGCGCATCTGCTGCAGCCGTCCGCTTTCCACTGGGAAAGTTTGTGCAATGGCGCGAATATTTATTTTCAGGACGAACGATTTTTCAACAAGATCATCGACCATGCGGAGAGCCTCGACGGCGGGCTGACGGCCGTGGCGCTGACGAACCGGTCCGAGCGCCCCCCGGTGCTGACGCTGCTCACGAACGCCAAATTCCAAGGCGACAATTCGGACCAGATGCGCGCGCAATACTCGTTCGGCTTGATGCCGCAGTTGCACACGCGGGGCCGCGACCGGGCCCTGGCGATCGGCCTCGGCACCGGCGTGTCGTTGCGCATGCTGCACGACGGCGGCTTCCGGCGCGTCGACGCGGTGGATTTGAGCGCGGATATCATCCGCATGTCGCGGCGCTGGTTCGCCGACATCAACGGCGGCGTTTACGAAAAAGAAAACGTCCGCGCGTATGTCGCCGACGGGCGCAATTTTCTGCTCTTGCGGGACGAAACGTACGATCTGATCGGCATCGAAATCTCGAGCATTTGGTTCGCCGGGTGCGCCTCCCTTTACAACCGCGAGTTTTATCAATTGGTCAAACAGCGGCTCGGCCCGCACGGCGTGCTGCAACAATGGGTGCAACTGCACCGTCTGACCGAATGGGATCTGCTGTCCGTGCTGGCGACGGTCCACGCCGAATTGCCCGAGGTCTGGCTCTACTTTTCGGGCGGGCAGGGCGTCATCGTCGCGTGCCGCTCCGGCTGTCCGCCGCTGGCGGCCGCCGCGGACGATCTCGACTCGCGCGCCGAGCTCCAGCCGATTCTGGCCTGGTTCGGCGGTTCGGCCAGGAATCTGTCGAACTACTTGTTGATGGATCGGGAGGAAACGGAGCGCTACTTCGCCTATTACCGCAACCGCGGCATACGCGTCGAAGACTGCATTTCCACCGACGACAATCTGCACCTCGAATACAGCACGCCCAGGTCCAATGTGCGCGATCTCCAAGCCACCATGGCGGAGAATTTCACCCGCTTCGAGAAGATCATCGAGCTGAAGCCGTGAGGAAACTGGGGGCCGTCGCCGGTTATCTCGACCGCCCTTCCGCACTTGACTGGCCGCGTCAAATGCGACACCGTGGCGCCGCGCCGCTGGCCGGCGGGGCGGAATCAAGCAGAGCCAACGAGGAGGCCGCGCATGTTGGCAAGAGAAGTTTTGGCGCTTGCGGTTGTTTCCTTCGTCGTCGCCGCGGGCTCGGCGGGCCGGGCCGTCGCCGACGACGCCGTGGCGCAAATGGACGCGTTATGGGCGAGCCGCATCGGCGCCGACGACAACGCCAAGAAAATTC
>CAZHPN010000282.1:0-5477 GCA_964534375.1 uncultured bacterium | reverse complement strand
GGGCTTTGACTCCTGCAGGCCAGTTCGTTCCAGCGACGAAAAACGTGCCGGCCGCGTGCGCTGGCTGGCGGCGGCGGGCTGTCTGCCGCAGAAGTACGGGCAAGAGTTGGCCGCCGCATTGCCCGAAATCGACCTCGTCGCGGGGGTCGCCGACCTGCCGCGTTTCGCGCGCCTCGTCGCCAAGCTGACCGCCGCCGAGGGGCCGCTCGTGTCGCTCGGCCGGCCGCCGCGCCGCTACCGCGAGAGCCCGGCGCGGCTGCTTTCGACGCCGCCCCACCGGGCGTATCTCAAAGTCGCCGAAGGCTGCTCGAACGCCTGCGCCTATTGCATTATCGGCCGCTTGCGCGGACCGTTTCGCAGTCGGCCGCCGGCGGCGGCGCTCGCCGAAGCCGAGGCGCTGGCGGCGCGCGGCGTCCGCGAGTTTTCGCTGGTTGCGCAGGACCTGACCCTCTACGGCCGAGACCTGACGCCGCCGACGTCGCTGCCGGACCTGCTGCGCGCTCTCGACCGCTTGCTCCCCGACCGCTGGATTCGCCTGCTGTACGCCCATCCGGCGCGGGTCGACGAAGATCTGGTTACGGCGATGGCGCAATGCCAAGCGGTTGTGCCGTATCTCGACATGCCGCTGCAGCACGCGAGCGATCGCGTGCTGGCGCGCATGGGCCGCCCGCAGACCAAAGACGGCAGCCAGGCCGCCATCGATCGGCTGCGGCGAATGATTCCCGCCCTCGCCTTGCGCACGACGTTTCTGGTCGGCCACCCCGGCGAGACCGAGAAGGATTTCAAGGAACTGCTCGCGTTCGTGCGCCGCAACGGCTTCGAACACCTCGGCGCCTTTGCGTGGTCGCCGGAAGAAGGCACGCCGTCCTACGCGCAAGACGGTTGGGTGGACGAGGCCGTGCGCGGCGAGCGGGTCGAGCGGCTGATGGCCGCGCAGCAGAAAATCAGCGCCCGGCTCGGGCGCGAACGCGTGGGCGGAAAGGCGGAATTGCTGGTCGAGGAAACCCTGCACAAGCACGACGCGCGGGCGTTTTCTCACGTCGGCCGCCTGGCCCAGCAGGCGCCGGAAGTCGACGGCGTCGTCTACCTGCGCGCGGCGGCCGAAGACGCCTGCCGCCCGGGAGATATCGTGCACGTCAAGATCGTCGCCGCTGACGTTTACGACTTGTTCGCCGAGTTGATTCCGCGTTGAGGATCGCTGGTTGGGGCTCGGGCCGCGTCCGGCGGGTCCGAGTCCCGAGACTACGACGACGCCGGCGTGCCCGCGTTAACCGCGAACTGGTATGTGAGCGACGCTTCGAAAGAGACGAGGTTGTGCGATACATCTTCCTTTTCGTACGAGAGCGCCAAGGTGAAATTCACGATCACCGGCACGGCCAGCACCTGCGGAATGTAAAACTCGATGGTGGTGTCCGGGCTGGCCCCGTTCGTCTCTACGACGAAATCCTGCTCGTAGCTCGGATCCCTGACCACATCGCCGTTCACCAGCGTCAGGGAGCCGTTGAGTTCGGCCTGCTGAAAGCGGGTCAAATCGTCCAGGTGGATCAAGCACGAAATCCGCGAACCGACGATGCCCTCGGTCGCCGAAAACGTCGCCTCACCGACGGAGGCGTTTTGCACATAGCCGAAGATCTGGTCCTGATCGACGAGCATCAGCAGCGTCACCGCGCCCGGGGAACTCGTCGTCTGCGGCGACGCCGGGGTGCAGGCGCCGGCCAGCGCCAGTGCGGCGGCGGCGAGCCAAAAAATGAAACGCGAATGCATATACGGTCTCCCGTGATTGCGGCCAACAACCTGTTTATGACAGGCGGGCGCCGCCGTCAATCGTCGATCGCCGCCGGCAGTGAGCAGTTAGCGTGAACAGTGAACAGTGGCCCGCGGTGCGCTTCACATGAAATCGGCGCCGAAAGCCGGCGATCGATCGCGGCCATGACTGGTTATGACTGGTTTTCCGGTTGTTTCCTTAACGAAATAGTATGGGAAGTTCCGGACAACCAGTCATAACCAGACATATCGAGCCGCGGCACGAGCGAAATTTGGCCGCCAACCGCAACGATTTCGCAGGCTTAGCGAAAAAATGGAAGGCCGCGGCGGGAACGGGTCAGGCGCCGGCTATCGCGACCGTTCGCGGACGAATTTCGTGAGCGCGTCCGCCGAGACGGGCCGCGAAAACAGGTAGCCTTGCGCGTCGCAGGGCTCCGCCACGACCCGCCGCGGCTGGCGGAGCGAACGCAGCACGGCCAGTTGCTCGGGGGCCTCGACGCCCTTGGCGACGACGCGGATGCCGAGCGCCTGCGCCATGGTCAGGATCAGTTTCACGATGGCGGCGTTTTCCGGGTCGTCGACGAGACGGCGCACGAGATAGCGGTCGATCTTCAGTACGTCGAACGGCACGCGTTTCAGCCACGCCAGCGACGAATTGCCCGCGCCGAAGTCGTCGAGGACGATCTGGACGCCGAGACCGCGCAGTCCGTGCAACAGACCGGCCGCCGCCTCCGCATCCTGCATCGCCTCCGCCTCTTTGACCTCGATCGCCAGGCCCGACGGCGGCAAACCGCTCTCCGCGAGGGCCGTGGCGACGCCGGCGACCGTGTCTTTGTCCGCGATCTGGCCCGCGGAAAGGTTCACGGCCACCGGTCCGGTCGCGAGGCCGGCGCGGCGCCACGCGGCGCCCTGTTCGCAGGCGGCGTTGAGCACCCAGGCGTTGATCGGCGCGATCAGGCCGCTCGCCTCGGCGACTTCGATAAAACTGAGCGGGTAGATCAGGCCGTCATGCGGATGTTCCCACCGCACGAGCGCTTCGACGCCGGCAATCTGTTCGCTTTGCAGGTCGATCACCGGCTGGTAGTGCAGCACGAATTCGTGGTCGGCGATCGCCCGCTGCAAGTCGGCGACCAGCGGATTGCCCTCGTCGACGGCGGCGTTCATCGCCCGCGAAAAGAAGCAGAAACAGTCGCCGCCCTTCTCTTTGGCGGCGTACATCGCGCGATCGGCCTCGTGCAACAGCGTCTCGAGGTCGGCCCCGTCGGCCGGCATGACCGTGATGCCCGCGCTGCAGGCCGTGCGCACGGCGGCGGCGCCGATCGGGATCGGAGTGCGCAGACTGCCGACGATGCGGTTGGCGACCGCGGCGCAGTCCTGCGCGTCGGCCAGGCCGCCCAGAATGACGACGAATTCGTCGCCGCCGAGGCGCGCCAGCGTGTCGTACGGCCGCAAGCAGCCGGTCAGACGGCCGGCGACCTGCCGCAGAAACTCGTCGCCGGCGCCATGGCCGAAGCGGTCGTTCACCTCTTTGAACCGATCGAGGTCGAGCAGCAGAAAGGCGTTGAAACTTTTCTGGCGCCGCCCGCGCGCCAACGTCTGTTGCAGGCGATCGTAGAGCAAGACGCGGTTGGGCAGACCCGTCAGGCTATCGTGCGTCGCGGTGTGTTTCAGTTGCTCTTCGGATCGTTTCCACGCCGTGATGTCTTCGTAGGTGCCCAGCACGCCGCTGACCGCGCCGTCGGCGTCGACGAGCGGAATCTTGCTCACCCGCACCCAGTTGTCGCCGCCGTCGGCCGTCGTCGTCGGCTCCTCGCTGCCGTGGATCGGCGCGCCGGTTTGCATCACGCGGCGGTCGTCGGCCTGGTGCACCTCCGCGCGATCGGCCCACGGCATGTCCCAATCGTCTTTTCCGCGGATCTCGTCGGTCGTTTTCAGGCCCGCGTCTTCGGCGAACTTGCGGTTGCAGCCGACGTATTTCAGATCTTTGTCTTTCCAAAAAACGCCGACCGGTATCGCGTCGAGCACCAGCCGCAGCATCTGTTGCGATTCCCGCAGCGCTTTTTCGGCCTCGAGCTGCGCGGAAATGTCGATCGCAATGCCCACCCACGTGAGCGGCTTGCCGTCCGAATCCGAGACCAGAATCGAGCGATCGAGCCAGCCGGAATACGAGCCGTCTTTGCGGCGGAGGCGGTAGCGAATCGTGTTCGGGGCGCCGGTCGCGAAATTTTCCTTGACCTGCTCCAAGGCCTTCAGCAGATCGTCTGGATGGGTCAGTTCGGCCCAACCTTCCACGGTCCGCGGATATTCGCCTGGCGCGTAGCCCAACGGCGCATCGACGTCGCTGTAAAAATGGGCCATTCCGGTGTGGAAATCCCGTTCATAAACCAGCGCTTGGGCGATTTCCGTGGCGGTCCGAAAACGGAGTTCGCTTTGCCCAACAGCCTCCGCGGCGGCGTTCAGTTCGGCCAGCGCCGCGGCCACTTCGTGCAACCCCCGTTCGACTGGCATCCCGCCGGCTTGCCCCGCCAGCGCCTCAAGTTGGGCGCGAAGGGCCCCGATTTTCGCGGCCAAGGTCTCCTCGTTGCTCATTTTTCCGCCGCATTCGTTCTGGAGAGATCCTCACCTGTGCTTGGCATAGTCCCGCCGGACGGGGTAGAAGTCAACGGAGTTTCGCCGGGTCGGGAATTTTCTCCGCTCCCCCCGATCCGCGCGCTCGCGACAGGCGATTCGCGGGCAGTGTCTCAGTTTGCCGGGCTGGTGTCCGGGAAAATGCTTCCCGGCCGCCCGTCGATGGGTTGCGCTTCAACCATGCGAAGAGGACCACAAAGACAGCGACGACCGGCCGACGCGAGCGGCGCCGCGATAAAAGTCGAAAAAAAAAGGCGAACGCGGCGACGTGGCGCAAAGACAAGGTGCAAGAGCGAATCTCAAAGATCGTTTTCTTTGGCGATTATGCACCCGGCAAACCTGCGGCCAGCGTTGAATTATTTAACGCCGTTAATATGGGACATCGGCAGCAGCCACGCTCTGAACGGTATTGAATACGCTTTGAGTTATTTTCTCTTGCTATATATAAATTTCCGCCAACTCGTGTTGCGCCTGCTGTTTGAAAGGCGAATTCGCTCCGGTTTCCGTTTCGGCGCCGGCCATCTGGCGTCACCGCGACTCCGCCCTCTCGGCGACCGCGCTTTTCCCTTGACGGCGGGCCTCGGGTCAGGTATTACGATTCGCCGAATCGTAATACGCACCGAGGATGTTCTTGACGCCCTGCCACGTGCTCGCTCCGCGCTTAGCCCAGAGAGGACGCCTGCTCGTCTTTGCGTTGGGGATCCTGGCGCTCCTCTGCCCGACATCCGTACTCGGCCAGGCCGCCCAGCCGCCCGCCGACGACGATGACAACGACGACGCCTCGCCCGAGGCCGCGGCCGAGGACAACGTTCCGGCCGCGGCGAATGCCCCGGCCGCGGCAAACAACCCGGCCGAGGCGAAAACCCCGGCAGCGGCGAACAATCCGTCCGCCCCAGTAGCCCTGCCCGAGGTGGTAGTGAACGGCCGCGCCGACAGCCTGCTCGGGCTGGCCGACTCGGCCTCGCAGGGAACCACCGGGGCCGCAGAGCTGGCCGATCGGCCCCTGCTCCGCGCCGGCGAGATACTCGAGACCGTGCCCGGCGTGATCATCACGCAGCACGCCGGCGGCGGGAAGGCCAACCAGT
>CAZHPN010000281.1:0-5491 GCA_964534375.1 uncultured bacterium | reverse complement strand
GAATCGTCGTTGTCGTCGTCAGGGCTCGCGTCGTCGTCGGGCGAGGCGTCGTCGTTGTCATTGTCGTTGTTGTCGTCGTCGTCATCGACGACGATCATCTTGCTCGACGAAGATCCGCCGGACGTGCACGCGGCAAGCAGCAGGGCGCTGAAGCCAACGACCAGAAGCAACAGCCAAGTCTTTTTCATGGGCCGATCCTCCGCGCGATAAGAAGGACCAAATCGCCAATCACCGATTTTCGTAGTCGGTCCGGAGCTCGCCGGTTCAGCGGTTGCACATGGTTCGCGCCCGGGCGAATCGCTCGTCGCGCGGCGCCGGCGCGCTTGGTGGGGGCGTCACCGCCCATAGTGCAGAATTACCCCGTAGGGACCGTTAGGGGTGGTCTGCCCGACGGCGAACACGTCCGACCCGGAACTCCCCCAAATGCCCCACAAAATAGCCACGCCGCCCGGCGTCGCCATCACCGACCACGTCGCGCCATCGTAATGCAAAATTTCGACGACATCGCTTGCGTTTACCCCCACGGCGAACACGTCTGACCCGGAGGTCCCCCAAACGGCGTAAAGACCTGGCGGGTCGCTCGGCTCCGTCATTTCCGACCACGAGGAGCCATTGTAGTGCAGAATCACGGCGGGCGGCCACCCGCCGGCGAACACATCCGACCCGGAGATCCCCCAGAGGCCTTGGATGTCGGACAGGTCGCTCGGGATCGTCATTTCCGACCATGTCGAACCATCGTAGTGCAGAATTATGCTGACGTTGCTGGTGTTCCCCCCCGCGGCGAATACGTCAGAGCCAGAACTCCCCCAGATGCTCTCCATGTACCACACATCGCTCGGCGCCGTCATCTCCAACCACACCAAGCCGTTGTAGTGGAGAATAGGACTACCGACTTCATAGCCGTCCCCCGACACGGCGAACACGTCCGACCCGGAACTCCCCCAGACTGCGGACAGACCCATCTTATCGCCCGGCGCCGTCATTTCCGACCACGTCGCGCCGTCATAGTGCAGAATCGCGTTGCTGCTTTGAAACTGGGTCCCGACAGCGAACACGTCCGACCCGGAACTCCCCCAAACGCCGTACAGCCAATACACATCGCTCGGCGCCGCCGTTTCCGACCACGTCGTGCCGTTGTAGTGCAAAATTACGCCGCCGCCGAAATAGCTCCCCACAACGAACACGTCCGAGCCAGAGGTCCCCCAGACGCCTTGCAGAGCGCTCAAATTGTTCGGCAACGTCATCGCCGACCAGGAAAGCGCGCTGTCGTTGTCGTTGTCGTTGTCGTTGTCGTTGTCGTTGTCATTGTCGTTGTCATCGTCATTGTCGTCGTCATCGTCATTGTCGTCGTCATTGTCATCGTCGTCGTCGTCGTTGTCGTCGTTATCATCGTCGTCGTCGTCGCCCGGCGACCCATCGTCGTCCGTTCCGGGCGAAACGTCGTCGTCGGACGGCAAACGATCGTCGTGCGTCACGGTCGATCCCGAGCCGCCGCCGCTGTCGCAACCGGCAATCAGCGCAAGCAGCGCGACAAGAACGACGAGGGCGAGAAGCCCCGTGGGCCGTTTCATCGTTTGCGTCTCAGACGCGACTGTTCGACGACGGCTGCGGTTCATCCAGACCTCCCATTCGGCAATTCAGCCTGCCACTGAGCGTTTGCCGAGACTGCGCAAAATGCCGTTCCAGTGGTCATAAGACTATCGAAGTCAGAAAAAAGAGTCAAGAAAGCATTATCTCGATGGGAAAAACGCGACGTCCGCGCCGCCGCTCACCGCAGTTTCGGGCTGTCGAACCACAGGCCGCCGATCTTGAGCGCGGGGTCGTTCGGCTCGAAGACGACGCGGACGACGACCGCGTCGTCGCCGGTGAATTTCGCGCGGCAGCGGACGATCGCGAAGCGGCCCTTGCGCTGCACGCGGTCGACCGTATAGGACTCGAACGCGCCGACCTTCGGCGCCAGCGCGCCCTCGACGTACGCCTTGAGTTTTTGCGCATCGAGGCCGGCGAGCATCGGCGGCGAAAAATCGCGGACGGCGCGGTCGTAGTCGCCGTTTTTCAGGGCGTCGAAGAGGTTGTCGACGATCGGCGCGGTCCGGCGCAGAAAGGCGGGTTCGTCGAGACGCGGGGCGCGTGCGGCGACGAGCGCTGCGACCGCCGCGGCCAACGGCAGGGCGACCAGCAGCCAGGCTGCCGGCCGGCCAAAATTGACCGTGTAGCCGATGCCGAAGCGCTTCTCGACCCACAGCGCGGGGTCGTCGGGGTTGTAATAAAAGAGGCCGGCTTTCCAATAACCGTCGTCGTCGCGGCGCACGGCGTTCGGGTCGCCGGGGGCGGATTCCGGGCCGGCGATCTTCGCCCGCCAGCCGCCCTGCCCGAGCTTCACGGACAGCACCGCCGCATAGACCAGAATCGCGGCGACCGGTGCGAAAACCGCGCCCGCCATCTGCCCCGGCGTCAGCTTGACGAAGCCGAGCATCCGCCAATCGACGACCGACAGCGTGCCGACCTCCAACAGCGCGCCCACGATCACCAACCGCGACCAACCGCGGCGAAACAGGGCGTACTGCCGCGCCGAGGCCGCCGGCCGCTGCACGCTGAGCTGGCGCTTGGCCGAGCGGAACGCCCAAAACGCCATCATGAACACGGCGGTGACCGCCAGTTGCAGCAACGGCGCCAGCAGCACCACGCCGATCGACTTGGCGCCCCAGCGGTCCGGCTCGCCGGCCAGGTTGAAATGCAACGGGATGACCTGTGGAATGGCGTCATAGCGCCCCAGCGCCCACACCGCGTTCGCCACGGCGGCGCCGGCCGGCGCGAGAAACCACGCCCACGACAGCGAGCCCTCCGGCGCGCCCGGCTGGGTGTCGGCGACCGCGACCTGCCGCAGGCCGGCCATGACGTGCCGCTTTTCTTTGAGCCGCAGCGTTTTGCCGCGATAGATCCCGAACAGGACGAACACCGCGACCAGCAGACCGGCAATGCCGAGCACGCCGGCTTCCGGACGCGGCGCCAGGATTTGGAGCGCGACGGCCGCGGCGACGCAAACGCCGCCGGCCAACGCGCAGGCCCGCCGATAGGCGCGTTTCAATTCGGCGACCTCGTCGCCGGCGGCGAAGTCCTCGGGCAGGCGCACGCCGAAGACCACATCCCGCCGCGTCAGCCAGGGCATGGACAAACCGAACGCGAAGATCAGGATCAGCAACAATCCGTTGCAAACCGCGAACATCGGGTTCATCGGGCCGGCCCTCCATTTTTCACCGCCGCGTAGACCCCGGCGGCGAATCGTGCGAATTCTCGTTCCGACATCCCGCGGCAGACCGCTTCGGCGCAGATCGGCCGCAGTTTGCTTGTGATTTCCCGCCGGTGTTCGGCGGACGCAGCCAGCTCGTCGCGCGCGCGCACTACGAAGCCCTCGCGTTTGTGCGCCTTGATGAAGCCTTCGCCTTGCAGCAGCGCGTAGGCTTTGTTCGCGGTCTGCAAATTGATGTCGAGGTCGGCGGCGAGTTGGCGCACCGACGGTAGCCGTTCGCCCGGGGCCAGCGCGCCGGCCGCAATGCCCTCGACGATCTGGTCGCGAAGCTGCTGATAGAGCGGTTGTTCGCTGCCGAAATCCACGCGGAGCAACATGAGGACGCGCCTCCCGCAGGTTGTATGGTTCGTACCATCTGTACCATTCCGACTATAACACATCGCACAGCGGGAGGCAAGGGGTTTTTCGGCCGGCGCGGCGGCGCCGGGAAGGCGAAGGCCGGAATGAATGGGAATTCTGGGAATTATGGGAGTTCTAGGAGTTCTTGGAGTTATGAGACCACTCTGCCGGTTTGTGCGCCTTTTCGCGACGCGGGCGTTAGCAGGCTTCCCACCATTCCCATGACTCCCAGAATTCCCAGAACTCCCATGATTTCTTCCCCCTTTCCTTGACACCGGTTTCGCCGGGGAGCTACAAGAGGCCGTCAGGAGGCAACTGTGGAATTACGCACCAAGGGCTTGCACGCCCTCGCCGACGTCGAGCACGGCCTGCACCGGGTCAGCGCGCCGCACCTGGCGGACACGCATCTCGGGCCGCTCGGGGCCGGCGCGGTCTTTACGTTTGCGAATCGCCGCCGTGAACTGGCCAAGCCGAAGCCCGACGCCGTGGTGGCCGAAGACGGCGTCATCGAGGCGACGTGGGTCTGGCGCGGCGACGTCTTGTCGGACCGCGTGGTCCTGCGCGTGCGCTGGCGGCTCGACCCCGACGACGGCGGCGACGGCGCCCTGCTGATCGAGGCGCGGCTGACCAACGAAACGTCGCAACCTATCGAACTCGAAGCGATCGATCCGTTGCTCGTGCGCGCCGACGACGGCGGCGAACTGCAACTCGGCCACGCGCCGGCCGACTGGCGGCTGCTCCGTCACGGCTGGCAAAGCTGGTCGGCGACGCGCGCCTATCGCGCCGAAGAACGCGACGCGCCGCCGGTGTTCAAGTGGCTGGCCGAGATGGAGGAAAACGGCGAGAACCTGAGCCCGAACAAACGCGGCGTGTTCGTCGGCGAGCAGGTGTTCTTCATGCGCAACGCCGGCAGCAGCCAGGCGCTGGCGCTCGGCTTCTTGACGAGTGCGCGCGCGTTCGGCGATTTCCGGCTGGAGCTGCCGTCGCGCCAACAGCACCCTCGCCTTCTCCGCGCCCGCTGCCGCTTCGACGGCGTGCCGGTCGCGCCGGGCGAAACCGTCGCCGCCGAGACGCTCTGGCTGCGCTTCGGCGGGCGCGCCGACGATCCGCTGGCGGCGTGGGCGGCGCGCAGCGGCCGGGCGATGGCGGCCCGCACGCCGGCCAAAGCGCCGGTCGGCTGGTGCAGTTGGTACTACTTCTACACGAAGGTCACGCAGGCCGCATTCCTCGCCAATCTCGAACGCATGGCCTCGTTGCGCGACGAACTGGGCATCGAGGTCTTTCAACTCGACGACGGCTACCAGAGCGCCATCGGCGACTGGTTGACGACCAACGAAAAATTCCCCGACGGCCTGGCGGCGCTGCCCAAGGCGGTGGAGGCGGCGGGCTTCATGCCGGGCCTGTGGACCGCGCCGTTCCTCGTCGATCGGACGAGCCGCCTGGCGCAGGAGCACCCGGATTGGCTGCTGCGCCGCGCCAACGGCAAGCCGGTGCGCGGCGTATACAACCCGGTCTGGTCGCTCTGGCGCGGGATGTGGACGCTCGACGTGACGCACCCCGAGGTGCTGGCGTGGCTGACCGAAACTTTCGCGGCGCTGCGGGCGATGGGCTGGCGGTTTCTCAAGATCGACTTTCTCTACGCCGCGGCCCTGCCCGGCGTCCGCCACGATCCGACGCTGACGCGCGCGGGCGCGTTGCGCGCCGGGCTGGAAGCGGTGCGGCGCGGCGCGGGCGAGGACGCGCTGCTGCTCGGCTGCGGCTGCCCGCTCGGGCCGGCGGTCGGCATCTGCGACATCATGCGCATCGGCCCCGACGTGACGCCGCGCTGGCGCAATCCGATGC
>CAZHPN010000280.1:0-5522 GCA_964534375.1 uncultured bacterium | reverse complement strand
TCTCCCCCGGCCACGCCCGGCGTGGCCGCGCCCCTCCCCGCCACAGGGAGGGGCGGGAAGAAACCGTGACGGACCCGAGGCGCGCAGAGATCCTGCCCGGCCCGCGAGGTCGCCTTCGCATTGGTGAAACAACACGCGAGGCCTCTTTTTTCAGCGCCTTTCTGCCGGCCAATGCGGCGCCTGCGTGCCCCCACAGGCGCTAGAATAAGACCGGCAACGCCGCGAAAAGGGCCGAATTGCACGCGTTTTTGGTCGCGCAGACCTCTCCCCCGGCCACGCCCGGCGTGGCCGCGCCCCTCCCCGACACAGGGAGGGGCGAGAAGACACCGTGGCGGACCCGCCTTACGAAGAGGTCCTCCACGGCTCGCGAATCGCATTCACATTGATGAATCAACAGTCGAGGCCCCTTTTTGTCAACGCGTGTGCGCCTGCCAACGCGGCGCCTGTGTGCCCCTCCCTGTGTCGGGGAGGGGCAGGTCGAACACGCGACCGCGTGATCGACCGGGGAGAGGTCCGCGCGGCGGAAAACACGGCGTGGCAATGCGACCCGCGCTTATTCTACCGCCTATGCGGCGCGCCCCCCCCCTGTATCGGCGACGGGCGAAAAATTTCGGGAACCGAAATTTTCGGGGAGGGGTCGGCGCGACGCGTCGCGCATTGAACCGGGATTTATGCAAGAGGCTCATCGCTGGAACACCAGCTTCATGTGCAGATCGGCGGCGGGCGCGCTGTGCGTCAGCGCGCCGACGCTGATGCGATCGACCCCGCACGCCGCCAGTTCCGCCACGCGCTCGAGCGACACGCCGCCCGAGGCTTCGGTCTCGACGCGGCCCGCCGCGCGCGCCGCGCAGCGCCGGATTTGCGCCGGCGTCATGTTGTCGAGCAGCACGATGTCGGCGCCGTTGGCCGCGGCGTCGTCGAACTCGGCCTCGGTGCGCGCTTCGACCTCGATGAGTTTGTCCGGGCAGGTTGCGCGCGCCCGCCGCAGCGCCGCGACCATGCCGCCGGCGGCGTCGATGTGGTTGTCCTTCAGCAGAATCTGATCGTAGAGGCCCATGCGGTGATTCTGCCCGCCGCCGGCGCGCACGGCGGCCTTTTCCAGCGCGCGCAGCCCCGGCGTCGTTTTTCGCGTGTCGAAAATCCGCGCGTTGGTTCCGGCGGTCGCGGCGACGAACTTCGCCGTCAGCGTGGCGACCCCGCACAAACGGCCGAGCAGATTCAGGCAGGTGCGTTCGCCGGCGAGCAGCGAACGGACGCGGCCGCGCAGCGTCGCCGCGACGTCGCCGGGGCCGAGGCGCGCGCCGTTTTCCGCGCGCAACTCGATCGCGACGTCCGGATCGACCAACCGCCACAGCGGCGCAATCGTCTCCAGGCCCGCCGCAACCAGCGGCTGCTTGGCGCGAATTTCGGCCGCGCCGGCGGCTTGCTCGTCGATCGCGGCGCGGGCGGAAATGTCGCCGTCGCCGAGGTCTTCTTCGAGCGCCAGCCGCAACAAACGCTGAAGGATGGAATCCGCGCCGGAGGTCATTCCATTTCCACCGATTTTTTCAGCGAATTCTGAATGATCGTTTGCACGCGCAACTTGAAGACGCGTTGCACCTCTTGCCGGAGGTTTTCGTCGATGCGGCGGCCGTACTGAAACCGCACCCACTGATCGACGGCCGCCATGATTTCCTCGCTCGCGGCCTGACTGACGGCCTCGAACCGTTGCGCCAGCGGGTCCGTCGGCGGCGTTGCCGCGCCGGCCCACTCGGCCGCGGGCGCGGCGGCCGGCTCGTCGACGAAGAAATCGCGCAGCGGATCGATCGCCGCCGCGGCCGGCGCCGGGCGGGGCGGCGGCGCCGGTTCGCCGGCCGGCTTCGCCGCCGCGGGCGCGGCGGTCCCGGGCGGTTTGGGCGCTTCGCTCGGCGCGGGCGGCGGCGATTTCGCCGGGCGCCTGGTCGCGGGCCGCTCGGCCAGCGGCACGTCGCGCTCGACTTTTTCCGCCAGGTCGAGGGCGAGTTCGGAAAACCGCTCGTCGCCGACATCCGCCGCGACAAACCGATCGACCCCGGCCATCAGCCCGAGCGCGACGTCGAAAATGTCGGCGGGGCCGCCCAGCGCGATGACGCCGATGTGCGGCAGGCCGGCAATTTCCTTGATCTGGCGGCTCAGGTCGTAGCAGTTGCCGTCGGGCAGGGCGGCGGCGACGACGATCACCGAGGGTTCGATCTGCCGCGCATAAACCAGCGCTTCGTCCTGCCGGCTCGTCACGAGAAAACTGTTGCCGCGCGCGCCGACGGCCTCGCGCACGCGCTTGCGTTGCGCGTCGTCGAGCCCGACGAGCATGAAGTGGCGCGTCGGTTCGGCGCCCGGCGCGTCAGCCGATTTCGACGAGTTCATGCGCGCGTTCTCCCAGCCCGAGTTTTTCGGCGTGCTCGAGCTGCGCCAGATAGGGAACCTCGGGATAAAGTTCGGCGATCTTGTCGGCGCCCGGGGCCAGCGCTTTTTTCAAGGCGGTGTCGGGCAGGCCGGGCGCGCGCCGCAACGCGTCCAGGCAGGCCTGGTCGACCGCGACGGGGTCCGTCGAGGCGAAGATGCCCAGGTCCGAGACGATCGGCGCGTCATTCGCGGAGTAGCAGTCGCAGCCCGGGCTGATCTGCATCGCGAAGTTGAGGAAAAAGCAGCGGCCTTCTTTGCCGGCCATCGCGCCGGCCGCGAACTCGACCATCGTTTGCGCGAGCCGGTCGAGCGATTGGTTCCAGGCGATCTGAATGGCGCCTTCGGGGCAGACGCCCAGGCACTCCGCGCAGCCGGTGCACTTTTCGCGGTCGATGTGCGCCTTGCGTTTGGCGATCGCGATCGCTTTAAACGTGCAGGCGCGCACGCAGATGGCGTCGCCGATGCAGCGATCTTTGTCGACGATCGGCGCCACCGACGAGTGCATCAGCAACTTGCCCTCGCGCGTGCCGCTGCCCATCCCGACGTTCTTGAGCGCGCCGCCGAAACCGGTGGCTTCGTGCAGTTTGAAATGCGTCACGGCCACCAACGCGTCGGCCCGCGCGATGGCGTCGGCGATCGGCACGCGGTCGTGCAGCGCGCCCTCGATCGCCACCGATTCGCCGGCCCCGGCGCGCAGGCCGTCGGCGATCAGCACCGGCGCGCCCATCGTCTCGGCGGTGAAGCCGTTGCGCGCGGCGGTTTCCAGGTGCGACACGGCGTCGGCGCGGCTGCCGCGATAGAGCGTGTTGGTGTCGGTGACGAACGCCGGGGCGCCCGTTTTCCGGATCGCCTCGACGATGCGCCGGACGAACACCGGCCGCACGAAGGCGGCGTTGCCGTACTCGCCGAAGTGCAGCTTGACGGCGGTCAGCGACTTGGGGCCGAGCGCCTCGGGCAAGCCGATGCGTTTCAGCAGCAGGTCGATTTTGTCGAGCAGATTGCGGCGCAAATCGGCGCGCAACGACGCCCGATATACTTTGGCGGGCATGAGCAGATTACCCCCTGTGGACGTGCGGAGAATAGCGCGCCACGGGGGAAGACGTCAACGGAAGCAATGCGGAATGCGGAATGCGGAATGGCGAATGCGGAATGCGGAATGCGGAATGCCAAATGCGGAATGGCGAATGGCGAATGGCGAATGGCGAATGCGGAATGCAGAATCCCGGACCCCGGACCCCGGACCCCGGACCCCGGACCCCGGACCCCGGACCCCGGACCCCGAATCCCGAATCCCGCTACTTCACCGCATACCCCAGCATCAGCCCGAGGCGCAGCAGACTGATCTCGCCGTTCGAGTTGTTGCCCCAATAGCCGTTGTTCCCGGCCGGGCCGCCGAACTGCTGGTCGCTGAACACCAGCGAGCCGCCCAGCAAGAAGCCGTTGTTGAAACGGTGCATCGAGCCGATGGTCACGTCGACGTAGCCGGTCGATAGCGGGGCGGAAACGTGTTGGCTGCCGCCTTGCGCCGTCGACAACGTCGTGAAGCCGCCGCCGAGGTGGGCCATCAAATAAAGGTTCGTTCGTTGCTGCGCGCCGAAATACCACTGGGAACCCAGGCCGAGGGCCATGATCCAGTCCCCGAAGCGCACGGACTGCGGATTCGCGCCGGTCGAATTGGGGCCGAACATGCCGAAGCTGCGGCCAAACGTGCCCGAGCCGCCGTTGAACGTCAGCATCGGCGAAATGATGAAGCGGCGCCAAAAATCCGGCATGAAGAACGCTTCCGTCGTCAGGCCGACGACCCCGACGTTGTAGAGCGATGCGGATTCCTCGTTGTAATACATGTTGCTGCTGGCCGGCGCGTCCCACCGCTGCGACAAGCCGCCGCCGCCGGTCCCGATTTCGGGCCGGACGGTGATTTCGAACCACGGCACATCCCGCCGGATCGTCAGCACCCGCACCGGCGGCGGCGGCGGCGGATACGACGGCGGCGGCGGCGGCGCCGCCAGCATGCCCGGAGGCGGCGGCGGCGGCGGGGGCGGCGTCGACGGCGGTTCCGGCGTCGCCTCCTGCGCCAGCGCGATCGAGGCCGTGAACGACAAGAACAACAGCGCTAACAAAGCGAAGAAAACGGTTTTCGGTTTCATGGGTTGCTTCACTCCCAACGAGTTGAAACGCTTTATGCGCAAATAATGTAACACAAGTGCCGAACGGCGCCACGGGAGGCAAGCCGGCCGGCGCGCGCGGCGGAAACCAGGGAGAGTCGCCGGTTTCCGTCCGTCTTCCGCGGCCGGCCCGGGAGAAGCGGGCGCAGCCGGCGGTTCAACGCGCCCTCCCACTTGGCTGCGAGACCGTCGCTGCCCAACGGCCGGTCGCGGTTGGTGTGAAGCCGAAGTTTGGTCGGGACCGGACGCAGGCCCAGGCGCGGCGGGCGAGCCGAGCGCGCACCGGGTAATTTTCGACGCCGCGCATCGCGGCCCACAGGCGCCCGTCGCCCAGCGCGCGCGAATCGGAGCGGTTCTACCACAGGCGGCCGCTCCGACCGTGAAGGTCATTGACTGTTTGCGCATCGAGCCGATGCGCGCGGCCGACGGCCCCGGCCATTCCTTTTTCGCCGGCGGGCACGACAATCACGTGCACAAGGCGGTCAAGAAGACAGGCGACTGTCCCTAGTTTCCCTACCGCGCCGGACACCAAACCCCCGCGAGGGCGGGAACCGTCGAGCCAATATTCATCGGCGACCACGACGAACCATCGTAGTGATAAATCACGCCTTGGCCCGAGTCTCCCGCCGCGAAAACATCGGAAGCGGATGTTCCCCAGAGCCCCGGAAAAAGCGTGTTGTTATCAAGCGGCGTTTGCGACCAATAAGAGCCATTGTAATGCTGCACATAACCGATCGACGGGGTGGCTCCAGTCGAAAACACACCGCTCGCTGACGCCCCCCATACGTTGTAAAGGCCGCCGCCCCCGTTGGGATAGGAAGCCGACCACGTTAAGCCATCGTAATGCATTACCATGTCGCCAACATTTGGATAGCCGCTGTTGCCGACGGCAAAAACGTCGGAATGCGAGGTTCCCCAAATGGCGGCGAGGTGGTA
>CAZHPN010000279.1:0-5526 GCA_964534375.1 uncultured bacterium | reverse complement strand
CCGGCCACGCTTTCGCATTGCTCGGAGATCCTAAATCGACTTTGCCGTTGCCCTGTGGGCGCCGCTGCGTCCCTTGACACCCCGTCGCGATTGAACTAGAAGCCAACAAATAACAATCGCCACAACGCTGAATACGCAACTCAACTTCGAATCGGCGACTAACCTGACCTGCCAACAAGAAGGAGGGAGTATGCGAAGTTTCGGGTTTTGGGCCGTACTGAGCGCACTGGTGGTTTGTCTCGCGGCCGGGTACTTGACGAACGCGTATGCGGGTTTCTTCGACTCGCTAACCAAGAATCCGTTGACCGAGTCCCTGGGCATCGACATCGACCTGCCCGCCACGGTGGATGTGGCCATCCTCAAGGCGGCGCAAAAGGTGCTCGTCTCTGACGTCTTCGTCACCAGCGAAATGCATTTCTGGAAGACGGAAGCGGGCGCCAAAGAAGTCATCCAAACCAAAGCCACGAAAATGGTGGGCAAGGCGAACATAAAGTTAGGGATCGCCGGCAAAGCGGCCGCGGCCAAGAAAGCCTCGGACAAGGGGAAAGCCCAGCCCGGCAAGGCTCAGGCTCAGAAAGCGGAAAATCCCAAGAAGGATTCCGGTCGGAAAGACAAGAAAGACCAAAAGCAGGCGTCCAAAGGCAAAGCCGACAAGAACGCCAAAAATGCCGCCCCCGCCGGGCCGCCCATGACCCCGTGCTCCAGTTATCGCGCGCCCCAGCCCGAAGCGCGTCTGCTCCAGCCGGTCAAGGAGGGCATTGCCCAGTACTATCAGGTCGGGATTTCGGAGGATTTGCGGGCCGAGTATTTGAAGATCCAGGAAAGCGATGCTTTGCTCGACAACTGCTGGTTGGACAAAGGCGTGGCCAATTCATTCTTCGAGAACACGGCCGAGGATGAATGCCTCAAAGACTTCGCGGAGTTGGTCCACCAGAAGCAGGACGTTACGGGTGAGAATTTCAGCCTTTACGCCCGCATCTACGTGACCGTAATCAATTATGACATCTGCGGCCATGGCGAACCGGGCCGCCAGGCCCAGCCGGAGGCCGCGCAATCGTGCAGCAAGGGCGGCGTGTCGCTGGCTTCGCTCACGGAGGCCCCCAAAATCCAGGTCACCATGCAGCTGGTCGATGCCGAAGGCGACCTCGGCGCCGTGGCCTATCAAAAAACCTACACCCAACGCATCAAGTCGCCCCAGGCTTGGGATTCCACGGGATCCCCCAAGTACCTTGCGGACCTTCCGCAGGCCGATCAAACCTCGACGATGGAAACGGCGACCCAGATGCTCACCAAGGCGATGGACGATTTCAGGGAAATCCTAAAGAAGAACGATATTCCGAATAAGTCGACGCCGGACATCAAGGACGCGGACAAGCAGAGCGGCTTGGGCTCCTGACGCCTCGTTCAAGGATGCCAAATTGAAATCCAACCGACCCGACAAAAGGGCGAGCGTCGTCTCGCTCGCCCTTTTCTTGTTCCTCCTGTGCGGCTTTGCCGCCGCCGGCTGTTACTCGCACTCGCGGCATGGGCAACGTCATTTGACCGACGACCCGACGATCAAAGAGGAAATGAAAAAAGCCGATCGCATGGGTGAATTCAAGGCCGCCCGGCGTTACGACCGGTGGCTCGGCCTGCTTCGCGACGAGGAGGCTGCGGCCCGCCAGCAACGCGATGCCGTCAAACTGGCCTATGTTCTCAACGAAATGGCCGACGCCTATTGCTACCTCGTGGACTACGACCACGCCCGCACGAAGAACAACGAGGCCGCCGACCAATGTCAAAAATTGGCCGGGAAGGAGAAAGGCGGCTCCCTTTACGTGCAACTCCCGTTGATCGCTCAGGGAAGCGGCAGTCCCTTGCGCGTTCAGCACCCCGATTACATCCGGGATTATCGCAATCTCGATCTGGATGCGTTGGCGGAAAATATCGCGAAGCGCGGGGACGACATTCGGCAGCGGCTGGGGAAAAAAAGCGAGGCAGCGACGATGTCCCCCGTGGAGGCCGCGAAACTCGCCGCCCAGTACGAGACGGTGCTGCGGACCAAAAAGATGCCGGCCGACCAGCGGATTGATTATCTCTATCGGATCGCCTGGCTCAAGCTTTTGGCCAACCCGCAATCGCCCGCTGGCGCCGGAGTGTTGGAGGAGGCCCTGGCCGCCGACGGCAATTCCGCCGGCGCCCTCGCCGATGGCGATCATCCGGAGAAACTATTCACGCGCCTGTCGGTTGCTCAATCACTGAAGATGTTCGGGGCCGCCGCCGATGCCGAACTAGCGGCCGGGCGTCCCGAGCGGGCGCTCCGCGATTATCTCTTTGTCGTCAATCAGTCGGAATCCGTTCGTGCGCACCTGCTCCACGAAGAGGAGCGCCTCGATTACTTCGGGCGCTTGGCCCGCACCTACCAGAACGTCGTCCGCATTCTCGCCCAATCGGACCCGCCCAGGTCTTTTGCCTATGTCGAGAAGGCCAAGGCGCGGACGCTGATCGAGATGCTGTCCGCCGGCGCCGCGCCCGTTAATTTCGGCGCGTCGGCGAGCGCCACCTTCGATGACTTCTACAAATGCGGCGAGACGGCGCAAAAACAGGCCGAAACGGGGGGCCGCACCCGCGGCATCCACGTCGACGATTGCGAGGCGCAGCAGGCCAAGGCGGACCGCCAATTCCCCGAGGCGTTTTCGTTGATCAGGCCGCCGGACTTCCGCTCGCAGGATGTAGTCCGCATGATGCCGGCGAACGCGGTCTTTCTCAGTTATTATGTGTTGGGCGATCGGTTGTTGGCGTATGTGATCGCCAAGGGGGATTTTTCGCTCCAGGTTCTTCCCGACCCACCCGCCGAAATCGAGCGCCTCGTTCAGGAGTATCTGGACGCCTTGGAGCCCAATTCCCAGATGGAGGGCACGGATCAAATCGACGAACTTTCCCGCCGGCTGTATCGCGCGCTGCTCGCGCCGCTCGCCGGGCGCCTGACGAAGCAGGTCGTCTACCTCTCCGCCGACGGCCCCGCGTTGCTCAACTTGCCTTTCCACGCCTTGCGCGCGCCCGACGGCGCGTTCGCCGCCGATCAATATCAATTTGTTTACGTCGACAGCGCAACGGTTTTGAAGTTTTGCCTGCAAAAGGAGAAATCCTTCGACCGGCGCGCGAGCATCCTGGCTTTGGGGAACCCGGCCCTCCATTCGAATAAATATAAATTCGAGACCCTTCCGGGCGCCGAACAGGAAGTTCGGGAGATCGGGGCGATTTTCCCCGGGAACGCAAGAATTCTGCTCGGCCCAGACGCGACCCTGGCCGCGTTTCGCGAACTGGCCGGCGGCTGTCGCTTCGTCCACCTGGCGACCCATGGGGTGACCGACCCGATGGATCCCTTTAAATCAAGTGTCATGCTGGCTGCTTCGGGAACGGACGATGGGGCGCTCTCGGTAAAAGACATCTTCAGCCTGACTTTCCCGCAAACGGAACTCGTTGCGCTAAGCGCTTGTGAAACGCAAAAAGGTCAGGTTCGCGCGGGCGCGGAGTTTTTGGGATTCAACCGCGCCTTCTTCTATGCCGGGGTTCCGAACACGCTGACGACGCATTGGAAGATCGACGACGCCGCCGCGCTCTGGTTCATACGAACTTTTTATCAATCCGTGCATGACGGAAAATCCTTGGCCGCGGCGATGCAGGAGGCCTACCGTTCGACGCGAAACAACCCGGCCTTTCAACATCCGCGGCATTGGGCCGCTTTCCGATTGAACGGGTCCGGCGGATTGAAGTAGCCGGGACCCCCAGCGTTTTTTTTCAGGGGAGAGCCGCATGAAAACACATCGACCGCGCGCCTGGCTGGCGCTGTTGGGGATTTGCGCGCTTTGCTTTGCCGGGCGCGCGGCCCTCGCAGGCGCGGATCGGCCGGACTGGGTGGCAGGTCGGGGCAAATCCGCCCAATACCCGCCGGGGAGATACATGACCGGCTACGGCTGTTCGCAGGATGCCGACATCGAGAAAGCGGCGCGGGTCGCGGAGGCCACCGCCCGGGCCGATCTCGCCGCTCGTTTCGAGACCCGCGTCCACGCCGAGTTGGATTCTCAGGAGTCGACCGCCAATGGGAAGGATACGCAATACGTTCGTTCGAATATCAGCGCTTTCTCCACCGTGAAGCTCCTGGGAGTGCGCGTTGATAATTTCGTCGACCGGCCGGCGAAGACGGTCCACGCGCTCGCGGTGATGAACGTCGGCGACGCGGTGAACATGTACACCCAGGGGGCGGCCAGAATTCGGGAAGAAGTCGCCGCCCTGTTGCGCTCGGCCCGCGACGCCGAAGGTCGCGGCGACGGCGAACAAGCCGTCCGGACCTACGAATCGACCTATCCGCATTTCGCCGAATTGGAAGAAATGGAAACGGTGCTGCTGGTGATCGGCGCCGGCCAGGGCGAAAGCCGGCCGGGGTCGGCCGTCAACCGCGCGGAGGTCACGGCAGCGCTGGAAAGGTTGATGGCCCGAAAATGCGATTCGGTCGATGCCCTGGCGATGGCGCTCGCGCATCGACTCGTCTCCCAAATCGGCGCGCGTTCGGTGGTGGTGGCGCCTTTTACCTACCGGGATACCGAATTCGTTTCCGAATTCTCCCGCTACTTGTCCACGTTGATCGCGGCCAAGATCGCCGGGCAAAAGATCGCCGCCTGCGCCGTGACCGGATTGCAAGTGAAATCGGCCACGGCGCCGCCGGGAACGGAAGCCTCGCTGGACATCACGGGGAATTATGTGGACAAGGGGGAGGAAATCCGCGTTTTCGCGTATGCGGTCGATCCGGCGTCCGGCGATCGCGTGGGCACGGCCGATACGACGATCCCCCTGGCGGTGGTGGCCAAGGAAGGTCTGGCGCTCAAGCCGGCAAATTTTCTCGAGGCCATGGCCGACGAGAAGGTTTTCGGCAAGGGCGACATCATCAGCGGCGGCCTCTCGGTCGAGGCGTGGACGAGCGCAGGGTATCGCAATCTGGCTTTGCGGAGCGGGACGCGATACCGGATCTTGGTGCGGGTCAACCAGCCGGCCCACGTTCGGGTGATCTACCATTTGGCGACGAAACAGCGTGTTCTCGTGCCCATCATGAATGAAGACGATTACTACATTGATGTCAGCAAGGTCAACATGGTGGTCGAGTTGCCGCAACAATACCAGGTCGTCGCGCCCTATGGGGCGGAGGTGATTCAAGTGCTCGCCTCGACGAAAGCAATGCCCAGGGTGCCCACCGAACGCCGAATGATTGACGGTGAGCCGTACGCGATTCTCGTCGACGCGCTCAACGTTGCCCTGCCCAAACTGCGCGGCATTGCCGCGGTTGAGCCCTCTGACGCTCGGGAACCGATCGCGGAGGCGCGCGTGACGCTCACCACCATGCCCTAGACGGCCATGGGGCCGACCCATGGCGCCGGTGGGCGGACGTTGGGGCAAAGAAAAGTCACACCGGCGGAAATGCGGCCGACGGGTGTGGGCTAACCCAACTTCGCCAGTTCAGGGGTCGTGATTCTGTAAATTCGCATACTTAGC
>CAZHPN010000278.1:0-5631 GCA_964534375.1 uncultured bacterium | reverse complement strand
TCGACACGCCGGGCCACGAGTCGTTCGCGGCGATGCGCGCGCGCGGCGCCCAGGTCACCGACATCGTCGTGCTGGTCGTCGCGGCCGACGACGGCGTCATGCCGCAGACGATCGAATCGATCAATCACGCCAAGGAAGCGGGCGTCGCCATCGTCGTCGCCGTCAACAAGATCGACAAAGACAACGCCGATCCGAGCCGCATCACGCGCCAACTGATGGATTACGGCCTCGTGCCCGAAAGCCTCGGCGGAACGACGCTGATGGCGCACCTGTCGGCGAAAAAGCGCGAAGGCGTCGAGGAATTGCTGGAAGCCGTGCTGCTCCAAAGCGAAATCATGGAACTGCGCGCCGACCCGAACAAATCGGCGACGGCCGTGATCCTCGATGCGCGCCTCGAACGCGGCCACGGTCCGGTGGTCGACGTCATCGTCAAGGAAGGCACGCTCAACCGCGGCGATTTGATCGTCGCCGACACCTTCTACGGCCGCGTGCGCATGATGTTCGACGACAAAGGCCAGCAACTCGACGGCGTCGGGCCGGGCATGCCGGCGCAGATTGTCGGCCTGAACGGCATTCCCCGCGCCGGCATGGTGCTCAACGTGGTCGCCGACGAAAAAGCGGCGAAGGCGATCACGCAACTGCGCACCGACAAGGCCCGTTCGGAAGAACAGAAGAAGCGCGCCACCGTGCGGCTGGAAGACCTCTACGCCCGCGCGCAGGAAGGCAAGGCGCAGGAACTCAAGGTCGTCATCAAGTGCGACGTCCACGGTTCGGCCGAGGCCGTGCGCGATTCGCTGCTGAAGCTCGGCAACGAAAACATCAAGGTCAAGGTGATTCACACCGGCGTCGGCGCGATCACCGAGAACGACGTCAACCTGGCCAGCGCCAGCGAAGCGATCATCATCGGCTTCAACGTGCGGCCCGAAACCAAGATCAAAGACCTCGCGGAAGCGCTGGGCGTCGAGATCAAACTGTATTCGATCATCTACGACCTGATCCAGGAAGTGTCGGCGGCCCTCGAAGGCATGCTGGCGCCGACGATGACGGAAGTCGAAAACGGCGCGGCCGAGGTGCGCAACACCTTCCATATCAGCAAAGTCGGCACGGTGGCCGGCTGCATGGTCGTCGAAGGGAAAATCGTGCGGGCCGGCCGCGTGCGGGTCGTCCGCGAGGGCGCGGTGCTGTACACGGGCAACATCGGCGATCTGAAGCGCTTCAAAGACGACGCGAAGGAAGTCGCGGCCGGCTTCGAATGCGGCATCAACGTCGACGGGTTCAACGATTTCCAGGTCGGCGACCGGATCGAATCCTTCACGGTCGTCGAGGAGAAAACGTTGTTGTGACGGACGAACGGAGCGGCCGGCGATGACCATCGGGGCGTTGCGCCTGACGTTGCTGCTGCCCGGGTGCTTTTCGTTGAAGGACAAGCGGTCGCGCGTGCGGCCGATTCTGGCGAAAGTGCGGGAAAAGTTTCCGGTGGCGGGCGCCGAAGTCGGCCATTTGGACGCGCTCGACGCTTCGACGATCGCCTTCGTCACGGTCAGCGGCAGCCGGCAAGTGGCGAATCGCACGTGCGACAAAATCGTCGACTACGTCGAAAACCTTGGGCTGGCCGAGGTGGCCGACGTCGAGATGGATTTGATGCAGTGGTGAACCGGTGAAACATCAAACGTACAAACGCGCCGACCGGGTCGGCGAGGAAATTCGCAAGACGATCGCGCACATGCTGATCGAAGGCGATCTGCGCGACGCGCGGCTGCAAGCTTGCACGATCACCGCCGTCGAAATGGCCGACGACCTGCGCGAAGGCAAAGTGTTTTTCTCGCTGCTCGGCAATCCGGGCGTGCGCGAGGAAGCGTTGCACGCCTTCAACCGTGCGGCCGGCTTCGTCCGCACCGAAGTCGCGCGGCGGCTGGAACTGCGCTACGCCCCGGCGTTGCGCTTCTACTTCGACCCGTCGATGGAGCGCGCGGCGCGGCTGTCCGAGTTGATCAAAGAGGCGCGGGAACGCGACGAAGCGGCGCGGAGAGAGAAAGAAAAAGAGGATGCCGATGAATGACGATCGTCAGGCGGTTGTCCGGATGCTGCGCGAGGCCCGCTCGGCGCTGGTCGTGACGCACGAAAACCCCGACGGCGACGCCATCGGCGGGCTGCTGGCGATGACGCACGCCCTGCGCAGCCGGGGGATCGCGGCCACGCCCTACGACGTCGATCGCCTGCCGAAATACCTGACCTGGGTCGCCGGCGGCGAATGGCTGACGAACGAGGCCGATCCGGCGGCGTTCGACGTCGTCTGCGCGCTCGATTGCGGCGCGGCGACGCGGATGGGGCCGCAGACGCCGCAGATTCTGCTGCATCCGCGCATCGTCAACATCGACCATCACGCGACGAACGAACGATTCGGCCGCGCCAACCTGGTGAATCCGCGCGCCAGCAGCACCTGCGAAATCCTGTACGGCGTGCTGACGGATCTCGGCGCCGCGCTCACGCCGGCCGTCGCCACGCTGCTCTATCTGGGCGTTTACACCGACACCACGATGTTTCAAAACGACGCGACGACCGCGGCGGCCCTGTGCGCCGCCGGCGAGCTGGTCGCGGCCGGCGCGGATTTCAAGACCGTGGCGCAGCGCGTGTACCTCGACACCTCGGCGCCGCGGCTGATGCTGCTGGGCCGCGTCCTGAGCACGCTGCAAGTCGATGCCGGCGGGCAGATCGTCGGCATGGTGTGCGAAAAAAAGAACCTCGACGAACTCGGCCTCGGGCCGGATGAAATGGAAACGTTCGTCGAGCACCCGCGGTCGGTCGTCGGCGCGCGCGCGGCGTATTTGCTGCGCGAGGTCGACGGCCAGGGCCTGGTGAAGGGCTCGCTGCGCGCGGTCGGCGACGTCGACGTGGCGCAGGTCGCGGCGCATTTCGGCGGCGGCGGCCACACCAAGGCGGCCGGCTTCCGGGCGCACGGGACGCTGGCCGAGGTTCGCGCCCGCCTGATCGAATACCTGAAAGCGGCGCTGGGGGTCGGATGAACGGCGTCCTGCTGGTCGACAAACCCGCCGGTCCGACGAGCCACGACGTGGTCGCCGCCCTCCGCCGCATTGTCGGCCCGGTCAAGGTTGGCCACGCCGGCGCGCTCGACCCGTTCGCCACGGGCCTGCTGGTGACGTTGGTCGGCGGTGCGACGAAGATCTCCGATTACCTGCTCGGGCAGGACAAGATCTACGTAGCGACCCTGCAATGGGGCGCGGCGACCGACACCCTCGATTGCGACGGGAAGGTCGTCGAAACCTGCGACGCCCCCCTGCCCGGCCGCGACGCGTCGGCGGCCGCGCTGGCCGGTTTCGTCGGCCAATTCCAGCAGGAAACGCCGATGTATTCGGCGAAGAAAATCGCCGGCCAGCCGCTGCATCGCCTCGCACGGCAGGGCAAGGTGGTCGAACGCGAAGCGACGGCGGTGGCGATTCGCACCGCCGAATTGCTCGCGCACGAGCCGGACGCGAAGACGTTCGGCTTTCGCGTCTGCGTCGAGCGCGGCACGTATGTGCGCGCGCTGGCCGAGGCGCTGGCGCGACGGCTCGGCGGCGTCGGCCATCTCTGCGCCTTGCGCCGCGTCGCCAGCGGCGCCTTCGCGGTCGAAAACGCCGCCCCGCTCGCGCAACTGGAAGAACTCGGCGCCGGCGAGGTCGAGCGGCGACTGCTGCCGATCGGCGACGCGCTGGCGAATTTCGGCGCCGCGACGCTGACCGCCGGCGCGAGCCTGTTGATGCGGCACGGGACGCGGCCAGCGGCCGCCGAAATCGTCGCGGCGGCAGGATTTTCCGACGGCGGCGTCGTCCGCCTGCTCGGCGCCGACGGCCAATTGCTGGCCATGGCGCGGGCCCTGACCGACGCGGCGCGCCTGCCGGAGTGGGCGGGCGCTGGTTCGCCGTTCGAGTTGTTGCGAGTGTTCGCCAGCAATGCGGAATGCGGAGTGCGGAATGCGGAATGAGGAAGCCGGAAGGCCGGCCGCGAGCAGTGGTCGCCGCGCTTCCCGAATCCCGAATCCCGAATCCCGATTCCCGATTCCCGTTCCGGTTCCCGGCGTCGCCGGGACCTTGTTTTTTGCGGAGAAAAGACCGAGGATAACGCTGGCATTTTAGCCAGCCACAACTTAAGTTGGCACGAATTAGAAGGAGTTGGAGCGTAATGTCTGCCGAAAGTGAACAGAAAGCCGAGATCATCAAGAAGTTCGCGAAGCACGAAAAGGATACGGGCAGCGCCGAAGTTCAGATCGCCCTGCTCACCACCCGCATCACGGCGTTGACCGAACACTTCAAGACCCACACGAAGGATCACCATTCCCGGCGCGGCCTCTTGAAGCTGGTCGGCCAGCGGCGCCGCATGCTGGATTATTTGAAAGACAAAGACGTCGAGCGTTACCGCAAAGTCATCGCGGAACTCGGCATTCGGAAGTAAACACGGCGTCGCCTCTGCCAACTTGTCTATGCAACGCGGAGCGCGCGATGCGGCGGCCGGGGACAGCGCAGTATGCTGCGGTTCCCAAGGCGCCGCGAAAGGGATAAGGACATATGTTGCCTGTAGCAATCGAGAAACCATTTGGAAACGGAACCATCGTCTTCGAAACGGGGCTCATGGCCAAGCAGGCCGGCGGCTCGGTCGTCGTGCGTTTTGGCGACACCATCGTGCTGGTGACGGCCGTTTCGGGCCGCGAGCGCGAGTCGGACGATGACGATTTCATTCCGCTCACCTGCGATTACTTGGAAAAGACGTATAGCGCGGGCAAGATCCCCGGCGGTTTTTTCAAGCGCGAGGGTCGGCCGAGCGAAAAAGAAACCCTGACCAGCCGCCTGGTCGACCGCCCGTTGCGGCCGCGGTTCCCCAAGGGCATCAAGACCGAATTGCAGGTGATTGCGACGGTCCTGAGCATGGACGACGAAAACGAAGGCGACGTGCTGGGCATCACGGCCGCGTCGGCGGCGCTGCACATCAGCGATATCCCGTTCGACGGCCCGATCGCCGCGGTCCGCGTCGGCCTGGTGGACGGCCAGTTCGTCGTCAACCCGACGCACAAGCAGACCGAGGAATCGCCCCTCGACATCATCGTCGCCGGCAGCCGCGAGGCGATCATCATGGTCGAAGGCGAGACGAAATTCGTCTCCGAAAAAACGATCGTCGACGCCCTGATGTTCGGCCATCGTTCGATGCAGACCCTGCTCGACATGCAAGACGAATTGCGCGCGCAGATCGGCGTTCCCAAGCGCGAATTCGCGCCGCCGGAAATCCCGGCCGACGCGTTGGCCGCGGTGAAGAGCGCGATCGGCGGGCAACTGCGCACGGCGATCACGACGGCGACCAAACACGCGCGGCATATGGCCATCGGCAACGTGCACGACGAAATTCTCGCCAAGCTGAACGAGGGCCGGCCGGCCGAAGAGCCGCTGGACGCGAAGCTCTACAACAAATGCTTCGAGCACGTGCTCAAAGAGGACATGCGGGGGTTGGTGCTGCAAAAAGACACCCGCATCGACGGCCGCCGCTTCGACGAAGTGCGCCCGATCAACATTCAAGTCGGCTTGCTGCCGCGCACCCACGGCTCGGCGCTGTTCACGCGCGGCGAGACGCAGGCGCTGGTCACCG
>CAZHPN010000277.1:0-5643 GCA_964534375.1 uncultured bacterium | reverse complement strand
AATTTTTATTGGCTGTTCCTGGTGATGAGCGGTTTTGCGCAAGACCACAACGCGCTGCTCGCCCGCCGCAAGATTGACGCGCCGGAATTGCCCGTCGGCTATTTCACCGCGGCGGCCACCCTTTGGCTGCTGTCGTGGCTGCAGTTCCTCGGCGGCATCTGGCGCCTGGCCCCGCTCGTCTTGCTCGTCGTGCAACTGATGGTGGTCGCGAAAACCTTCGACGCGATCGAGAAGCTGCCGAAAATCGAACCCGACGCGCTCGCGCCCCTCGCGGCCGAGACGCCGGGCGCCGCGCCGGCCGCTTCGGCCGACGTCGCTGGCGCGGCCGACGCCGCTGTTGCGCCGCCGCCGGATGCGCCGGGCGACAAAACGGCGTGAATTTTCGGGAATCGACTGCCTGACAAGGCGCGGTCAGCGCGGGCGGTTCTTCCGTTTCAGATCGGCGGCGATGCGTTCGGCTTCGAGGCGGATTTCGCGCAGCATGCCGGTGACCGGGTTGCGGAACCCCAAGAAATACAGGCCCGACGAATCGACCTCCCGGCCGTGCCATTTCGGCAGCCCGCGTTCGTTCACGAATTGCGCGGCGCCCTCGAGATATTGGTCGAGCCGCGCCTGGTAACCGGTCGCGAAGAGCACGTCGTCGAACGCCGCTTCGCGTCCGCCGACGAAGCGCACGCCCGCGGCGGTGAAGCGCTCGACGCCGGGCGACGTTTTGATTGTTCCGCGTTTGATCGCGGCCAGCGTGCCCACGTCGATCAGCGACACCCGCCCGAATTTTTCGACCAGCGCGGCCGGGCCGAGCGCGGGGCGCTGGATGCCGTATTTTTGCAGGTCGCCGACGGCCAGGCGCAAGGTCGCCAGGGCGATGAAGTCGGCCACGGCGAGCGGCAGGAAACTGTTGGCGATGGCGATTTCGATGAACGGCACGCCGCCGAGGTCGCGCGGGATCACGTGAATCGGGCTGCGGATCGCCAGGGTGACGTCGACGCCGTTTTCGCTGAGGTCGAGCGCAATTTCCGCGCCCGAATTGCCGCAGCCGACGACCAGCACGCGGCGGCCGAGATGCGGCCCCGCGTTGCGATACGCCGAACTGTGCAGCGTCCGGCCGCGAAACTTTTCCATCCCCGGAAAGGTCGGGCGGACCGGCGCCGCGTTGTACCCCGTCGCGACGATCAGGTTGTCGGCCGCGTAGCGACCCTTCGCCGTCTCGACGTCCCAGCCGCCGCTGCGGCGCGCGGCCTTGACGACCGGCTCGCCGAACCGCGGCGCGATGCGGAAATGTTCCGCGTACCGTTCCAGATAATCGACGACGTTTTGCCGCGAGGGGTAGGTCGGATACGACTTGGGGAAGGGCCAGTGCGGCAGGCCCGAGGTCCGGCGCGTCGTGTGCAGATGCAACCGTTCGTAATGATTGCGCCACGAGCAACCGACCTGGCCGTTGCGTTCGAGAATCACGTAGGGAATTCCGGCGAACGTCAGCGCGCCGGCCGCCGCCAATCCCGCCGGGCCGGCCCCGATAATCAGCGCCTTGGCGCGGTTCGTCTGGTCCATAGTTCGCCGCCTGTGCCGTCGTGCTGTGCTACTCAGAACGTAACGAGCGGCGAGTTGATGTCAAGAATACGGGGCAGGCGAATTGCCCGGATTCATGGCCCGTCCCGCGCCGCCGCCGTCGCCGGAGCGGGTTGGCTCGCGGCCATTTCGGCCACCACCGCCGCGACATCGCCGGGCATGTGGCGCTCCTTTTCGGCGGCGGTGCCATTGCCCCAACGTTGGATGGTTCCGGTCGTCACCAGTTTCCGGAAAAGCGGCGCCAATTCCGGCCCGACGGCCGTTTCGACGTCCAAGCGGCCCCGCGACAGATCGTAAATGCGCCCACGCAGCTCCCGTATTTTTCGAATGACGGCATCGGTTTGCTCCTGCGCGGTAGGCGGCGGCGGGCGCCGCTCGGCGTAGTCGCGCCAGGTCGCATCGGCGCCGTAGAAGTTGGCCGCCGTTTTGCGCTTGTCCGGCGGCGCGTTCCGGCAGCGCGGCGACGCCGCGTAGTTCTCGAAGGCCGCCGCGAGCCGTGCAAAGGGCTGGCCCTCTTTCG
Organism: uncultured bacterium; assembly: GCA_964534375.1. GTDB lineage: Bacteria > Lernaellota > Lernaellaia > Lernaellales > Lernaellaceae > CAZHPN01. Next base: position 3,554 of record CAZHPN010000277.1, on the reverse strand, counting down.
TCAGCAGGGCGACGATATTCCGGATCGCGCGGGCGCCCTCGTGGGCGTTGATTTGCGCTTTCCAGGCCTCGTACAGGGCGGCGGCGAGTTGTTCCGGCCGATAATCGTCGGGGTGCTGCAAGGCGTCCTGCAACATTGGGGCGGAAAGAACTTTTTCCGGAAAAACAGACACGCCGGCGGCGCTCTTCGGCGCCGCTGTGTGCGTCTCTGTCTCTGCCTCTGTCTCTGTGTCCGGATCTCTATCGGTCTCTGCATCTGCATCTGCGTCTGTGTATGGTTCTGGCTCTGACTCCGGCTCCGGCTCTGCATCTGCGTCTGTTTCTTTTTCTTTTTCTCGTTCTAGCTCTAGCGCGCGTTTTCGCACGTTATCTCCCGTTATCTCTCGTTTTGGTGAAACAATTCGTCGGCCGGCCTCGGCCGGGGCGATTTCGTCGGCGGCGCCGGCCGCGGCGCCGAATTCTTCCAATACGCCGTCGGTGCGCCACGGCGGGGACGGGTGCACCTGCTTGTGCCGGTGATCGCTGCGATCCGGATGTTGCAAGTCCTCGTGTCCGCGGATCGCGAGATAGCGCCGGCCGTCGGCCTCGTAGAAGGCGATCAGGCCGACCGCGGCGAGGTGGTCGAGACAGGCGGCGACCTTGGCGATCGTCCAATCGGCATGTTCGAGAGCGACACTGGCCAGGCACTGGTTGCGAATCGTCCGCGGATCGGCGGGAAACAGTCCGCTGTCGTCGGCGACAAGCACCAGCCGCCACAGCAGCCGCTCTTCGGCGTCGGAAATGAGCGGCAGCTTGTCGGAAACCAACATTCGGCGATGCAGTTTGCGCCACGGCCACTCGCTTGCGGGCCGGCCGATTCGTCGCTTTTCCTGGGTCTGGTCGTTCACGAAGCGCTCCTTTCCCCCGCCACCAACGGCGTCAATAGCCAAATCATACCACGAATTGGCCGATAGTACAATGGCAAAGATCTGCATTTTGCTCAATAAACCGCCGCTGTTTGCCGGCGTGGCGGGGCCGCGGTGCTCGCCGACCAGCGGTAGCCGCCGGCGCGACCTTCAAGTTTTGGGGGAACTCAAACCGGAATGGCGAATGGGGAATGGCGAATGGCGAATTTCGGGCGGCGTGGGCCGCCCAAAAAAGGCGCCAGCCACTTCGGAGCGGCGTCCATGAGTCCCAGAACTCCCAGAACTCCCAGAACTCCCATGCCATTGTTTCCGCGAAACAACACGTGACTTTCGCGCCGGATGGCGAAGCTTTCTTGCTTTTTTCCGCGCGCTTCGATATCCTTCTCGTACTGGAATAGTGCGGTGGGTGGCTTCGGCAACCGCCCGGCAATGCGCCGGGGCGCCGCGTTGCGCGTAAAAAGGCGCCAGCCACTTCGGAGCGGCCGGTGGAAGAAAGTGAGAAGCGAAATGAGGCGATTCACCGAGTTTCCCGCGTTGACAGCAAATCTGTTGGCATTGCTGGTATTTCTTGCGGCGTGCGGCCATCAGGGTTCCGCCGGCAACGCCTCGACTATCGACGACGACAGCTCGCCGGCTGATGACGACGACGCCAGCCCCGATGACGACGACAATGACGCGACAAGCGACTGGACGGCCATGAGTTCCGGCACAACCGAGACGCTCTGGGGCATTTGGGGCTTTTCGGGTTCGGACGTTTTTGTCGTCGGCGAGGGCGGCACGATTTTGCACTACAACGGCGCGGCGTGGGCGCCCATGCCCAGCGGCACGACGGCTTATCTAAGTGGCGTCTGGGGCAGTTCACCCTCCGATATGTTCGCGACGGGTTCCACGCTGGGGTCCGTGGAAGCCGATTGGCGGGGCACAATCCTTCGTTATGACGGAAGTTCCTGGTCGGAGACTCTTGGCGTTACCGGATGGGAATTCAATGGCGTTTGGGGCTTTTCACCCTCCGACGTATTTGTTACCGGAGGCAACAACACTGAGACGCAATCGACGATATTGCATTTCGACGGCTGGGCTTGGGCGCCGATGAAGGCCGGGCAACACGACGCAAGTTTGAGCGGAATTTGGGGAAGTTCGCATTCCGACGTATTCGTCGTTGGTACTGATGTTGGTTTGAATGGCGCGATCTTGCACTACGACGGGTCGGCGTGGACGCAGATGGCCCCCTATATCGCGCCATCGTCGGACCTGGATTTTGTGTGGGGGGCGTCGGCATCCTGCGTGTACGCGAACGGCGGCACGAACGAATACCCCTGGGTCGGCTTCGTTCTTTTCTACGACGGCGAATCCTGGACCAAACCCTTTATTGGGGAGGCCGCGCTCAACGGCATCGGCGTCTTCTGGGGCGAGTCGGCGAACGACGTTTACGGCGTGGGCGGCTATCTTTCTTTTTCGCAGCCGTCTACACCTGTCCAGATGTCGGCCATCGCGCACTTTGACGGAAGTTCGTGGTCAACGATGCCGACAGCCGCCGCCGCTAACCTGACAGGCGTCTGGGGCAGCAGCACGAGCGATGTATTTGCGGTAGGTTATTCGGGAACAATTTTGCATTACGCCGGTCCGTCGGTAGATTCGAAATAATCGAAATTTCCGGGCAGAGGTTGGCGCATAACGCCACGGGTTGAGCCTGTATTTTTTGCAAGACGCTCTGCGAACAATGGGCGTGATGGAGATTGTCGACAAATTACACCTCCGCCCGCCGACCACCGATAGCCGCGAACGTCAAGTTTTCGGGAGGCGCAAACCGAAATGGCGAATGGCGAATGGCGAATGGCGAATTTCGGACGGCGTCGGCAGTTCTGCATTCGCCATTCGCCATTCGCCATTCTCAATTGTGGCGGGGCTTTGCCTATTTTTTCCTTTTTCCTTTTTGCTTGTGCCTTCCGGCCCTTCGGCCGGGTCAGACGTGCGGCGGCCGATTCAGCCGGTGCAGCAGGCGCAGGCCCTGCAAGGTGAGATCGCCGTCGACCTCGTCGATCGTTTCGGAGTCGGTGGCGATCAAGCCGGCGAGGCCGCCGGTCGCCATGGTGAAGACCTTGCCGCCCAGTTCGTCCCAGATGCGGCGGACGATGCCGTCGACGAGGCCGACGTAGCCGAAGAAGATGCCGGCCTGCATCGACTCGATCGTGTTCTTGCCGATGACGCGGCCGGGTTTGGCCAGGTCGATGCGCGGCAGTTTGCTGGCGCGGAAGGCCAGGGCGTCGAGGCTGATGGCGACGCCGGGCGTGATCAGGCCGCCGAGGTACTCGCCCTTCGCGCTGACCACGTCGAACGTGGTCGCCGTGCCGAAGTCGATGACGACCAACTGGTCGCGCACGCGGTGAAACGCGGCGACGGCGTTGACGATCCGGTCGGCGCCGACCTCTTTCGGGTTGTCATAAAGGATCGGCATGCCGGTTTTGACGCCGGGGCCGACGACGATCGGCCGCCGGTTGAACAGCTTTTGCGAAACCTGCTCGAAGCACATCTGCAGCGGCGGCACGACGCACGAGATAATGGCGTCGGTGATGCTCTTGGCGTCGAGCCCGTCGGCCGCGAGCATGCTGCGAATAAGGATCGAATATTCGTCGGCGGTCTTCTGCTTCTT
>CAZHPN010000276.1:0-5687 GCA_964534375.1 uncultured bacterium | reverse complement strand
GACAACGACGACAACGACGACGACAACGACGACAACGACGACGACAACGACGACAGCGCGCCCGATGATGACGACAACGACAACGACGACAGCGCGCCCGATGATGACGACAACGACAACGACGACAATGATGACAACGACGACAACGACGACAACGACAACGACACTTCGCCGGCCTGGGCGGAGCCGGTTTTTGCCGAGTATGTGTTCTGGGGCGTTTGGGGCAGTTCTTCCACCGACGTGTGGGCCGTCGGCGGTTACGCGATGGACGGCCTGGAGCCGAACGTCGGGGAGGAAGGCGTTGTCTTTCACTACGACGGCGCCCAATTTACAAAAGTCTACAGGACGCCGGATGGCGAGATGCTCTTCGGCGTTTGGGGAAGCTCGGCCTCGGACGTATATGCCGTCGGTTCGGCCTTCGACGCCGACGGCATTTTGCTCAACGGCGCCGTCTGGCACTATGACGGAAGTTCGTGGTCGTCAACGACTACGGCCGACGCGGTGACCTATTACGGCGTGTGGGGCGCCTCGACGTCGGATGTGTTTCTCGTCGGTTTCGACAGCACCACGAATGACGCGGATCTCCAACAGGGGTCCGCCGCCGGCGGTTGGACGCCGATGACGAACAGCAGCGGCAGCGAGCCGACGTTGTTCGGCGTGTGGGGCGGCTCCCCGTCGGATGTGTTCGCCGCCGGCGCCAGCGGCGCGACCGGCATGGTCATGCACTTCGACGGCGCGGCGTGGACGGGAAATCTGGAGACCGTCGGAGCATTTCAAGGGATATTCGGGGGCAACTGGGGCTCCTCCACGGCATTCGCCGTGGGCTACGCGGAGAGCGCGACTTCGCCGCTGATCTATCGCTACGGCGTCGACGGATGGGCCGGCATGAGCGCCGGCACGTCGGACAACATCTCCCTGCAAGCCGTTTGGGGAACATCCGACAGCAGCGTGTACGCGGCGGGCCGGGACTTCACCACGGGGTCGGGCGCGGTCCTTTACTGCAACGGCGGTTCGGCGTGGTCGCCGATCGCGCCGCCCAGCGGAGACGCGCTGGCCTTGAACGGCATTTGGGGGTCGGCCGACTCCGACGTGTGGTTCGTGGGATTGGCTCCGGGCCCGTCGTACGGCGGAGTGATTTTGCATTACGGCAAGTAGCCGCGCTCCTCGCGGGGCGATGACGCAAGCGAAGGAGAAACCGATGAAACGCTCCTCTTTTCTGGCGGCCATGGCGGTTTTGTTCGTTGCCGTCGCCCTGGCCTGCAGCAGTTCCGGCAGCAGCGGCGGCAGCCACGCGGCGGTCGACGACGACGCCTCGCCGGCGAGCGACGATGACACGGCCACGGTCAACGTGCCGGCCAATCAGGCGGGCGGAGCGCCGACGGGGCTGCAGGTGGCGGCCGGCGACGACGTGATCGTCGCGGCCTCGGGCACGGTCAATCTGGGCGCCAACGGCGCCCATGTGCCGCCTGGCGGGCTGGCCGCCCTTTGCGGACAAGGCTGTCCGAATCCGGCGGGGCATCTCGGGGCGTTGACCGGCCAGGTCGGCGAGGCCACGCGTCGCCGCGACAATAGCGCCCCGTGCGTTTTCGAGGTGGGCGCCAACTTCAACGGCGCGATGACCTGCTCGGGGGAATTGACGTTGTTGGTCAACGACAACAATTACGCGGGCAATTCGGGATCCTTCCTGGCCACGGTGCAACGGATTCCGCTAGTCGTTTGCAATGCGAAGTCCTGCGCGAACGGCTGCTGCGCCGGGAAAGTCTGCATGCCCGGCACGGCCAATGCGGATTGCGGCAAAGGCGGCGCCGCCTGCGTCGTTTGCAGCGGCAGCAATGAATGCAGCGATCACGCCTGCGTCGCGTACTGCGCTCCGGCCGACTGCCCAACCGGGTGCTGCAACGGGACGGCCTGCGTGAAAACGACCACGAACGCCGAGTGCGGCGCGAAGGGCGCCGCCTGCGTCGCCTGCCGCGCCGGACAAGAGTGCGTCAGCGGCGAGTGCAAGTGCAACGCGTCGAGTTGCCCGAACGGCTGCTGCGACGCGAACCATGCCTGCCAGCCCGGCGCCTCGGAGGCGGATTGCGGCAAAGGCGGCGCGACCTGCGCCGAATGCAAGACGTACCAAGAGTGCGTCAACCACGCGTGCGTGACCGCCGACGACGACGACAACGACGACAACGACGACAACGACGACGACGACAATGACACGACCGGCGCCTGTTGCTTGCCGACCGCCGGGTGCGAAAATCTGAGCCCTTCCAGTTGTGAGCAAGTCAATGGCGCGTGGCTCGCAATGGGAACGAGTTGTGCGGCATATCCGTGCGGCGCCTGCTGCATGCCGACGGGCAACGAGTGCGAAAATCTGACAGATAACGGCTGCATGCAATACCCCGGAACGTGGCAAGGGTCGGGCTCGAGTTGCTCGCCAAATCCGTGCACCGCCGACGACGACGATGACGACAACGACGACACCGTCTGCAATTCGAGCACCTGCCCGAACGGCTGCTGCGACGGAAACCATGCTTGCCAGCCGGGCACAAACAATGAGCAATGCGGCACGGGCGGCGCCGCCTGCGTCCAATGCCCGGGGACGGACACGTGCGTGAACCAGACGTGCGTGCCGCCTTGCAATGAGGGTTCGTGCCAGAGCGGCTGCTGCGACGGGACCACGTGCATGCCCGGAACGGCCAACGACCAATGCGGGATAGGCGGCGTCGCCTGCGTCCTATGCTCGGCGCAGCAAGAGTGCATCGACCAGGAGTGCGTGGCGTTTTGCAATTCGACCGACTGCCTGAACGGCTGCTGCTCCGGGACGACGTGCATGCCCGGAACGACCGACGAACAATGCGGCACGGGCGGCCTCGCCTGCGCCCAGTGCCCGGGAGTGGACGAATGCTTGAACCAGACGTGCGTGCCCGCCGATGGCGACGCCGCGCGGATGAGTGTGATTCTGGAATGCACCGCCGCGTCCGCGCCGCCGGTTTTCATCGGGCGGCCGGCTTTGTGAAAGGCATCATGGGGTGGATTTTTGAGAGCGGTCGAAACGGCGTCGGAGGCCGGCGCCAGCCGCTTCGGGATCGGTTCCTGGTATCCCGAATCGCCCCACAAGAAGGTTACTTGGACGGTTGCAATCGCCGTCCTGTTAACATATAAAGGTACGAGTTCGCAACATTAACCAAGGAGAACGAAACGATGAAATTATTTACCCGTATCGCGTTGCTGGCCGTGCTGCTCACGATCTTCTCGATCGGGCCGATGACGGCTTATGCCGCGGAGAACCACGAACAGATGACCATCGCTCATCATCTGGCCTACTGGGACAATCTCGGAAAGGCCTTGAACCTGAGCACAGACCAGCAGGCGAAGCTTAACACGGTGAAAGAAGCCGTGAAGGCCTATTGGGACGGCGTGTTCTCTTACGATTACCACGCTCACGATGTTTTCAAGAACGACTGCAAGCAGCCGACGCAGAATTTCGACAAGATCGGCCACGAGCTCAAGACCTGGTTTCAGAACAAAATCAACGTGTCCCACGATCAGCTCGTCGACGCGAAAGTCGCCTTCTTCAAGAGCCTGAACGCCAAACAACGCCAGATCGTCGCGAACTTCAAGGACTAAACCTCGGAGTTGCCTGGAAACGACAAGTGACAAAGATCGTCGGCGCGGGTTGACGGCGACGTCAGCCCCGCCGACGACGACAGCAACACGGATGCCGATGACGACATCGACGACGATGCGGTGCGGGCGATCCAATCCAAATGGGCGCCAGCCACTTCGGAAACGCCTGTTGGCCATGAGGCGCGCGTCGAAAAACTGACCTGCGGCCGATTATCCCGAAACACCGAGTGCGGCCGTAAGAACCGCAGCCGGCGACGCGTCATCATTATCGTCGTCATCGGTCGTATCATCGTCGCCGAAGGCCGTGTCATCGTCGCCGATGGGGTTGCCGCACCCGATCATGCCGAAGCATGCTGGAACGCCGTTGTCGGGGGGGCTGTTGCTCGTGCCGCCGCACGCCAACGCCAACGCAACGATTAGGGCCGCGATGGCCGCCAATAAGTATAAGCGCGTCATAGCTGCCTCCCATTGTGGATTGGACCTGCACGATTGCCAGCCCATTACACATCGCCGCCGGTTCGACGTCAAGGCGAACACCAAAAGCGGCGATCCAAAAGGGCGCCAGCCACTTCGGAAACGCTTCGAGGCGGTTCAGGATCCGGCCCGAATCGAACAATCGATTTATTTTTCAGCTAGTTGCAAACTACAGTCGGCTGTCCGGGAAACCCGGCCGAGGCCGGCGATCGAATTGTTTCACCAAAACGGGAGATAACGCGAGTTTCCGATCGAAAAGGGTTGCTAGATAGAGAGTAAGAGTAAGAGCGAGAATGAGAACGAGAACCAGAGGCAGAGCCGGATGCAGACATAGAAACAGAAACAGACACAGACTCAGAAGCGGCGGGGAGAGCCGCCGGCGTGCCTGCTTTTCCGGCAAAAATTTTTCTTCTCCGGCATCACGGGGCGCACTACCCAATCCAAATAGGCGCCAGCCACTTCGGAAAAGCCTCTCGCCGCCGAAAAAACTCTGCGAAAGCAACGGTACCAGAGTAACCAAAACCGAATAGTCCAGCGCCATGCATTTTTTTAAATATTTTTGTTGATTTATTCCACGCCTTCGTGTATTTTTGCTGTGAAAAAAATAACGCTGCTCTTTTTGTAACGGCAATTTCGCGGCAAGGACAGATCGGACACGGGGGAACACGACGTGAAAAAGGTTTCAGCCAGGGCAATCGGCCGGCTCAGCCTTTACCGTTTTCTGCTCGACAATCTGCGCGAGGAAGGCGCCGAGACGGTTTTCTCGCACGAGCTGGCGGCGGCGGCGAATTGCTCGCCGGCGCAGGTCCGCCGCGACTTGATGGAAACCAACTACACGGGCAGCCCGGTGCACGGCTACCAGGTCGCGCAGCTCATCGAAAGCATCGACAACTTCCTGGACGACCCCCACGGGCGCAACGTCGCGCTGGTCGGGGTCGGCAATCTCGGCCGCGCGCTGCTGGCGTACTTCCGCGGCCGGCGGCCGAAGCTGTCGATCGTCGCCGCGTTCGACGCCAACGAAAGCAAAACCGACCGGATGATCAACGGCTGCCAGGTGCACCCGATGGCCCGCCTGGCGGAGGTCATCAAAGAAAAACGCATCCACGTGGCGATCATCGCGACGCCGACGAGCGTGGCCCAGCAGGTCGCCGACCAATTGATCGACGCCGGCGTGCGCGGCCTGCTCAATTTCGTGCCGATCCGCCTGCGCACGCCTTCCCAAATCTATGTCGAAGATGTCGATATGACCGTTTCCCTGGAAAAGGTCGCGTATTTTTCACGGCTGCGCGCCGAGGAACAAGGAGCAAAAGGACGATGAAAGTCGAAGTTGCGGACCTCTTGAAAAAGTATGCCAACGCCGGCCGCGACGCGTTGATCCCGGTCCTGCAGGAAGTGCAGGACGCCGAGGGTTACCTGTCGCGCGACGTGGTGATCCGGATCGGCCGCGCGCTGAACCTGCCGGCCAGCAAGATCTACGGCGTCGCCACGTTCTACAACCAGTTCCGCTTCCACGCCCCGGGCAAGCACATCGTGCAGGTCTGCCGCGGCACCGCCTGCCACGTCAAGCGCTCGCTCAGCGTGCTCGACGCGGCGCG
>CAZHPN010000275.1:0-5699 GCA_964534375.1 uncultured bacterium | reverse complement strand
CGGGAATGACGAATAAAGGGGCGAAGCCGCGTAATCGTGGGGAAAACGATGGATGCTTTGCAACGCCAAGAAAATCGACAGTCTCTATGGGACCTATGGGACTCATGGGTTCTTCAGGGCCGTGCCCGTTCGCCGACCGGGCGCAATGAAACCACGCAGCCCCGCGCCGGTTCATTCCGCATTCCGCAATCCGCAATCCGCGTTCCGCATTCCGCGTTCGGCATTGCCCCTGTTTGCTCCCCCGGCGGCGTTGTGTTAATAGTTCGCACACGCACTTCAACCGACGGGAAAACTATGGAAACCATGCTGGCTGCCGCCGTCAAAGTCGACATCACCCCGTTCATGGTCACGCAAACGTATCTCGCCGGATTCGGCGCAAACCGCCTGGCCACGGCCGTGGCGGAGCCGCTGACCGCGCGCATCCTGTATTTCGAAGACGATGCCGGGCCGGCGGTTTGGATCGTCGCGGACCTCGTGGGCTACATGCTGCCCGACGTCGACGCGCTGCGCACCAAGCTGCGCGACTTCGCGCCCGACCGCGTATTCATGTGCTCCACGCATTGCCATTCGGGGCCGGACACGATGGGCCTGTGGGGGCCGTCGATCGGCGAAGCGCCGATCCGCAGCGGCCGCGATCCGGAATATCTGCGCTGGCTTGCCGACCAGATCGTCGCCGGCGTGCGCCGCGCGGCGGCGCGCAAGCGCCCGGCGCTGTTCGGCTTCGCGCAGGACGAACGCGACAAAAGCGAATGGGTCGTGAACATCCGCCAGCCGGGCTACAACGACGCCGCGATGCCGGTAATGCGCGTGGTCGGCGTCGACGGCCGGCCGATCGCCTGCCTCGCCAATTTCGCGTGCCATCCCGAAATCCTCTGGGAGGACAACACCGAAATTTCGCCGGATTTCGTGCATCACTTCCACAAAACGGTCGAGGAGGCGACGGGCGCGATCAGCCTGTTTTTCAACGGCGCGCTCGGCGGCATGGTCACCGGCAACATTCCCGACGAAACGCCGCGCGACAAACGGCGCTCGTTCTGCCGCAAGCTCGGCAAAACGCTCGGCAAGATCGCGGTCGAAACCTGGAACCAGGCCATGCCGGCGCCCTGCGGCGCGCTCGGCCACGGCGCGCGCCGGCTGACGTTCGTCGGCGACAACAAATATCTCTATTTCCTGGCGAACCTCGGCATCCTCGAACGCCGCGCCGATCACGGCAAACTCGAAACGAGCGTCGACGTGTGGCGCATCGGGCCGGCGCAATTCGCCTCGCTGCCCGGCGAGCCGCTGCCGGCCGTCGGCTTCGCGGCGAAGCGCGCGATGACCGGCGACTTCAAATTCCTCTTCGGCCTGGGCAACGACGAGCTCGGCTATCTGGTCGACGCGGGCGCGGCGGACGATCCGAAATATCACTATGAGCGCTCGGTGTCGGTCGGGCCGGAGGCGACGGAGTTGTTCCTGAACGTCCTCGCCGAACTCGCGGCCGCCGTATGATCGTTGCGGCGCTCACCGGCGGCATCGGCTGCGGCAAGAGCGCGGTCGCGGCGATCTTCCGATCGCTCGGCGCGGCGACGGTCGACGCCGACCAGATCGCGCGCGACGTCGTCGCCCCGGGCACGCCGGGCCTCGCGGCGGCGATCGCGCGGTTCGGCGCGCCGGTGCTCGCCGCCGACGGCTCGCTCGATCGCGCGGCGTTGGGCGCGCTGGTGTTCCGCGACCCGCAGGCGCGGCGCGACCTCGAGGCGATCATCCATCCGCACGTCTATCAGGCGATCGGCGAATGGATCGCGGCGCAGCAGACGTGCGGCGCGCCGCTGCTGATCGTGGAAGTGCCGCTGCTCTTCGAGTCGGAGGCGCCGCCGATTTTCGCCGCGACCATTTGCGTCACAGCCGCGCCGGCGGTGCAGGTGGCGCGGGTCAAAGTGCGTTCGGGTTACTCCGACGAGGTGGTGCAAGGCATCCTCGCGGCGCAAATGGACCCCGTCGCCAAAGCGGCCCGGGCCGATTACGTTATCGACAACGGGGGCGCCATGGCGGAGACGCGCCGGCAGGTGGAGGAGTTGTTCCGCCGCCTGACCGCGGCGTAGGGGAGGCGAAAATGGCTTGGAAAAAAGCGTCGCCGGAATTGGGAGAAATGATGGCGGAAGCGCTGACGCCGTTTCCCGCGCAACGGCGCGTGATGTTCGGTTCGCCGTGCTGGTTCGTGAACGGCAACATGTTCGCGGGCGTGCACCAGGATCGCCTCTTCATGCGTTTGCCGGCGATCGAGCAGCAAGAGTTGTTCGCCGCGACCGACGAGGCGGCGCCGTTCGAGCCGTTGCCCGGCCGCGTCATGAAAGACTACGTCGCGCTGCCCGAGACGTTTTTCGAAAACGGCGAAGAATTGCGGCAGTGGCTCGGACGCTCGTATCGCTGGACCAGTTCGCTGCCGCCGAAGGAACCAAAGGTCCGCGCCAAAAAGCAGTAAGCCGCCGCCCGCGTGCGCCGAGGCAAATTCGCCGAGCCGGCAAATTAATCGATGTCGAGCAAATCCCCGGCGGCGAGAATGCGGAAGTTGTCGCCGAAAACCGTGGTCAGAATCCCCAGCGAAAAATCGTCCGAATCGTGGGCCGAGGCGAAAACCTTTTTGACGCCGGCGTCGCGCATCATCACCGCAAGGAACCCGACCTCTTCCGGTTCCGAACGGCGCCACGGCGGCCGGCGCGTCAGCAGCCACCGCCACGGCCACGGCATTTCCTGATTCATCAACGCGTGCAGCCCGCCGATGTAGGCGTAGGGCTTGATGCCTGTGATCCGTTCGGCGTATTCGAGCATCGGCATGACTTCCGGGTGCGCGTCGGCGACGACGAAAACCAACCCTTTGCCCTCGAGGTTGATCACCAGCATCTGCTCTTCGATGCGGCCCAGCGTGAACATCCGCCCGGGCAGGCGCGCCGAGACCAGCGCTCCTTCAAGCACGCGCCGCGGCTGGTCGGCGCCGCGGTCCTCCACGGAGAAGCACGGCGTTTTGGAGAAATCGAGTTCCGCGTCGATCCGGTTGCGCCGGCCCGCGCGGAAACCACCGCCGTGTTCGCGATGGCGGTGGCTGATGACCAGCGCGCTCAAACCCGCCGTGAATTGCGCCGGCTCGACGCCGAGGGTATCGAGGTTGCGCCGCAACGGCGACGCCGCCGAGCCTTTCTTGCCGCCGCCGAGATCGAACAGCACCTTCGCGCCGTCGATTTCCAGCAGGTAGCTCAGCCCCGCAACGCTCGCCAGCTTGGGCTGCGCGGTGCGCCACTCGACCAGCGGCGCCAGGCGGATTTTCCTGGCCGCGCCGATTTCCTGCGGCTGGAGGTCGTCGAAAATCTTCCACCACCGCCGGCGGTCGGACGCGATGCCCAGGCGGTAGCGCGCCCACAGCGCAAACGCCGCGAGCAGCAGCAGCGCCAGCAAGGCGGCGAGCACCATGCCGACCATGCCGGAAATGTCGATGAACGTGTCGCGCAACAGCCTTCTCCTCCGCGTTGGCGGCGCCAGTATGCCACATTTTCGCGTGCGTGTTGACCCGGAAACGTGTATATATTCGCCGCCATGAGCCCGACGCCCGACGAATTGCGCAACCGCCTGCGCGCCGCCCTCGACGCCCTGCGCCGCTCCGCCTGGGGCGACGCCCTCGCCGCCGAGGCGCCGCCGGTTTGGCTGGTCGGCGGCGCGCTGCGCGATCTGGCGGTGGGCCGCGCGGCGCGCGATGTCGATTTCGCGGCGCCGCGCGGGCGCGCGCTGGCGCTCGGCCGCGCGGTGGCCGAGCGGCTGGGGGCGCGCTACGTCGTGCTGCACGAGGACTTCGGCGCCTGCCGCGTCGTGCTGCCGGCCAGCGACTGGCTCGATTTCACGGATTTGCAGGCCGACGACATCGAAGCGGACCTGCGCCGCCGCGATTTGACAGTCAACGCGCTTGGCTGCGCGTGGCCCGACGGCGACGCGCTGCTCGATCCGACCGGCGGCCTGCGCGATCTGGCCGATCGCGTCGCGCGCCGCGCCGCCCCGGGTGTGCTGCGCGCCGATCCGGTCCGGGTGCTGCGCGTGTTCCGCTTCGCCGCCGAATTCGACCTGACCGTCGACGCCGACACGCTGGCCGAGGCGAAAGAGGCCGCGCCGCTGCTCGCCGGCATGCCCGGCGAACGCGTCTGGGAAGAATTGCGCGCGCTGCTGGCGCACGACCGTTGCCGCGAATGGCTGACGCGGCTCGACGAAGCCGGCGCGCTCGATGCGCTCTGCCCCGACCTCGCGGCGGGCGCCGGGCTGACGCAGCCGGACTTTCATCACCTCGACATCCGCGCCCACGCGATCGAAGCGGCGAAGCAGGTGGACGAGCTGCTCGCGGAGCCGCTTTTCGGCCAAGCGCTCGCCGCGCCCGCGGACCGCGCGCTGCTGCGCCTGGCGGCGCTGCTGCACGATATCGGCAAGCCGGCCGCGGCGACCGTCGACGAAAACCGCACGCGGTATCCGGGCCACGCCGCCCGCGGCGCACGCCTCGCCGAGAAAACCGCGGCGCGGCTGCGGCTGTCGCGTGCGGAAACGCGCCGGCTGAGCGGGCTGATCGCCGCCCACATGCGCCCGCACCAGTTGGCGGAGTTGTACGCCGGCCAGCGGCTGACGCGTCGCGCCTGCCGCCGGTTTTTTCTCGATCTGCGCGGCGACTGGCGGCTCTGCCTGGCCCTCGCCCGCGCCGATCTGCGGGCCACAGCGGGCCCCGGCGCGCCGCCCGAAGGCGAAGCCCGCGCCGAGCGCCTGGCCCAGTTTCTGGCCGGCGAAGCGGCGGTGCGGCTGCGCGCGATGCAGACGCCGCTGCTGCGCGGCGAAGACGTCGTCGCGGCGGGCGTCGCGCCCGGCCCGGCGGTCGGGCGGCTGCTGGCCCGGCTGGCGGAGGCGCGTTTCGACGATCCGACGATGACCCGCGATCACGCGTTGGCGCTGCTGCGGCAGTGGGCCGCCGACGACGAACGCGCGACGGCAAACAGCGAAGAGTGAACGGAGGTTGCATGCGTCCTGACGGCAGAAAACCCGGCGATCTGCGGCCGATTTCGCTCACGCGCGGCGTCGCCGAATTCGCGGAAGGCAGTTGCCTGGCGCGCTTCGGCACGACCGCCGTTCATTGCACGGCCACCGTCGAACGGCAGACGCCGCGCTGGCGGTCGGCGGAAGACGGCGGCTGGATCACCGCCGAATACGACATGCTGCCGCGCGCCAATCGCGAACGGAGCAATCGTTCGAGCGGGCGCGGCGGCCGTTCGCAGGAGATCAGCCGGCTCGTCGGCCGCAGCCTGCGCGCCGCGGCGGACCTCAAAGCGATGCCCGGCGTGACGATCACCGTCGATTGCGACGTGCTGCAAGGCGACGGCGGCACGCGGGTCGCCGCGGTCACTGGCGGCTACGTCGCGCTGGCCGACGCCCTGCGCTGGTGCCTGGAGAAACAGTTCATCAAGGGCTGGCCGCTGACCGACTCGATCGCGGGCGTCAGCGTCGGCCTGGTGGACGGCCGCTGCGTGCTCGACCTGTGCTACGAAGAAGACGCCGCGGCGTCAGTCGACGGCAATTTCGTCTTCACCGGCGCCGGCCGGCTGGTCGAAGTGCAGATCTCGGGCGAAGAAGCCTCGTTCACGGAAGACGAAATGAATGCGATGTTGGCGCTGGCCCGCCGCGGCGTCGCACGCCTGACCCGC
>CAZHPN010000274.1:0-5764 GCA_964534375.1 uncultured bacterium | reverse complement strand
GTGAATGACGCCCCCGCGCTGAAGAAAGCCGACTGCGGCATCGCCGTTTCGGGCGCAACGGACGCGGCGCGCGCGGCGGCGGATATCGTGCTGATGACGCCCGGCCTGTCGGTGATCATTCAGGCGATCGAAGAGAGCCGCCGCATCTTCCAGCGAATGAACAGCTACGCGATTTACCGCATCGCCGAGACGATTCGCGTGCTGTTGTTCATGACCCTCGCGATCCTGATCTTCAACTTTTATCCGTTGACGGCGGTAATGATCGTGATGCTGGCGTTGCTCAACGACGGCGCCATCCTGTCCATCGCCTACGACAACGTTCATTACAAGAATCAGCCCGAGGAATGGAACATGCGCATGGTGCTGGGGATCTCGACGGTACTGGGGGTCATCGGGGTCGTCTCCGCCTTCGCTTTATTTTATCTCGGCGAGCGCGTCTTTCATCTCGACCGCGCGCACA
Source organism: uncultured bacterium (assembly GCA_964534375.1). Classification (GTDB taxonomy): domain Bacteria; phylum Lernaellota; class Lernaellaia; order Lernaellales; family Lernaellaceae; genus CAZHPN01. Next base: position 5,304 of record CAZHPN010000274.1, on the reverse strand, counting down.
TCCAGACGCTGATGTACCTGAAGCTGTCGGTGGCGGGACATCTGACGATCTTCCTCACGCGCACCCGCGGCCCATTCTGGTCCATACGCCCTGCGCGGATTCTGTGGGGCGCGGTGCTCGGCACACAAGTCATCGCGACCTTAATCGCGGTTTATGGGCTGTTTATGACGCCGCTTGGCTGGGGTTGGGCGCTGTTCGTTTGGGGCTATGCGCTCGCGTGGTTCTTCTTGAATGACCGGGTGAAGCTGCTCGCGTATCGGATTTTCGATCCGATTCGTAAATGAACTGACCCGTCTCCCCAAAATGCCACGCCGCGCGCGGTCGTTGGTGGCGCACGCCGTGCAGCCCCGCTTCACAATCACCTGGTCATTCTGCAAACTTACGCCCCGAATCGCGCCCTGTCGCGAGTTATTTTGCTATGAACCGCGGATGTTTGGTTGGCGGCGCGGCTTAACCAAAACGACATAAAACGTGTCAAAAAAAGTTGTGCTGCGACGGCGTTGCGGGATGGCGGACAGAGTCGACAGGCGGTTGACGAAATCGACAAAAAGAATAGTCTGTCGCGTCGAGATCGAGCCGGTAAATTCTGATCTCCGGAGGGTTCGTATGGTGCAGGCTACCGTGAATATCTACCGCCGCGGGCGAGTTTCCCGGGCGATGATCGTGCTTTTGGGATGCGCCGTGGCGTTGACCATGGTCATCGGCTGCGAAGCGAAGGCGCCGCCGAAGGTTCCGCCGCCGCCGGTGGACGTGGCGGCGGTCAAGCAGATGGACATGCCGGTGGATTACATCACGACCGGTCTGGTCTCGCCGCTCAAGTCGGTGTCTTTGCGCGCGCAGGTCGGCAGTTACGTCGTCGGCACTCCGGTGGAAGAAGGCCAGTTGGTCCAGGAAGGGCAGACGGTGTTCCAACTCGACCTGCGGACGTTCGACGCGAACGCGAACGTGGCGGCGGGCACGCTGGAGCAAACGAAAGCGCAGCTCGTGAACGCCGAATTGCAGTTGAAGCGCGGCGAGGAGTTGCTCAAGCAGAAGTACATGAGCCAGCAGGATTACGACTCGCTGCAGGCGCAGGCGGACAGCTTGCGGGCCGGGGTGCAGGCGATGACGGCGTCGTTGGCGCGCGCGCAGCTCGATCGCGTCTTCACGACGATCCGGGCGCCGTTTACCGGCCGCCTCGGGTTGTTGCTGGTTCACAAGGGCGATCTGGTGAAGGTCAACGACACGGCGCTCGCGACGTTGAATCAGACGAAACCGATCGATGTGCAATTCTCGGTCCCCGAGAAACACCTGCCGATCGTGCGGGCCGCGATGGCGAAGGGCGATGTGCCGCCGGTGCAGGCCAAGGCCCCCGGTCCGACCGGCGGTGTAGTCACCGGCAAACTGAATTTTATCGACAATCAAGTCAACGCGGCGACGGGCAGCGTGCTGCTGAAGGGCCGTTTCAGCAACGATAACGAAACGCTGTGGCCCGGGCAGTACGTCGAAACCACCTTGCAACTCGGCGTGCAGCACAACGCCCTGGTGATTCCGCGGCAAGCCGTGCAGACCGGTCAGTTGGGCGAGTATGTTTGGTTGCTCAACGGCGAGTTCAAGGCCGAGATCCGGCAGGTGAAGACGGGTCCGTCGCGCAACGATCTGACGATTATCGACGACGGCTTGAAGGCGGGCGAGACCGTCGTCGTCGACGGCCAGATTCGCCTGGCGCCGGGCGTCAAAGCCGAAGTGCGCAAGCAGATCACGGTCGGGGAGCCCACGTCATGAGCATTACCGGCCTCTTCATCCGGCGGCCGGTCGCAACGTTCATCATCATGGCCGGCCTGCTGTTCTTCGGCATCATGGGCTACCGCAACCTGCCCGTGAACAACCTGCCGAACGTCGACTTTCCGACGATTCTGGTCACGGCGAGCCTGCCGGGCGCGAGCCCGGACACGATGGCCTCGGCCGTCGCCACGCCGCTCGAAAAACAGTTCTCGACGATCGCCGGCATCGATTCGATGACCTCGACAAGCACGCAGGGCATTACGCTGATCACCATCGTCTTCGCCCTGGGCCGCAATATCGACGGCGCGGCGGGGGACATCCAGGCGGCGATCACGCTGGCCGCGCCGCTGCTGCCGCCGAACATGCCGACGCCGCCGGTGTTTCGCAAGGTGAATCCGTCCGACCAGCCCATCCTGTACTTTGCGGTCAGTTCGCCCACCTTGCCGCTCTCGGATCTCGACGAGTTCGGGGAAACCCTGCTCGGCCAGAACATTTCGATGGTGCAGGACGTGGCGCAGGTGATCGTCTACGGCGCCCAGAAATACGCCATCCGCATTCAGGTCAATCCCCAGAAGCTCGCGGCCACCGGCCTCGGCCTCGACCAGGTCGCGGCGGCGGCGGTGCGCGGGACGTCGAACCTGCCGACCGGCTTGCTGTGGGGCCGCGACGTGGTGACGACGGTCCAGACCGACGCGCCGCTGCAAAAGGCGGCCGACTTCCGGCCGATCGTCGTCAATTACCAGAACGGCCAACTCATCCGACTGCAAGATGTGGCGAACGTCATCGATGGCGTGCAGACCGACAAGGTCGCCGCGTGGTACCGCGACAATCGCGCCGTCGTGCTGGCGATCCAGCGCCAACCGGGCAGCAACACGGTCGAGGTCGCCGACAACGTCCGCGCCGTGGTCGAGCGGCTCAAGAAACAATTGCCGGCGGCGGTCAACGTGACCGTGTTGTTCGACCGCTCCGAATCGATTCGCGAGGGCGTGCGCGACGTCGAACTGACGTTGCTGCTGACGCTGTTCCTGGTGATCGCAATCATCTTCCTGTTCCTGCGCAATGTCTCGGCGACGGTCATCCCCAGCCTGGCGCTGCCGCTGTCGCTCGTGGGCACGTTCGGCGTCATGTACGCCGTCGGCTACACGATCGACAACCTTTCGCTGATGGCGTTGACGCTGGCGACCGGCTTCGTCGTCGACGACGCGGTCGTCATGCTCGAGAACATCGTGCGCCACCGCGAGCTGGGCGAGTCGCAAATGACCGCCGCGTTCAACGGCGCGAAGGAAATCGAATTTACGATCCTCTCGATGACCATCTCGCTGGTCGCCGTGTTCATTCCGCTGTTGCTGCTGGGCGGCATCGTCGGCCGCTTGTTCCGTGAATTTGCGGTGACGATCACCGTGGCCATCCTGATGTCCGGCTTCGTGTCGCTGACGCTTTCGCCGATGCTCTGCAGCCAGTTCCTCGGCGAGTCGGCGCTGGCCCATCACGGCCGGTTCTATGCCGTCACCGAAAAGGGCTGGCTGGCGATGGCCCGTTTCTACGAGCGGACGCTGGCCTGGGTCATGAAACACCGGCCGGGGGTCGTGGTCTTTTCGGCGCTCGTTCTTGCCGCGACGGTCTACCTGGCCATGATCAGCCACAAGGGCTTTTTGCCGAGCGAAGACACCGGCCAGCTCATCGGCACGACCGAGGCGGTCGAGGGCACGTCGTTCGAGTCGATGATCCGGCACCAGCGCGAGGCCATGAAGATCTTGCTGGCCGACCCGAACATCGAGGGCTTCATGTCGTCGGTCGGGGCCGGCGGGCCGAATTCGCTGAACAACCAGGGGCGCTTTTTCATCCATCTCAAACCGCGCAGCAAGCGCGCGCTGAGCGCCGACGAGGTCGTCGGCGAACTGCGCGGCAAGCTGGCGCAGATCACCGGCTACCGCTGTTACATGGTCAACCCGCCCTCGATCAACATCGGCGGGCGCATCAGCAAGGCGTTGTATCAGTACACGATCCAAAGCACGGACACCAAGACGCTGTTCGACAAGACCGGCCAGCTCGAGCGCGAGTTGCGCGGCTCGAAAGTGCTGGCCGACGTCACCAGCGATTTGTCGATTCGCAATCCGCAGGTGACCCTCAAGATCGAACGCGACAAGGCCGCGGCGCTCGGCCTGACGCCGGCGCAGATCGAAGACGCGTTGTATTACGCGTACGCCGCGCGCCAGATTTCGACGATCTACACGCCGACCGACCAATTCTGGGTCATCATGGAGTTGGACCCGGCCTACCAGCGCGATCCGTCGGCGCTAGGATTGCTATGGCTTCACACCGCCATGGACACGTTGACGCCGCTGTCCGAGGTCGCTTCGATCGAGCCGAGCGTCGGCCCGTCGGCGATCAACCACTCGGGTCAACTGCCGTCGGCCACGATTTCGTTCAACCTGGCCGCGGGCGCCTCGCTGTCGCAGGCGACCGCGGAGATCGAGAAGGCGGCGGCGCGCATTTTGCCGGCCGACATGAGCGCGCAGTTTTCCGGCGCGGCGCAGGCGTTCAAGGGTTCGCAGGGCAGCCTCGGCCTGCTGTTGCTGGTGGCGATCGCCGTGATCTACATGGTGCTCGGCATTCTCTACGAAAGCTTCGTGCACCCGTTGACGATCCTCACCGGCCTGCCGTTCGCCGGCTTCGGCGCGCTGCTGACGTTGTGGCTGTTCAAGGTTGATCTCGACGTCTACGGCTTGGTCGGCATCATCATGCTCATCGGCGTGGTGAAGAAGAACGCAATTATGATGGTCGACTTCGCCGTCGAGGCGCAGAAAACCGGCAAAACGCCGGCCGAGGCGATCACGCAAGCGGCCGCCGTGCGCTTCCGGCCGATCATGATGACGACGATGGCCGCGCTGATGGGCACGCTGCCGATCGCGCTGGGCTTCGGCGCCGGCGGCGAGGCGCGCCGCCCGCTCGGTCTCGCAGTCGTCGGCGGCCTCGCGTTTTCCCAATTCATCACCCTCTACGTGACGCCCGTGTTCTACACCTATTTCGACAAACTCCAACGTCGCGCCGGCGCGAAGATGGAGGCCCGGGCGCACGAAATCGGCAGCACGTCGGCCCCAATAACGCCGTGATCGCTGCGCTGCTCGCGGTGCTGTTGTTGTTCTGGCCGACGGCCACGCCGGCCGCGTCTGACGGCGCGCCGACCATCCTTGACTCGTGCTGGACCGCCGAACAGCTTGCCGGCTCGCCGGCCGACCGGCTGGTCCGGCGCACGCCGGATGATCCGGACCGAAACCAACCGCCCACGCGCCGCGAGCCGCGACACGCATTGCCGCCGCTTCCCGCCGCGTGGCGCAACTCGATTCGGCGCGTCGAACTGCCGCCCGGACAGAAACTGCTCGCGCTGACTTTCGACTTGTGCGAACGCGCGGCCGAACGCACCGGCTACGACCGCGCCATCGTCAATTATCTCCGCGCCCAGCGCGTGCCGGCGACGTTTTTCGCCGGCGGCAAGTGGCTGCGCTCGCATCCCGAACAGGCGATGCAGTTGATGGCCGA
>CAZHPN010000273.1:0-5782 GCA_964534375.1 uncultured bacterium | reverse complement strand
TTGCCGATCGCTTCGACGCGTCCGCCGAGATTCGCCGCCAGAAACGTCTCGGCCACCGCGTTGAACGACAGCCAGTTTTCGGGGCGCGCGAAGCCGTGGCCCTCGTCCGGATACAACAGGTATGTCACCGGAATATTCTTGTCTTTCATCGCCTTCACGATCTGGTCGGCCTCCGCACGCTTGACCCGCGGATCGTTCGCGCCCTGGCCGATCAGCAGCGGCTTCTTGATGCGGTCCGCCAGCGTCAACGGCGAACGCGAGAGGAGGAACCGCCGGCCTTCTTCCGTGCGCGGATCGCCGACGCGCGTGTAGAACAGGTCGAGTTCCGGCTTCCAGTACGGCGGCACCGACTCGATCAACGTGACCAGATTCGACGGCCCCACCAGATCGACGCCGCAGGCAAAGAGGTCCGGCGTGAACGTCAACCCGACCAACGTCGCATAGCCGCCGTAACTGCCGCCGAAAATCGCCACCTTCGCCGGCGCGGCGACGGCGTTCTTGATCGCCCACTGCACGGCGTCGACCAGGTCGTCGTGCATCTTGCCGGCCCACTCTTTGTTGCCGGCGTTGATAAATTTTTTCCCGAAGCCGGTCGAGCCGCGGTAGTTGACCTCGAGCACGGCGTAGCCGCGGTTGGCGAGCCATTGCGGGAACGGCGAGTATCCCCACGACGAACGCGCCCACGGGCCGCCGTGGACGAACAGCACCAGCGGCAGCGGCGCGTACGGCACGATGCTGCCCTCGGGCCCGGCGTCGCGGGGCAGGGTCAGGTAGCTGACGAGCGGCAGCCCGTCCCGCGCCGGAATGACGACCGGATGCATCTTGGCCAGCGGCTTCTTTTCCAATTCTCTCCGGTTGGCGAACAGGTAACGGGCCTTTTTCGCCGCGTGATCGTACAGGTAGTAATGCACCGGCCCGTCGTCGACGACGTAAACAGCAATCCACCATTTGTCGTCGAGCGTGCGCGCGGTCACGTCGACGTCGCCGTCCGCGACGCTGCGCAGATACGCCAGGTCGCCGGCGATCGCGGGGTCGAGCACCTGCCAGCGTTTGCGTTCGTAGTTCGACGCCGCCGCTTGAATGGTCTTCTCGGTCGGATGGACCAACGCGCCGTCGATGTCGGCCTGCGGGTCTTCGGCAAGCACCTTCTCCTCGCCGGTGTCGGGATTCAAGGCGCACAACGCCGCGGTGTTGCGATTGCGGCTGTCGAGCAGGTACAGCAGTTTGTTCGTCTTGTCGAAGCCGGCCGGGTTGGTGGTCAGCATGTCATCCGGCCCGATCTTGAGGAACGGCGCCCATTTGCCGTCAACCGTCGCCCGGAGCAATTCGCTGCCGCCGTCGGGCGTGAGGCGTCCGGCGAAACGCACATGGAAGTCGTCGTCGGTCACGACGTAGGCGAAGCCCGGATTTTGCAGCAACATCTGGCGCGCGCCGGTGCGGATATTCACGCGATAGACGTCGTGCAGTTGCGGATCGCGATCGTTGAGGCCCACGAGAATCTCGTCGGGAAACTTCGGGCTGACCTCTTCGACCTGCGCCTGCACGCCCTTCAGCGGCGTGAGGTCTTTGGCGGACGTCGTTTTCACGTCCACGCTGTAAATGCGCCAGTTTTCGTCGCCGTTTTCATCCTGCAAATAAAGGATATGCGCGTTGTCGAAGGCCCAGAAATACTGGCGAATGCCGCGCTTGGCGTCGAACGTCACGGCGCGCGCCAGGGCCGGGTCCGTGGTCGGCCCGACCCAGACGTTGAGCACGCCGGCGACCGGCGCGAGGAAGCTGAGCTGCGAACCGTCGGGGCTCAATTGCACGGCCGCTTTTTCCGGATTGTCGAAAAACGTCGTGCGCGGAATCAGCGGCACGCGGTCCGCCGCATAATCGTGCAGCGGCTTCGGCCCCTGCGGGCTGGGGCCGTACGCGCAGCCGGACGCGGTCAAAGCGAGGCACGAAACCAGCAGCGCCAACAGCGCCGCGCCGCCGGCCAAACGGCCGCGCCGAAGAATGAACATGACCAACCCCTGAAAAAGTCATGGAGAAAATAAGTCGCGGCGCGCCCGCGCGCAACCCGGCGCCGGCTTGGTCGCGTGCGGGCAACGCGCATGTGACTTCCGATCCCGCGGCGCGTGATATGCGTTCACGGCAACGATTTACAGAAACCCATTAGGAAGCGGCCCGGACATGAGAGGGAGACCGGCGACGGCGCGAGAATCATCGATCCGCAAAAATTCATTCGGATGGTTCAGGGCAAGTACCCGGCGTTTACGCCCGCATCGCGAGTCCACTTTTTCGGCGCGTATTCCCCGATTTCGCCCAAACTCCGCTTGCGTTACATTTTACGGCGACCAAGCGAGAAGACCATGACCGCACGGCTCATTATGCACCTCGACATGGACGCGTTTTTCGCGGCGATCGAGCAGCGCGACCGGCCCGAGTTGCGCGGCCGGCCCGTCGTGATCGGCGCGCAACCGGGGCGGCGCGGCGTGGTCGCCACGTGCTCATATGAAGCGCGGAAATTCGGCGTGCATTCGGCGATGCCGATCGCCCGCGCGTACAAACTCTGCCCGCAAGCCGTCTACCTGATTCCGGACCACCGCCGCTACGCCGACGAATCCGAAAAAGTGATGGCGATTCTGGAGCGCCTGTCGCCGATCGTCGAGCCGTGCTCCATCGACGAGGCGTTCGTCGACATCACCGGCCTCGAACGCTTGTTCGGCGCGCCGGCGGAGATCGGCCGGCGGGCGAAAGCGACGATCGCCGGCGAACTGGGCCTGACCGCCTCGGTGGGCATCGGCCCGAATCGGCAGATCGCCAAGATCGCCTCCGACTTCCGCAAACCCGACGGGCTGACGGTGGTGCCGCCGGAGGGCGTGCTGGATTTCCTGGCGCCGCTGCCGGTCGGGCGGCTGCGCGGCGTCGGGCCGCGGCTGCGCGAGGAACTGGGGAAGCTCGGCCTGCGCACGGTCGCCGATTTGCGCGCGTGGCCGAGCGCGGCGTTGACGCAACGCTTCGGCGCGAGCTGCGGCGAATGGCTGCATCGCCAGGCGCGCGGGCAGTCGTCGGACGAGGTCGGCGGCGACGAGGGCCGCAAGCAGATTTCGAAGGAGACGACCTTCGACGCCGACGTGGCCGATGCAGATGTTCTTCGCGACACGCTGCTCGAATTGGCGGCCGACATCGGGCGGCAGGCGCGAAGCGAAGACTTGCGCGGCGTGACCGTCACGTTGAAGATCCGCTTTCCGCCGTTCGAGACGCACACGCGGCAAAAGACGCTGCCGCATGCGATCGACAGCGATCGCCAGATTTTCGGCGCGGCGCAATCGTTGTTCGCCGAGAACGGCTTCGCCGGCCGGCCGGTGCGGCTGATTGGCGTGGGCCTGTCCGATTGGGAAGTCGACTGCGGCGGGCAGATGGACCTCGGGTTCGTGACCGACGAACGCGAGACGCGGCTATTCGCGGCTGTCGATCGGATCAAGGAAAAATACGGCCGGCGCGCGATCGGTCTGGGCGCGGCGGGCGCGAAAAAAACGGACGACGACGATTGACGACCGGAGAAGGAGGGCGCGATGGGGGATCCGCTGTTGGCCGAGAAAATCAGATATCACAAAATCCTGCGCGACCGGTTGACGCCCGGCGGGCGGTCGCCGGCGCAAGTTGCGGCGCACGAACGATTTTTGGCGTTAGCGGTCGAGGCGAGCGACGTCATGGATTTGCAGCGCCAGATCGAGGCGGAGAACCTCGACTTCGCCGTCTCGCGCGCGATGTCGGTCGACACCTGGAACGCCAAGGCTGCTGCGGCGCGGGCCTTCGATAATCCGGAGTTGGCCGCTGCGTACGAGCGCGTTGCGTCGGCGGCCGCCGCGGCCCCGGATTTCACCGGGCTCAGCCAGGCCATTCTCGCCGCCGAAGAGAGGGCGAAGGATTTGGGCACGCGCCAAAGCGGCCTGCGTTACATCTTCATCGGCATTCTCTACGGTGCGCTGGAATTTACGTCGCGCGCGCCGGGCAACGCCTACGAAAAAAACAAACTTGCGGAAGGGGTGCGCGATCGGCTGCGTCAACTCGCCGCGTTGGGCGCAGACTTCGACGATCTTTGCCGTCAGCCGTTTTGCCGGCGATACGTGCCGTCGTTCACCGAAGAGCAATGGCGCGTGTTGCGCGATGCTGTGGCGGCGATGAAAACCTATCAGCCCGATGCCGCCGCGGTGGAAGCGGTACGCCGGGCCGGACGCGAACTGCTGGCCGCCGCTCAACCCGAATGGGAAAAACTATCCGCGCTGCAGCGGGAAGAAGACGCACGCACGTCGCGCCGGACGTGCGTGGCGAGCCGCATCGACGACGAGCCCGGGCCCTATGAATTCACGACGATTTGGGAAAGGAAATGGTGACATGGACGCACAAGTCAAAGGAATGATTTCCGGGTACGTCACGGCCTATGAGTCATATAAAGGTCTGCTGGACGCCGAAGCGCTCGTGTCGTTAAAGGCGCTGCATGACGAAACGCAGGCGCTGGCCGAGAAGGCGGCGGATTATATGGCGTTCGTGCAGGCCGCGAGCCAGAAAAACATTTTCGGCCGCTGGACCGAAGAAATGACGAAGGCCGGCGAGGCGTTGCAAAAGCAGCGGAAAGAGAAGCCGCGCGAGGTGACGATCGACGCCGTGCTCGGGCAATACCGCGCGCTCGCCAACGATGCGAAAAATCGACCCCATAACGAACGGACGGTCGCGGCGTACGAGCGTTTTCTGGCGCTGGGCGCGCAGGCCGCAAATCCGCTGACGATGTTCGCGAACCTCGAAGAGGCGGGATATGTCCTCGCGCTTTCGACCGCGGGCATCGAGGATTCCAATCAGTTGCAATACGACCGAACCGACCCGAACGAAACGCTGTACCGCGCCTATTACGCCGAATGCCTGGAAGTCGCGCGGACGAGCAAGACGAACGAAGATGTCATCTTCCGTATGGATGCCGCCGCGCTGGCGCAGCAGGAAACGCTGAGCCGCGACCAATTCATCTATTTCGTGTTGACGATGTTGTTCGGCGGGCTGTTGGACTTCACGAAGCTCAAACGAAATTTGCGCAGCGGGTTGCCGGACATCCGCATGGGGCTGAACAGCGCGCCGAAATCGGCGGTCGATTTTCTCGCCGAGAACGCGACCGGGCTGCTGGTCGTTCGCGACGAGATTCGCCTGCTGCACCGCTATCTGACCGAAACGCTCGGCTTCGATTGCCGCTCGCTTGCGATCGACTACCGGCGGCAGAAAATGGTCTTGAATCAGGGCCAGCCGCTGTCCGCGACAAGTCGCGTGTGGGAGAGCATGGACCCGGCGAATCTCGCGTGGTTCGCGGAAACGCTCTACGAGGAGGCGCTGAGCGATTTGTCGCCGGTCGAGATTTTGCGCCGCCCGTTGAAACAGCCGTTTCAGCCGATCCGGATGCCGGAGGACGAGACGCGCGACAACATCGGCGCCCGCGTCGCCAGCCGCGCGCAGGAGCTTGTCCGAGATTTCGCCTGGGCGAACGACTGACGGCGAAAAGCACCGCAGCTGCCGCCGGGCGGCGGCCTGCGACGCACTTGGCGTTTCGCACCGTCCGCTATTATAATCGTTGAGAAACCTGCGAGAGAAAGCGAAGATCGCCCATGGCGCGACTTCAACGCATCGAATACGCCGAGTTGACGCCGACGCTTCGGGAGATCGTCACCCCGGACATGCTGCCGGCCAAGCGGATCGCCATGGCCCGCGGCTTGGTGCCGCTCGGCTCGCGCGACCTGCTTTTGGCGCTGTACTA
>CAZHPN010000272.1:0-5788 GCA_964534375.1 uncultured bacterium | reverse complement strand
GAGACGCCGGCGGGCCCGGCGATCGAAACGTACGTCGACGGCTCGCCGGTCGCGACGCCCGTCACGGTCGCGGCCGTCAACGAGCGGTTGCAGGCGTTTCTCGCGGTTGCGTTGGAAGCCGCCGGCGCGCCCTACGTCAGCCTCGCGCCCGATCCGCAACGGGCGCTCGCCGATGGTTATTTTTCGCGACTGACGCTGCGCGCGCCCGGGGCCAAGCTGCGAAAGCTGCGAACGCGCGCCATCGACATCGAGTACCGGAACGGGCGACTCGATCTGCTCAAGTTGTTCGCCGCCGGGCAACTCGTGGTGACGGATTGCGACGACGCGGCCGGCGCGGTCGAGGTCGACGCCGACGGCCTGGCCGCTTTCATCAAGGGGAACAATCCGGACTTGCGAAATTTGACCGTCGCTTTCGCCGAAAACGGCGTGGATCTCGCCGGCCAATTTCGGTTTCTCGGCAAATGGGCGGCATTTTCCCTGAATGCCGGGCTGCGCCTCGATCCCGACGGCAACGTGCTGCTGGCCGCCCGGCGGGTCGAGGCCGCGGCGCACGCGCTGCCGTCCGCGCTGCTGGGCGTTGTCGACTGGGGGGTGAATCCGACGCTTTCTTCGCGAGTGGAAGCGCTCGATCTGCAAGGCGGAACTTTGCGGACAACCGACGGATTGTTGATGCTGGACTTGCGGAAGAAGAATTGACCCGGATGATCCCGTTCCGAAGCCAAACCAAGGAGCGCCAAACCGATGAGCACCGTTCTGTTGTTGTTTTTGTCGAATTCGTTCATGACCGTCGCCTGGTACGGGCATTTGAAGTACGGCCGCGGCTGGCCGCTGTGGAAAGCGATCGTGGCGTCGTGGGCGATCGCGTTGATCGAATACTGTCTGGCCGTGCCCGCCAATCGCCTCGGCTACGGCCAGTTCTCCGGTTTCCAACTCAAGATCATTCAAGAAATTGTGACGATGATCGTTTTCATCGTCTTTGCGATTGCGTTCCTGAAAGAGAAACTCGCGTGGAATTATCTCGTGGCCTTCGCCTTCTTGGGCGTCGCCGCCTTCTTCGCCTTCGCATTCAACGCCAAGCCGGCCGCGTGAACGCGGGCGCGAGAGATCAAAAGCGGAAACGGTCGGGCGCGGCGGAACAATCGGAAGCTAATTGTCGCCGGACGCGTCGGGCTGCCAATAGAGGGGGTATAGAACGTCCAGCCCCTTGAGGAACTCGGCGAATCGCGCCTGACCGTCGCCGCGGAACGCCATGAGGCGAAGACCCGCGGCGAAAGGATGCTCCAGGGCGTCGACGTCCATCTGAAACGCGGCGACGACTTCGCCCAGGCAATAAATCGGTTCGGCAACGCCGTCGTTGCGCAGCATCACTTCGTATTCTCCGCCGACCTCGAGGGCGCGGTCGGTACGAACGAAGAGTCCGCCCGCGGCGACGTTCGTCGCGGCGACATCGAGCAAGTCGAGCACGTCGCCGTGATCCACGATCCGCACGTCCGGACTGTTCGGCTGCGCGCACATTTCGAATTCGCGCCGAATGGTCGTCGCGAGAAAAACGTGGTAGCCGTCGAGGTCTCCCGTCAGGGCGACGCCGTATTCGAACTTGTTGCGAGACAGCGCCGGCATCGTTCGGGCGCGCACGATTCGGCTTGGCAGCGCGAAATCGCGACGGCCGGAGAGGCTGATTGAAATCTGCACCGCGGTGGACACCGGGAGTTCCCGCTGGCAGAAGACGCCGATCCCGAATTTCGCCAGATTGAACACGGAACCCAGGCATTCACCGTCTGCCCACTCGATCCTGGCGATCAGGCTCCTCGGCAACCGGTAATGACGCCTCTTTTCCACGACGAACCCCGTCGATTACTGCACGATGTGGAAAAATGCCCATTCCGCGCGATTAGTCAAGTCAACGGCCGAAAAACGCCGTTTGCCGGAAGACGCGGCGCTGCGGCCCTCAGAAAGGCGCAGACGGAGTCGTCACCGGCCCGCGGCCCCGTTCGGCGAAAAGCGGTAGCCCTGGCCGCGGATCGAGCGCAGGTAGATTGGTTTGGCCGGCTCGGGCTCGACGATCTTGCGCACGCGCATGACGAACGTGTCGACCGTGCGCGTGGCCGTGTCGGGTTCGTAACCCCAAACTTGCGCCAGCAGTTCCTCGCGCGAGACCAGCCGCTCGGGGTTGGCGGCGAAGTGGCGCAGAATTTCCAATTCCAATCGCGTCAGCGGATGGACGCGGCCGCGGACGGTCGCCTGCATCGCGGCAGGGTCGATGGTCGCGCGGCCGAAAGCGAACGCCGCGGCGGGGGCGGGCGTGCGCACGGCGCGGCGCAGCAGGGCGGCGATCCGCAGCAGCAATTCCCGCAGCACGAAGGGTTTGACCAGGTAGTCGTCGACGCCGCATTCCAGGCCGGCGATGCGGTCCTCGTCGGCGGCGAGGGCGGTCAACATCAGAATCGGGATGCGCCCGTCCTGCCGGCGGATGCGCCGCGCCACCTCGAAGCCGTCAATGCCGGGCAGCATCACGTCGAGCACCACCAAATCCGGGGCGCCGGTGCGCCACAGCTCGAGCGCGGCTTCGCCGGTCGCCGCCCACTCGACCGCATAGCCCTGACCTTTGAAATTGACGAGCAGCGCCTTGGCGATGTGCTCTTCGTCCTCGACGAGCAGAATCTTCATGACGCAGAATCCTCTCCGTTCGCGCGGACCCGGGGCAGGCGGACTTGAAACGTCGAGCCCCGGCCCGCGCCTTCGCTTTGCACATCCACCCGGCCGTCGTGCATCGCCACGATGCCCTTGACCAGGTACAGGCCCAGGCCGCTGCCGCGCCGCGACGCTCGCTGCGCCGCCGCCCCGCGGTAGAAAAGTTGGAAGATCTTCTTGCGTTCGCCCGGTTCGACGCCGGCGCCCTCGTCGCGCACGCGCAGCATCGCCCATTTGCCCTTGGCCGTCACCGACAGCGTGATCCGCGTGCCCGGCGGCGAGTAGCGCTCGGCGTTGTTGACGAGGTTGTCGAGCACGGCCGCCAGCAGATCGCGGTCGGCGCGGACGGCGGCGGGCGCGGTCTCGCCGACGACCAACTCGTGGTCGGCGCCCTGCGGCGTGCGGGCGTGGTTCTCGGCATAACGCCGCACGAGTTGCGGCAGCTCGAGCGGTTCGAGGCGCAGCGGCAGGCGGCGGCGTTCGAGGCGCGAGGCGTCGAGGATCAGCGCAATCTGGCGCGCCAGGCGGTCGGCGTCTTCGAGCATATTCTCGATGAATTCGCCGCGTTGTTCCTCGGCGAGGGGGTTGTCGCGCAGGGTTTCGAGCATCAGGCGGATCGAGGTGATCGGCGTGCGCAGTTCGTGGCTGGCAAACGAGAGGAAGTTCTTCATCTGGCGGTTCAGCAGGAACTGGCGCACCAGCCAGAAAATCAACGCCAGCGTGCCCGTGAAGATCAGCGCCAGCAGCACGATGCCGACCACGAGCGGGGCCCAGGTGACGAGGTCTTGCACGCGCAGGCCTTTGGCCGTCGCCAGTTCCGCCGCCTGGGAGTAGCGGCCGACGAAAAAGCGGATCCACAACACGAGCGCGAGGGTCCAGGCGCTTTGCACAAGCACGATCATGGCGATCGGGTGAATCAGCCAACGCCAGGCGCGATAGAGAAAACGGCCCATGCGGCTCCTTCGTTTCTTGAGGCTCGCATTGTAGCGCATTTTGGGCGATGGCAAATGCGCCTTGGCGACGCCGAGGATGCGAAGGGCTCCGAAAGCTCCTCGGGAATTGAACCGCCGCGGATGCCGAGGGCGCGGCGGCCGTCGTGCCAGCCGTCGCTCGTCGTTCGTCGATGAACTCCGGTCCCCAACCGCGCGCCATACGTCCGTGCGCTTGTTGAATCGCGCCGCCTGCGCTAGAAAGCGAAAGTTGGACCGCAGCCGTCGAGTCGGGCTGGCGCGGCGAAGCGGTCGACAGGAGCAAGTGTTTGTACGTTAGTCTGGCCGTTGTTTGGACGGCGGCGTTTCTCTGGCTTCATTTCCGCGAGACGGGCGCGAAAGGTTTGCCGGCGTGGGGCGAGCGGATGGGCCTGTTCGCCTTGCTCGCCTCCGCGGCCTTCGTTTTTTTCGCGTACGTGTTCCCTTTTAAGGGTTTCGAGCGCGCCTTTCCGATCGACGACAGCTACATCACGCTGACCGCCGCTCGCAACGTCGCCGAGCGCAACCTGCTCGCGGTGAACCCCGACGCTCCCCTGTGCGGCGTCACCAGCCCGCTGCACGCGACGCTCACGGGTTTGCTGGGCAAGCTGCTCGGCGTCGAGATCGCCGTCCGCGTAATCGGCCTGATCGGTTACCTGGCGCTCGCCTGGGGCATGGTCGTTTGGGCGCGGCAACTGGGCGCGCGCTTCGCGACGGCGCTCGGCATCGCGTTTGTGATCGTCCTCTGCGGCCCGCTGACGTTCGGCGCGCTCAATGGCATGGAAACGACGCCCTTCGCCGCCCTGTTGATTTGGAGTTTCGTCTTCTACGAAAAGTCGGAGGAACGGCCGCGGCTGCTCTTCGCGATGGGCGCGCTGGCCGGCCTGGCGATCCTGACGCGGCCCGAGGGCTGGTTCCTCGCCGCGGCGCTGTTCGCGACCAAGCTGCTCCGCCATCGGCGCGAGCCGGCGACGATCGTCAAAATCCTGGGCGCGGGCCTCGTCGCCGGGCTGGTGGTCTCGCCGTATCTGGTCGCCAACCACGCCCTGCTCGGCCAATGGTTTCCGCCGACCGTCTCGGCGAAAAAGCACTTCTTCCACGAATGGTGCCGGCCGCCGATCCTGCGCGGCATCGCCGTTTGTCTGTCGTGGACGCTGCTGTTCGGCCCGACGCTGCTGATTGCCCCGCTGCTGCTGTTCGCGGGCGTCTGGTGGCGGCGCGTGTATCCGCCGCTGTTTCTCGGCATTTTTTACGCCGCCTACGCGCACGAATTTCCCGGCGCGCTCGGCCATTATTGGGGACGCTACCAGCATCCGCTGATGCCGATCGTCTTCATCGGCCTGGCGCTCGGCGCCGCGCGCCTGCACGAGCGCGTCAAGGCCAACGGTCCGGCGGCGGCGAAGGTTCTGGGCGCCTTGTTGGCGGCGTTTTTCGCCGCGACGGCGGCGGTGGGCGCCAACGTGCAAGACGCGGCGTACCGGCACGCGCTGGCCATGGCCAACGGCTATTTGAGCGCGGTCTCAAAGTGGGTGCGCTGGCACTCCGCGCCGGGCGACACGGTGGGCACGGTGGACATCGGTTTCCTGTACTACTTCGGCGAACGCAAAGTGCTGGATTTGGTCGGGCTGGCGGACCCCGAGGTGGCGAAGATTTACGCGCAGAACAACGACCCCGAGTGCAAAACGGGGGCGCGCTTCGACGACATCTACGAACTCGTGCAGCGACGCCGGCCGAAAATCCTCTATATGGTGCCGAAAATCGACAAGTTGTATCTCCAGCTCTTCAAGACCGACGGCGGCCGGCACATGCGCGACGAGTTTTCGCTGCAAAGCACGCTGGCGGCGCAAGGGTCGCGATTTATGACGCGGCTCGCCGACAAACGCGCCGCCTTGATGGGCCCGCGGGATGACGGGAAATCGCCGCTGACGATCATGAACTACCATTTTTACTTGTGCGACTGGGATCACGATCTGCGCGGCCTGACCTGGGACCGACCGTGACCGGCGCGCGGAAGCGGGCAGGGCGTGGATGATCCGATTGGATTGACTGCCGAGACTCTTGCACAAATACCGGCTCAATGCGCGACTCGTCGCGCCGACCCCTCCCCGAAAATTTCGGTTCCCGAAATT
>CAZHPN010000271.1:0-5804 GCA_964534375.1 uncultured bacterium | reverse complement strand
GACTACCTGAAAAAGTTGCTCGGAATTTAGATGCGTTCGCCCTGCCGTGTAAATCGCCTCCGCTTGTAAGACAAAAAAACCGATGCTATGCTGCATCGTTTTTTCGGGGTCAAATCAAAGGAACCAGCATGGGCGAGGCGCTTCACGTGCCGCGGCACATTGTCGTCGAAGGCCCGATCGGCGTGGGCAAGACCAGCCTCGTCGAACGGCTGGCCGAACGTCTGGGCGCCCGCTGCATCTTCGAACAGCATGCCGACAACCCGTTTCTCCCCGGATTTTACAAAGATCGCCGGCGCTTCGCCTTTCAGACGCAGTTGTTTTTCCTCATCGCGCGGCACCACCAGCAGCGCGAGTTGGTCCAGCAGGATTTGTTCGCGCAGAGCACCGTTTGCGATTATATGTTTGCCAAAGACAAGATTTTTGCGTATCTTAACCTCCAGGACGATGAGTTGCGGCTTTACGAGCTCATCTTCGATCTTTTAGAGCCTGAGGCCGTCCGCCCGGACTTGGTCATCTATCTGGTGGCCGAACCTGCGGTTCTCCTGGAGCGGATACGTCACCGTAACCGGGAATACGAACGCCCGATCACGGCGGATTACCTCAGAGAACTGATTGCCGCGTACAGCCGGTTCTTCTTCGCGTACGACGACAGTCCGCTGCTCGTGGTGAACACGAGCGACATCGATTTCGTCCATAACCAGGACGATTTCGAAGCGCTGGTGGAGCAGGTTCAAACCCACCGGCACGGTACGAAACAATTTATCCCGCTTGGATCCGGCTAAGCCGGACCGGGACGGAAAAAAGCCCGAGCGACAGCCATCCGGCTGACGGTGGGCTTGTCGGCGCACGCCCGACCCCTTCCGATTCCAAACGGGATCCGAAGGGGCTTTTATTTTAAAGCCCCGCGGTTCCGCGGGAGAGTTATGAAAATCGTCGAACGAACCGCCGAGATGCAGGCTTGGTCGCGGGCGCGCCGCCGCGAGGGCCTGACGATCGGTTTCGTCCCGACGATGGGCTATTTGCACGACGGGCACCTCGAACTGATGCGGCTCGCGCGGGCCAAGGCGGACGTGACGGTCGCGAGCATCTTCGTGAACCCGACGCAATTCGCCCCCAACGAGGATTTCGCCCGCTATCCGCGCGACCTCGCCCGCGATGCGGCGATGGCCGAATCGGTCGGCGTCGACATCGTTTTTCACCCGGCCGACGCGGCGGAAATCTACCCGGCCGGCTTCCAGACCTCGATTGCCGTGAGCGAAGTTTCGCAGCCCCTGTGCGGCGTCAGCCGGCCCACGCATTTCGGCGGCGTGGCGACCGTCTGCGCCAAGCTCTTCCACATCGCCATGCCGCACTTCGCGGTCTTCGGTGAGAAGGACTACCAGCAGCTTCTGGTCATCGAGCGAATGGTCGCGGACCTGAACATGGATCTCGAAATCGTTCATGGGCCGACGGTTCGCGAGGCGGACGGCCTGGCCATGAGCAGCCGCAACAAACACCTGACGCCCGACCAGCGGCGGCAAGCGCCCGCGTTGATGCGGTCATTGCGGCGAGCGCGGGACTTGGCGGCCGGCGGCGAGCGCGACCGCGACAAATTGCTGGGCGCCGTGCGCGCCGTCCTCGCCGAGGCGCCGCTCGGCCGGATCGACTACGTCGAAATGCGCGAATTGCCGAATTTGTCGCCCGCGCCGGCGCGCCCCGCCGGCGAGTGCCTGCTCGCGTTGGCCGTTTTCTTCGGCGCAACGCGTTTGATTGACAATCACGTCCTGCAATTTACCGGGACTGCCTGACCCAAGGGGAGTTGCGTATGCGCCGCACCATGCTCAAATCCAAGATTCATCGCGCGACGGTAACCCAAGCCGACCTGCACTACGAAGGTTCCGTCACTATCGACGACCTGCTCATGCGCGCCGCCGATCTGCTGCCCAACGAGAAGGTCTCGATCTGGAACATCACCAACGGCGCCCGCTTCGACACGTACGCCTTGCGCGGCGAGGCCGGCAGCGGCGTGATCTGCGTCAACGGCGCCGCGGCCCGCCTCGTGTCGCCCAGCGACCTAGTGATTATCGCCAGCTACGTCGAGATGGAAGACGCGGAGGCCCGCGCGTGGGAGCCGCACCTGGTGTTCGTCGACGAACGCAACCGCATCAAGACCGCGCCGCACGCGGTCAAACGCACGGCGTAATCCCCCGGCGCAACGGCCCGAAGCGCAAAGGCGGCAAAGCATGGACAAACGGCGGCGGCTCCTTCAATTGTTGCACGAGCGTTCGTTTCGCACCGGCCATTTTGTGCTGACCAGCGGCAAAACGAGCAACTACTACATCGATGTGCGGGCGACCTCGACGCATTGCGAAGGCGCGGCGCTGATCGGCGATCTGCTGCTCGAGATCGTCGCCGAAGCGGGCGGCGCCGACGCCGTCGCCGGCATGGAACTGGGCGCGGTCCCGGTGGTGATGGGCGCGGTCGCGCGCTCGTTCGACGCCGGCCGGCCGGTCAATGCGCTGCTGGTGCGCAAAGAGGCGAAGGGCCACGGCGCCGGCAAACGCGTCGAAGGCGAAATCCGCCCCGGAATGCAGGTGCTCGTCGTCGACGACGTCGTCACCACCGCCGGCTCGACGATCAAGACCATCGACGCCGTGCTCGCCGAAATTCCCGGCGTCAACATCGTCGGCGTTGCGGCCGTGGTCGATCGCAATGAGGGCGGCCGCGAAGCGCTCGCCGCGCGCGGCTTCGCGTTGCGTAGTCTGGTCAACGTGAAAGAGTTGTTCGAACTGGGCGAACGACCCGCCGCGAAATGACCCGTCATCCCGGAATAATTTCGTAAACGGCTGATTTCAAACTCCGGCGCGGCTGCGCCTCGTTGACGCCCTGCGTCGCGCGCCTTATAACAACGCGGAATTGCAAAAAGGCGGAAAACGCGTATGGAACATTACGACCATTTAACGATCGAGCGGAAGTGGCAGGATAAATGGGCACGCGAGGGCGCGTACAACCTCGACCTCGCCGTGGCGGCCAAGCCCTACTACAACCTGATGATGTTTCCGTACCCGTCGGCCGAGGGGCTGCACGTCGGCAACTGCTTTGCGTTCACCGGCTCGGACATTCACGGCCGCTTCATGAAGGGCCGCGGCTACGACGTCTTCGAGCCGATGGGTTTCGACGCCTTCGGCATCCATTCCGAAAACTTCGCGCTGAAAATCGGCGTGCACCCGTGGGATTTGATTCCGAAAAACGTGGCGAATTTCAAGGAAAAGCAACTCAAACGGCTCGGTGCGATGTTCGATTGGGCGCACGAGGTCAACACGACCGAACCGAAATATTACCGCTGGACGCAATGGATTTTCCTCCAACTGTTCAAGCACGGCATCGCCTACCGCAAGGAAGGCCTCGTCAATTGGTGCCCGAACTGCAAAACCGTGCTCTCGAACGAACAAAGCGCCGGCGGCGTCTGCGAACGCTGCGACAGCGCCGTCGTCAAGAAAACGATGCCGCAGTGGTACTTCAAAATCACGGCGTACTCGCAGCGGCTGCTCGACAACCTCGAATGGATCGACTGGTCGGAGGTCACCAAGCACGCGCAACGCCGCTGGATCGGCCGTTCGACGGGCGCGGAAATCGCCTTCCCGCTCGCCGGCCGCGACGACAAACTCGTCGTTTTCACCACCCGCGCCGACACGCTCTACGGCGCGACGTACATGGTGCTCGCGCCCGAGCATCCGCTCGTCGCCGAACTCGCGACGCCGGACCGGCGCGCGGCGGTCGAGGCCTACGTCGGCGCCGCCGGGGCCAAGACCGAGATCGAACGCGAATCCGAGGAGCGCGAGAAAACCGGAGCCTTCACCGGCGCGTACGCGATCAATCCGCTCAACGGCAAACAGATTCCAATCTGGATCAGCGACTACGTTTTGATGGGCTACGGCACGGGCGCGATCATGGCCGTGCCCGCGCACGACACGCGCGACTTCGCCTTCGCCAAGAAATTCGACCTGCCGATCATTGAAGTCATCAGCCCCGACGGGGGCGCGCACGAGTTGGCCGAGGCGTACATTGGCGAGGGCGTGCTCGTGAATTCCGGTGAGTTCAACGGCACGCCAAGCCTCGACGCGATCGGCAAGGTCACCGCCTGGCTGGCCGAACGCAACCTCGGCAAGGCGACGATCAATTATCGCCTGCGCGATTGGGGCATCTCGCGCCAGCGTTATTGGGGCCCGCCGGTGCCCGTCATTCACTGCCCAAAATGCGGCATCGTGCCCGTTCCGGACGACCAGTTGCCGGTCGAACTGCCGTACATCCTCGATTTCAAGCCGCTCGGCACGGGCGCGAGCCCGCTCTCGCAAGTCGCGTCGTTCGTCAACACGACCTGCCCGCAATGCGGCGGCCCGGCGCAGCGCGACTGCGACGTCATGGACAATTTCCTAGACAGCGCCTGGTATTTTTTCCGCTATCTCTCCGCGCACGACGACACGCAGGCCTTCGACCCGGCGCTGGTGAAGAAGTGGCTGCCGGTCGACATGTACATCGGCGGCAACGAGCACGCGGTGCTGCATTTGATGTACACCCGTTTCCTGACGATGGCCTTCAAAGACATGAGCTTGATCGACTTCGAAGAGCCGTTCAAGAAATTCCGCGCCCACGGCCTGCTCATTCGCGACGGCTCGAAAATGAGCAAGTCGAAGGGCAACGTCGTCAATCCGGACGAATACCTCGACCAATACGGCGCCGACACGTTCCGCACTTATTTGATGTTCCTCGGTCCGTACCACGAAGGCGGCGACTTCCGCGACACCGGCATCGTCGGCGTCCGGCGCTTCCTCGAACGCGTCTGGCGGCTCGCGACCGAGTCCACCGTCCGCAACACGCCGCTCGCGGACAAGGCCGAACTCGGGCCGGTGCACCGCACGATCAAGAAGGTCACCGAAGACCTCGACAAGCTGCGCTACAACACCGCCATCGCGGCGCTCATGGAGTTGACCAACGAACTCTATAAGTGGCCGGCGCAGAAAAAAGAGGCGCTCGAAACGCTGCTGAAGCTCTTGCAGCCGTTCGCGCCGCACCTCGCGCACGAACTGTTCGAAATGCTCGGCAACGCGCTTCCGGTCGCCGACGCTGGCTGGCCGGTCTGGAACGAGGCGTACTGCGCGGTCGTGGAAATCGAATTCGTCGTGCAAATCAGCGGCAAAGTGCGCGCGCGCGTCATGTTGCCGGTCGACGTGGACGAAAACGCGGCTTGGGAAGCCTGCAAAGACCTCGATTCGTTGCAGAAGCACCTCGAAGGCAAGACGATCGTCAAGAGGATTTTCGTGCCGAAGAAGTTGCTGAACATCGTCGTCAAAGGCTAGACCGCTCCCCGCCCGGCTTTTCGGCCGCTTGGCGCGGGGCGGCGAACCTTGCGTCGGCGCCGGCGGCCCAATCGCCGTTTTTGCCGTTGCACCCTCGAGAAACGGGCCGCTGGCAAGAAGACCGAATATGTTTAATGTAGAGACACATATGCGGTCGCAGGCGCGGACGCGGGCGCGGCGCAGCATTCAGCCGCAAGCAAGGGAGATTTACGCGGCGCGGAGCCTCGCCCCTCACCCCTTGCCCCCATAAGCGCTGATTTAAGCCGCGCCAACGTTCGAAAAGGCGAAAAATGCATCATTTTCCTGAACGCGCAGACCTCTCCCCCGGCCACACTGACCGTGTGGCCGCGCCCCTCCCCGACACAGGGAGGGGCGAGAGGACGCCTGCGCGGACCCGGGTCGCGGAGATGCGCTCGGCGCGTGTCAACGACTTTGAGACACCAACCCCAAAGAGATTAGTGTAGTTAT
>CAZHPN010000270.1:0-5825 GCA_964534375.1 uncultured bacterium | reverse complement strand
CTGGTGCGTAGCGGTCGCTCCCGCCCCATTGGCCCGGTTGCCCCGTCGCGTCGGCCGCACACCAAAGGCCGACGACGCGGTGCGAGCCGTCCGTGTTGTGTTGGTTCGTTTCGACGCTGCCTTGCCAGCCGAAACCCGCTTGCGCCGCGGCGCTGAATGTTTCCGTCGCGCCGCCGATGAGCGCGTTGCCGAGGTATTGCGACCCGATGCACGTCGCCGGCGTCAGCGACACGTTTGAACCCCATCGGTTGTTTTGGATACTGGCGTAATTGACGCCCGCCGCCGCATCGACGGACAGGGAATAGCTGTAACCGGCCGGCGCATCGCAATCTTCAATCTGCATCTTGTAATTGTTCCCGGTGAGCAGGAACCCGGCGACCGCTGTTGCCGGCCCTTTGCGCAGAAACACGCGATTCGCGGCGCACTGGTAGGTGTATGCAAAATGAACGGCGCAGCTTGGCAGGGCGCCGACGACGCCGACCGGCGGGACAAAGATGTTTTTCGGCACGACGACAACGTTTTCGACGCCCGCGCCGACGATCAGAATTTCAAACGAAACCCCGGTCGCGTCGGCCAATGTCGGAATGTCGCCGTTTTGATCCTTCACCAGCGCGGTATGGCCGTCGCCGGAAATCGAATAGACCGTGTAATGCGTACCGGCGATGTTGACGACGGCGCCGAGGCCGTAATCCTGCCAGGAAAACGGCGGCGCGATCTGTGCAACCTGAATTGCATTACCGCCCGAAATCACGCCCTGCGCGGTTGTCATGCCTTCCATGCGCAAGAGCCACATCGTTTCGCCGCCCGCTTTCGCGTGCAACATCGTTTCGCCAAGGCCGACGATTTTGACGCCGCTTTTCAAAACAATTCCGGCGTTCGCGCCCTGAAATTCGCCAAAATCGCCCGCCAGATACAACGTGCCGCCCCCGGCCGCGTTGAGCGCGTCAATCGCGTTCTGGATGGTCATGTCGGCCTGGGAGTTGTCGCCGCCCATCGTGGCGCGCGTGCCGCGGCCACTATTAAGGAAAAGGACGTTGCCGAGTTCGCCCATGCGCGGGGAGTACATCTTCGCCGCGAGGTTGTACGTCGGCGGGTTGGCCGTGCTGAATTTCACGGCGAGCAGGGCGATAATGTACCGATCGACGACCGGCGAGCCGTTGAACCCCTGGACGTAAGAAAACACCAGCGTGCAAGCGGCCGGGTTGTACGTCGCAATGATCGCGTCGATGCGATAGCCGGCGCTGGCCGAGAAGCCGCTAGGGGGCGTGATCTCGATGAGCGACGGGATCGCGGCCACATCGACACGCCGCCCCTCGTCTGTGATGATCGTTCCCGCGGTCAACGAGAATGAGCCGCCGCCGAGACTTGTTAAGCGAAGGCCCGACCAGACGCCCCGGCGCTGCACGCCCGCGTGATAGGTGTCAAAATAATTGACCCAATCGTTCGTGGTCTTATGCAGCCAGTTGAAAAATCCCGCTGGCGGCGGCTGGCTTCCCGCGCCGCCGACCCATCCGAGCAATTTTTCGCCGGCCGAGGGTTCCGTGATCGAGGCATTCGGGCCGCTGGCAAACGCCGGCGTTTCGTTCGGGCGAACGGTCATAGCTTGCTCCGTGAATTTTTGTTATTCGACGATGACGGCCATTTGCCCCTGGTCGAAGCCGAGGCCGACGCCGCCCTCGAAGCAAAACGCGGCGGTTTCCGGCCCGGTGCTTACGAGGTCGAGGCGCACGCCCGCGAGGCGAGCGCGCTGCATGATGCTGTTGATGTTCGGGTGCGCAGCAGCCGAGCCGTCGAAATACATCATCATCGACGCGGGCGGGAATTCGCGGAAATGGACGCCGCCCGCCGTCGATTGCGTCAGTTCGGCCAGAATCGCAATCAGCGTTTCCGGTTCGCCGCAACTTTGAAGGAACAAATACCAGCATCCCAGGTCGCGGCGGTAGCTGTCATCGGTTTGGCCGTTGACGCGCGGCAGCCCCAAAATCTTGCCGATCACGTCAAGCTGCGTGCCTTCGGCCCCTGGCATGGACGGGTCGAAGCCGTAAGCCGACCGATCGAAGAATACGCCGAGCATTCGGCGCGCCAGCACGTCGTAAAGCACGTTTTCAAGGCTCTGCGCGCGGTCGCCGATCAGCGCCGCCAAGGCCACGATGCGCGGCTTGCCGATGAACGGGTCCGTCAATCGCGCAACCGCAGCGGTTTCATGGTCCGTTATTTTCGGGGTCGGATAGAGGGGGAGCAATTCAGTCGTCATCGGGAGTCACCGTCACGGTTACGCGCGTCGAGTCGAAGTCGGCAATCTCGCCGGACCCGATAATCAGCTTCGTCGTGCCGAACCCTGCCGGGTCGGCCGTGGTCCGCGAAAGCGTAAGGGTCGAGTCCTCGACGTTCGGCAACGACGTAATCGGCCCCAGGTATTTGTTCGGCACGACGTTCGTGTGAATGTTTTGGATTGCCGTCGCCTGGGCGAGCACGGCCGCAATCGTGTCAAGCTGCGCGCCCGTCGCCGCCGTCGTCGTCGTCGCCGTCAAACCGGCCAGGACCGCATACGAGAACGTGTAGCCGTCGAAATTGCCCGTCAGGGTAAATTCGCCGTTGTTCGCCGTCGCCGCGGCCGTAACCGGGACGAACGACAAGCCGCTGCTGCCGTTGATTACGGCCAAAAGAGCCGTGCGAACGCTGGCCGTGGTCGCGCCGACGCCCGAATTTACGGTGAACGTGTTGCCGTTGATGATGACGGCGTAGTTCGTGTTGTCCTGCACCGTGCCGATCTCGACCGTTGCAACCATCGGCACGCCGTCGATGTAGTCGGGGCCGACCACAAGGGCGACTTGCATCCAAACCGGCACGAGCGCCGCGCGTGTGAACACGACCGTTTGCGGGTCGCCCTGCGAATCGACGACGGTTTTCGTAATCGTGTTCGCCGGGTTCGTCGCGGTCGAGCAGAACGAAATGCCGCCGCCCTTGACCGCCCAAAGTTCCGCCGCAACCGCGGCGTCGTCGCCGCCGTTCACAATGACCTCGACGCTGTGCGGCGGTCTGCCGTCCGCGTCCGTGTTGTCCGTCGCATTTTCGATCACCAGCACCGCGGCTACGTCCGCGACTTCTTGCAAAAGCTGGTTTTGAATCGCGTCGATGACGCCCGCGCCGGTCGATTGCATGGCATTGGCGCGGCGAACCCGAAACTGCGCGTCCGTTTCGATGTTGCGGCCAATTTCCGCATCGAGGGCGTTTGTGACCGAAGCAATGCCGGGGATCGGCGTTACGAGTGTGTTCAACTGCCCCGCCGGCGCCGCGATCGGGCCGAAATCCGCGGCGAGCATGTTGACCGTGGCAATGCCGCCCGCCACGACAACCGTTTCCGTTGCGGTGAAAAGGTCGCCGGTTATCGCCACCGCGACAACCGACCCCACGGCGACAACCGACCCATCGACGCCCAGGAACGAGCAGACGGCCGTGCTTTGCGTAGCCTTGAGATATTTGATCCCGGCGAGCGCGCCCACCGCGGCGAGCGCCGCGCCCTCTGCGTAGTCAGGATTCTGCGAATTAAACACCGCCTCGGTCAGTTCCCATAAATCCGCCTCGCGCTCCGCGGCAATGTTCACGAGTTGGCCGAGCGCGCCGTCCGGTAAAAGGTTAACCGTTGGCCCGAACGCCGGCGCGCCTTGCAGCGCCGCTTGAATTTCGCTCACGATTTCGGGGTAACGTTTCCGCACGAACCCGGCCGGCGTCACGCCGTAAATTTCTTGCGTCACGAAATCCCCCCAAACGACATGGATAACGTGTCGCCGGTCATCAGTTGAACGGTAAAACTCACGGTCAAAACTCGCTTCACGAGCGCGTACTGTATCGGGGCCGTCAGGCGCGCCACTCCCGGCGTCGTCAAGATCGCATCGACGAAAACCGAATTCAGGACGGTCGGGTTGAGGCTTTGGCCGAGAACGTGCTGGTAGTACGGCACGCCGAAAGTCGGGTCATCAAACCACGTTCCCAAAAACGTGCCGAGCCGCACGAGCAGCCTTTGACGCACGGTGTCGGGGCCGTCCACGATGCCAAGCGCCCCGTTCTGGTCGAGCAGCAAGTCGCCGTAGTTCGGCGAAGCGGGGTTGTTGTCGAGTTGGAGATCGGTTGCCATTGTGCGTTATCCAATCGCCTATAAGAGCGACACGAGCGTTTTTTGCGATTGCACAGCCGGAATGATCGACTGAAAGGCGGTCAAGAGCAGCGGCGTAACTTGGCCGTTCGTGATAACCATTGAGGGAGCGCCAGCCGCCAAAATGGCGACAATCGCGGTCGCCAGGGCGTTGATGATCTCCGTCGCTTGCTCGCTGGTCGCGGCCCCCAAACCGACTACGCCTAACCCATTGTTCGGGTCGCCAAGGTGAATCTTGGCCGCGGCCTGAATGTCGCAATCTCCCTGGCTGGCATTAACATCGACGACAGGGGCATCAACCGCGGCCGATTCCCCGCCGATCAAACTCGCCGCTTTCGCCGCGCTCGCCTGAACGGCCCCATCAGCGCCGACCTTCACAAAGTTCGCGCCGTTCGTGATCGTGATTGTGCCATCCGGCCCAATACGAACCTCGGCCTTGCCCGCGGCGCAGATGCGACCCATTACAAGGTCGGTCGCGTTGACGCCAGCGGCGGGGGCAATGGCTTCGCCAAAAGGGTACAAACCGGGGTACGCCACGGCGTCGGTCAAATTGTGCGCCCGCGTGTCGAGGGGGTCCACGTTCTGCGCGGACGCGCCAGTGAGAAAAATATCGAGGCTGCTGTCACTGAAAAACAACGTCACCATGTCGCCGGCCGCAAGCGGCAGAACGAAATACGTCTTTGCCGTCCGTTGAAAAATAACCGGCACGCCGCGGACAGGCGGCAAGAGGGCGGGGGGTTGCCCTAAAATCGTCGTCAACAATACCGGCTGCACGTCGGCCGATTGCGTGGCCGGGTAGTAGGTCAACACCCGCGCCGGCAGCATGACGCGCATGTCGCGCGTGTGGTCCGCGACCCATTGTTTGATCGCGGCCGACGTGCTGTCGGACCCCTTCATTACTGGCATAAAATACCTTCAACTTCGGTCGTGAAGTCGCCGCCGTGCGAATCGCCCTTGTGAACGATGCGCCCGAATTTATAGAGGCCCGAAAAAGCATCCTTTTTGTCGTCGGTCGTGTGAATTACGTTGTGCTTGCTCCAAATCGCCAGATCGGGGCGCAAGAGCGAGCGAAAGCGCACGCCGCCGTGATCCATCCGTTCGGGGTACGCGATGAGGCCCGTTTTCGCGCTAATCTCGGTCGGCGTGTTCCCGATGTCGCCAGTGACCGGCGCGACGACGGCCACGTTGTTGTCGAAAAACCAAACGAGATCGTGCCGTTCGCACATGCGTTTGAGAATGTCGCGCGAGAACCCCGACAACGAAACCGAGCGGTAAAATGCTTGTTGGTAAACCGCCATCGCGCCGTGGTTGAGGCGGTCGCTCGTCGCCAGCACCGTGTTGTTGGCAAAAACTTGCATCGCGTTCGCGCACAACAAGGCGCGGTCGGTCTGCCCCTTCCACGCCGCGCCGAAACTGTAAAAAAGCCGCCCGAACACATACGCCGCAATTTGCCCGGGCGCGACTTCTTCGTTCACGACGCCGCAACGATAGGCGAAATCGCCCTCGCCGCCTTCGACGGTCGTAATCCAGTCCGCGCCCTCGTGCTTGTGAACCACGTTTGTAATGTCGGCAATCGTCACGGCCGGCAACGACGCGACTTTAACCGTGTCGTTGAGTCCAATCCCCAACTCGTCGGCGTAGCCGGCGCGCACCGTAATCGCCTGTGGGGGGC
>CAZHPN010000269.1:0-5851 GCA_964534375.1 uncultured bacterium | reverse complement strand
CGCCGGCCCCCGCGCCGGCGCCCGCGCCGATACGCCCGCCGAAGACGAGCCGAGCGAAGGATTATCCGAGCAAGTTGCCGTTCGTCTTCACGCGTCCGGCCGTCGGCACGCCGCTGACGCCCGAGCAGATTTCGGAGTTGACGGCGACAGTCACCGGCTTCTGGAAAACGTCGAACTATTTGCACTGGCAGTTATGGACGGCCCACGGCATGGGCACGGGCAACGGCTATCCGGATTACGGCCTGCATTACGACGATCTGAATCTGACCAAGAGCACCGACGAGAACGGCGCGCTGCTGACGTTTGCGCACAACGGCACCGACGACAATTTGACGATTCCGACCTCGAAGGTCTTCAACAACGTCATGGCGTATTACCTGCTGACCGGCGACGCGACGATCGCGCCCCTGGTGACGAAACTCGCCAAGGGTTACGTCGAATTGATGCGCGACATGCTGTGGACCGATCAAGATCCCGAAAACTCGATCTTCTCCCGCGCGCCCTTTCCGGAAGACAACGATTTCGTCGAGGAAGGCCGGCGGGGCCACGTCGACTATAGCGGCGTCCGCCACGTCCAGGACGACTGGAACGCGCTGTTGGTCGAGAACAAGTACAACCCGGATTACGGCGACATGTGGGTGCGCTCCGAGCGCAGCCAGGACGACGTGCCGCACATCCTGCGCACCGTGCCGATGCTGATGCGCGTCGCGCAGGACGGCGCGGACCCCGACGTGCGCGCCACGGTCGCCACGGCGCTGCAGTACCTGCAGAGTTTCGCACGCGACATCGTCGATTCCGGCTACTACATCCGCGCGAAGGACGCCGAGGGCAATCAACAAGTGCCCGTCGACAGCAACAACATGGTCAACGACATGTCGAGTTTCATGAACTACGCCAACCTGATTCCGAACGCGGAATGCGATCCGAAGCTGGCGTCGGCGCTGATCGGTTACGGTTCCGTTCTCGATCTCAATTGCGGCGGCGGCATCGGCTGGGTCTACGAGACGGTCGCGACCGCTTCGCACTACTACAATTATGAAATCGTGCGCTACTTCCACCTCGCGGCGCTCTACAACGCGCTGATGGCCAACGAAAACACCGCGGCGTACAACCTGCTGCAAGGCCTCGCGGAGCGAGCCGATTACATGATGCACACCGATCCGAACCGGAACACCGTCGGGAGTTGGTGGAACGACGCCGCGGAGTTCCTCGTCGCCTCCGCCGCGACCGGCCTGCCCCTGACCTCGGAAGAAGCGCAGTTGATCCTGACCCAATACACCAACGCCGCGAACTGGTACGCGACCTGGACCTACTGGGACCCGTGGGACCCCTCGGTGCCCGACGGCCCGGTCCCGGAAACGCCCGGCAACGGCGCCCCCGCCGGGTCGGTGACCGGCTGGGAAAATATGCTGTTTTTCCTCGAGTATTGTTATTCGCCGCTGCTCAACCCGGCGACCGCGCCGCTGGTCGATTGCGACATCGTGCGCGATCCTTCGCTGTGGGGAACCACCGGCAAGTGACCCAAGGGGCGCGCGGCGCCTGAATGAAAAGATTGTGCAAGTTATAAGAAGTTCACGCGGAGGCGCGGAGGTCGAGGAGGGAATTGATGCGGCCACGTGTCTTCTCCGCGGTCTCCGCGTCCGATCCTGTCCCGAGCGCAGTCGAGGGGCGTGACACGTTGGCCGAAAAAAACAGTTCCGTGAGTTTGTTTACGGCCGAAGGCTGCGCTGACTGCATCGTGGATTTGACCGCGAAATGAGCGCCGCCATGCAACCCGAAAGCCAGCGGCGAAAACTCCTCGTGGCCAAGACGGTCTTCTGGGTCGGGACGATCGGCGACGGGTTGATCGCCATCGAGTGGTTCTGCATCAGCCTAGGCGCCGCGGGGCTGCCGGCGATCCCCAGCTTTTTCGTCGGGCAGGGGCGCGATTATCAATTCGCCATGGGCATCGCCGCCCTCTTCATGGCGGCGTGGACGGCCTTGTTGTACTGGGGCAGTCGCCGGCCGCTCGAAAGAAGGGGGCTGCTGCTGCTGACCGGAGTCTTTCTCCTGATCTCGATCCTGTTCGAGTTGTTCGGATATTTCTTCGTTTTCGCGAACTTGATGACCGGCGCCCGGCTAGTGTGGGGAGCGATACTGAAGGTCTATCTGGTGGCGCAGTTCGGGGTCGCATATTGGTATACGAGGCCGGCAAGAAGCGCCTGAACTGACCGCTGATCTGCATGATGCGGCAAACGAATAGCTCGGGTCAGCAGCCCTGCTGGCGCACGAATTACAAATTGTAATTCCTGGTTTCAACGTCACCGCAATAGCGTGTTCCATTCCACTTGTCATTATTCGATAAGCCTTCGAAATAATAGGATATTTCCCATGCGTGCACGATGGCGCCCCGCTTGCGTTTCTCTCAGGCGAACGTGGAAGAAGAACGGCCATCTCCACCGGTGAAATCGCGTTGGATTTGGGCGTGAAAGGAGGGTGCAAGCGAAGTAAGCGGAAAGCGCCGCAAGTCGGCCTCAGCCGAAGTCAGGAAGAGACTACATCGTCCGTCGAGCGGCGCGGCGCGGTGAATTCGCGGGCCAGAATGTTCGGGCGCGTCAAGGCGAAAGGAGCATTCGACGGCAAAACGCGAGTCCACGAAATGTAATGGCGCAGGTTGATTCTACCGGCCTGCGCGCTGTATTTGTTTTGTATTTTATCGTTAAGTATTTGAATTTGTAAGGAATTGACGACACAACCGGTCTGGCGCCATCCTTGAAATATCGAAGGAAGGCGTTCTAAGACGGAGGAAGAAAATGTGGGAGTCAGCCGTGAATGCGGGAACCGTTTGGGTGTTGGGCGAATTGTTGCAGATGGAGGCAAGCTACCGATGCTACCTCCTAAAGAGCGGCCAGATTGACGCCCCCGTCCTGCGCGAATATTGGTGGTATCGTTGCTACGTGTGTCTCACTCGGCGTGAGCGACTTCCCGGTTTGGCGGCAGCGTAGCTGCGCGCATCGCGGCGCGACCGCTCGGCAGGCGGCGCGGCGATTTCTTCTTCCGCCAAATCCATTGCTCGGTCGCGACGTGCGCTCAGGCCGGGCGATCGCCGCCCCGTCTGTTGCCTCGGCGCGATGGTCTTGCGCCGGGCCGCCGCTTTGCCCGAAACCGACAAACGCTTCCGGACGATCAGCGGCCACGCCGATCGGCGCGCTGTGGGTCAGGTCCGTCGGCGAATAACTTGACGGCAGGAAAGAGGGCGCGTAGTTGTTAAGCGAATAACGGTTTTCCCGGAACCTTCGGAGGAGTTGCCGTGAAACACAGTCGTCGCGTCTTTTTGCTTCCATTGATGCTCGCGTTGCTCGCCTGCGGCGGCTCCGGCAACGCCAGCAGCAGCGTACATCATCCGGCCGACGACGATACGTCGCCCGCCGAGGATGACGACAACGACGACCAATCGCCGGATGATGACGATGACTCGTCGCCCGACGACGACAACGACGACGCGTCGCCCGACGATGACGACGACGACAACGACACGGCCGCGGACGATGACGACGACGACGCGTCGCCACCCGTTGACGATGACGACAACGACAACGATGACAACGACGACAATGACGATTCAACGGGGATCGTGTGGCTGTCGGTTCCGGGCGGGACGGCTGACATGGGCTGCATTCCCGGCGACACGAATTGCCAAGGCGACGAAAACCCGCGCCATGCGGTGACGATCTCGGCATTTCAAATTACCGAGACCTCCATCACGCAGGGCCAGTACCAAGCCACGACAGGCCAGAACCCGAGCGGCTTCGCGAATTGCGGCGCGAATTGCCCGGTCGAGACGGTCGCCTGGGCGAACGCGCTCGCCTTTTGCCAGGCCGTCGGCGGTCGATTGCCTACCGAGGCCGAGTGGGAATACGCGGCGCGGGCCTGGACGAACGAAATCTACTACTGCGGCAACGACCCTTCGTGCCTCAGTGCGATTGCGTGGTATTCGGCGAACTCCGGCGGCACGACTCATCCGGTTTGCGGGTTGCAACCGAACGCCTGGGGCCTGTGCGACATGCTCGGCAACGTCGATCAGTGGGTGAACGACTGGTATGACCCCAACTACTATGCCTCATCGCCGCAGAACAATCCGCAGGGGCCATCGAGCGGCACGGATCGCGTCGTGCGCGGCGGCAGCTTCGGCGATGATGCGACCACGCTGCGAATTTCTGCGCGCGGCTGGCTCGATCCGGGCTCGGCCCTCGGCGCGGTCGGTTTTCGGTGCGCGCGCGACAGCGACGATGACGATGATGACGATGATAATGACAACGACGACGATAACGATGATTCGGCCCCAATGAATTGCAACCCCGACGGGACGTGCTGTACGGACCCCACCACGGGCCTGATGTGGCAGAACGGCCCAACGGTCGGGACGATAGGTTACGTTTGGGCGGATGCGAAGACTTACTGCACCAGCCTGACTTGGTGCGGTTACAGCGATTGGCGGTTGCCGGACATCGACGCGCTTCGCAGCCTGATTCGGGGGTGCACGGACACGGAGTCGGGTGGGGCCTGCGGCGTGACGGACAACTGCTTGGATCTCAGATGCCGGAACGCGGCATGTGCTCAATGCTCCGGCAGCGGTCCCGGGCCGGGTGGCGCATTCTGGCCTCCGGAAATCACAGGCGACATTAGTTCTTATTGGTCGTCCTCGGCGGTCGCGGACGCCAACGGCTACGAATGGTACGTCGGTTTCTACTTTGGCATCGTCTACTTCGCCGGCGTCGACGTCGCCACCAGTGTGCGTTGTGTGCGTTAGCCGACCGTGAAACTGGCGATTCGGTCATTGAAGCCAACCGCCGCATTCCAGGAATACAGAGGTTCGAAATGAGATCGTTGAACGAATACCGAGAAGCCGCCGCCAAAATCCACGATGGGCTGCGCCTGTACACAATGCCGGTGGCGGTGAAGTACCTTAAAATTGGCGAGCCGATCCCAGAGGGTTTCACCCGGCCCAGCGCCCTCGGCCAGAAGTGGAGCCTTTGTCAGGCGTTCACGCACGCCCGGCGCTGGGGAATGAACGTCGCCATGACCGGGGAAGACAACTTCTGCCTGCCAAGTTCCGCCGCGCACCGGTTCATCGACGTGGATTTGCCGGACATGGTGCAGAGCCAGGTGCTGAACCTGTGGCACAAAGATTTGGACGCGGAGCTTTCCATCGGGGCGACCTACTACGGGCCGCTGATGGAAGAGGGAAACCGGAAAAAGCTGGCCGACCACGCCGCGATGCTCGTGGCGCCGCTGACCAAAACCGAGTTCGTGCCGGATACCGTGCTGCTCTACGGCAATCCCGGCCAGATGACGCATGTGATCCAGGCGCTCGGCTACGAGGGGCGCTACATCACCCACTCCGTATTCATCGGCTCGGGCGAATCGTGCATCAAGGGCGCGCTCCTGCCGCTGCTGACCGGCAAGCCGGAGTTCGTCAATCCCGGCCAGGGCGACCGCGCGTTTTCCGGGACCACCGAAGACGAGGTCGCGATGGGGCTGCCGGCCGAATTGTTGTTCTACGTTGCCGAGCACCTGTTTAAGCACGGCGGCCCGTTCAACCTCGGGTCGCCCATCCATTCCATTTTGCCCGGCCATCTTGACGAAAACATCCTGCCTGGATGGGTCTTCCTCAAGGACAAAATCGAGAAGAACAAAGACAAATGAGCCCCTTGCACACGTTTCGCCGCAGTGCTCGGCTCGCCGCACAGACCCCTCAGGCTCTCTTCGCGGGCCACGTTTCGCTGACGACGCGTCTGTTCTGGCCCCTCCCTGCGGCGGGGAGGGGCGGGAAATTTCGGGAACCGAAATTTCCGGGGAGAGGTCTGCGCGT
>CAZHPN010000268.1:0-5929 GCA_964534375.1 uncultured bacterium | reverse complement strand
GACCCCCAGCCGCCTCACTGGGCGCAGAAGTGGCTGGCGCCATCGCTCGGCGGCGCCATCGCTCGGCGGCGACGGAATAACAAACGCCGACGAGGGCGTCGGCGCTCCCGGCGAGACCCCCAGCCGCCTCACTGGGCGCAGAACTGGCTGGCGCCATCGCTCGGCGGGGCGCAGAAGTGGCTGGCGCCATCGCTCGGGCGGCGCCATCGCTCGGGCGCCATCGCTCGGGCGGATCCACTCCTCGCTTGCCCCAATCCTCGCTTGCCCCAGTTGCCTCGCGCCGCGAACTAGTGATACCCTAAAGCGTCCGCTCGGAAGGGGGACAAATGTTTACGGTCCGATTCGCCGGCAAAGATACGCCTGTAGCCGATCTGCCCAGCTTGGCGGGGATGGTGAGAACGGGCGAGATCCCGCCCGAGGCGGCCGTTTTCGACCATTCCTGCTGCGAGTGGACGACCGCGGCGGCCATCACCGCCCCGCCGGGCGCGCCGGAGCCCGAAGACGGGGCGCCGCTCACGTTGCTGACCAGGCCGCGCGCCGTCGCGCTGCCGGCCGCCGCCGCCCAAGCGCCCGTGCGCGCGCCGACGCCGATCTTTGCGCCGCGACCGGTCGCCGCGCCGCTGCCGGCGTCGCGCGTCGCAAAAAAAATCGACGCCGTTTCCCCGGTCGTCAATTGGGCGATTTTCGGGCTGCTGATCTTCGGCGGCTTTGTCATCTTTGTCACCGGACATCTGCTCGCGGCGATAGTCGCAATGTTGGCGGCCGCCGCGTTCTGCCCGCCGCTGCTGGGCGCCGTTGGGAAAGAACATCCGCAACTTGCCGGCTGGCGACCGCGCATTGCCGCCGCGGCGGCGCTGCTGATCGTCGCCGCCATCGCGGGCGCGTCGCGCGGGCAGGCGGTCGATTTGGCGAAAGCGGCGATGCATACGCTCGGCTGCGGCATCGGGCACGCGAAAAGTTGCCACAGCGTCGGCGTCATGTACGAACACGGCGACGGCGTCGCCAAGGATTTGGGCAAGGCCGCGGCGCTGCAGGCGAAGGCCTGCGACGGCGGGTACACCGGCGGGTGCATCAATCTGGGCGCCATGCACCAGACCGGCGCGGGCGTCGCCAAAGATCTGGGCAAGGCCGCCGGGTTGTACGCGAAGGCCTTTGGCGGCGCGGCGGCGACGGGCTGCTTCAACCTGGGCGAAAAATACTATAACGGCGACGGCGTATCGGTGGATTTGCCCATGGCCGCGGCGTTGTTCGCGACCGCCTGCGACGGCGGCGAGGCCAACGGCTGCTACGACCTGGGCGTCATGCACCGGAATGGTCAAGGCGTGCCCAAAGATCGGGCCAAGGCCGCGACGCTGTACAAGAAGGCGTGCGACGGCGGCTTTTCCGACGGCTGCCTCCAACTCGGCGCCATGTACGTTTTCGGGGAGGGCGCGCCCAAAGACCGGAAGCGCCTGGGCGACGGCTCGCCGCGGGTGTCGACGGCGGCCCGCGTCGGCTATTCGATGATGCGGATTCCGGCCGGCAAGTTTCTGATGGGTTCGCCGGGTCGCGAGCCCGGGCGGGTCGCCGACGAGACGCAACATCTGGTGACGATCGGCAAAGACTTTCTGCTGGGCGCGACGACGGTGACGCAACGTCAGTGGCGCAAGATAATGGCCACGAACCGGAGTTTTTTCACGAGCTGCGGCGATGACTGCCCGGCGGAGGGAGTCTCGTGGTACGAGGCGCTCGACTTCTGCAACCGGCTGTCGGATCTCGAAGGCTTGACCCGTTGTTACTCCCGCACGCCGGACGATGAAATTCACTGGGACCGCATTTGCACCGGCTACCGCCTGCCGACCGAGGCGGAATGGGAGTACGCGGCGCGGGCCGGCAGCGCCGCGCCGTACAACACGGGCCAGTGTCTGTCGGCGCATCAAGCGAATTACGACGGCGAGTATCCGCAGCCGGGTTGCCCCAAGGGCCAGGCGCGCGAGGCGCCCGTGCGCGTCGGCAGCTTTGCGCCGAACGCCTGGGGCCTTTACGATATGCACGGCAACGTGTGGGAATGGGTGTGGGATGGGATGGCCGCGTATCCGCACGGCCTCGCGATCGATCCGACCGGGCCCGACGACGGCTCGGAGCGCGTGCTCCGCGGCGGCGGCTGGAACAGCGTCGCGCAGTTTTGCCGCTCGGCGGTTCGCTTCGGGGTCGACCCGGGCAGCCGCTTCAGCGACCTGGGTTTCCGCCTTGCGAAGTCCTTGCCCGAGACGGAGGCCGCGCCCATGGTCGCGAAGGCGGCGCTGCCCAACAAGGAATAGCGATGGCGCGTCAGGTCGCCAGCCGCGATGGCGAAACTTTTGGCGCGCTTCGTTGCGCGCGTGGCGGTCGACGATTTTCGGCCCGATTGACGGCGAAGACGAGCGAGCGTAATTATTGAAACATCGGTCGTCTTTTCCGAGCTTTTCAACCGCGTTTGAGACCGGATTTAATGGGAACGGGCTGTTCCGTCTCCGCACGCGAACAGATCGTCGCGTCGGCTGGCGCAAAAGGAACGGGGTGACGAAATGATGATGCGGAAATCGCTGGCGTTGTTGGCGGGTCTCGTTCTTCTCATCTCGGGTTCCGTGTTGGCGACGGCGGACGATCTCGAACAGGTCCGGCAAGCGATCCGCGAAAAAGGCGCGCACTGGACCGCCGGCCGGTCGTCCGTCTCCGCGGCGGCGCAACCCGCCGTCCGATTCCCCGACAAAGCGCCGGCGCCGCCGCGGCGGGAGAAAGCCGGGAAAAGTCTGCCAAGCGTTTTCGACTGGCGCGACCAGGGCGTTGTCACGCCGGTGGACGATCAAAATTACGTGGATGACGATTATTCCACCGGCTGCGTTGCGGGCTGGGCCTTCGGCACAGTCGCCGCTTTGGAGTCGGCGGCTGTCCGCACCGGGGGGGCCCCGCCCACGCTCCAACTTTCCCAGCAGGACTTGATCGACTGCGCCGATACGGGAAACGAATCGGGCTGTTATGGCGGCTTGCCAACCCAGGCTCTCGCATACCTCGAAAGCACCGGAACCGTCGACGAGGCATGTTACCCCTACGCCGGCGTCGGTTCGTCGTGCGCCCCGTGCGCCAACGCGGCGTCCCGCTTGTACCTGGTCGGAAGTTGGGGCACGGTCAGTTCCGACGTCGATTCGCTGAAACAAGGCGTTTATCAGGACGGCCCGCTGGCCGTGACGATGGAGACCTATGCGGATTTCGCCAGCTACCAGGACGGCGTCTATTCGTACGTTTGGGGCGATCGCCAGTACGACATGACGGTGCTGCTGATCGGCTGGAACGACAGCACCCAATCCTTCATCGCCAAGAATTCGTACGGCGTCGGCTGGGGCGAAAACGGCTTTTTCAACATTGCGTACACCGAGGTTGGCGGGCCGACGAATTTCGCGGGCTCCGCCTACTGGGTGACGTTCGGCTCGGGACCGGCCCCGATCGCGTGCAGCGCCGCCACTTGCCCCAACGGTTGTTGCGACGACTTCGGTTGCGAGGCCGGGACGGCCGCGTCCGGCTGCGGCACGGGCGGCGTTTCTTGCGTCGATTGCTCCGCCTCGGGCGAGGTGTGCGCCTCCAACCACACCTGCGCCGCGTGCAGTTCGACGACTTGTCCATCGGGCTGTTGCGATGCCTTCGGTTGCGAAACGGGAACCGCCAATTGGTTGTGCGGCAAGGGCGGAGCTGCCTGCACCGATTGCACCGCTTCCGGGGATGTGTGCGTGGCGCAAGCCTGCGAACCCTGCGCGGCGAAGAACTGCGAGGCCGGTTGCTGCGACGAGCACGGTTGCGAGTTGGGTTATCAGCCTGACACCTGCGGCTCCCAAGGCGCAGCGTGCGTCAAGTGCGGCCCCGGAGAATACTGCGGCGGGACAACCGGCCAATGCGTGCCTTTAGAGTGCAATGCGAGCAACTGCGCCACCGGCTGCTGCGACGCCTGGGGATGCGAAAACGGCGGCTACGCGGGGGCTTGCGGGACCAACGGCGAAACGTGCGCCGTTTGCGCCGACGACCAAGACTGCGTCAGCAACGTTTGCACGACGTACTGCGACCCCGCCGACTGCTGGGCCGGGTGCTGCACCGGCACGACGTGCCTGCCCGGAACCTCCGACGACGCGTGCGGCTATAACGTCATGTGCGCCACGTGCCTCTCCGGCCAGCGGTGCGCGAACCAGCAGTGCATCTGCGATGCGCTGTCGTGCGCCAGCGGTTGCTGCGATGCGAACGGCCGGTGCGAGCAGGGCATCTACAACAATTATTGCGGCAGCGGCGGCAACGCCTGCGCCGCCTGCGCCGCGGGAACCGAGTGCGACAACCAAGAATGCGTCGTCTATTGCGGCACGGGCGACTGCGCGACCGGGTGCTGCACCGGCACGCAATGCCTGCCGGGAACCGCGAACGACGCCTGCGGCGCGAACGGCCAGGGATGTTTCGTTTGCGCCGCCGGCACGGAGTGCCAGAACGCCCAATGCGTGGCGTATTGCAACGCGAGCGACTGCCCGAGCGGCTGCTGCGACGGCACGAGCTGCGAGGACGGCATCGCCAGTTCGGCCTGCGGAACCGGCGGCGCGGCGTGTACGGCCTGCCCCGCGGGAACCGAGTGCAAAAACCAACAGTGCGTCGCCTATTGCAGCGCGGGCGACTGCCCCTCCGGGTGCTGCAGCGGCGCAGGATGTCTGCCGGGAACCGCCAACGACGCCTGCGGCGCCGACGGCGGGGGCTGCGTCGTCTGCGGTTCCGGCGCGCAATGCCAGGCCGGCGTCTGCGTCGCCTATTGCAACGGCAACGACTGCCCGAACGGCTGTTGCGACGTCAACGGCGTCTGCCAGCCGGGCACCGACATCAACTATTGCGGCTCCGGCGGCGCCGCGTGCGCCGCGTGCAGCTTCGGCAACGAATGCTCCGCGCAGAGTTGCACGGCGTATTGCAATCCGCAGGATTGCGGCGGCGGCTGCTGCGCCGGGACGACGTGCGAGGCCGGGAACACGAACGCCAATTGCGGCGCGAACGGCGGGGCCTGCGCCGCCTGCCCCGCGGGGCAGGAATGCGTCGGCCTCACCAACGGCGGCGCGTGCGTCTGCGACGCGCATAGCTGCCCGAACGGCTGCTGCGACGCGAGCGGCGCCTGTCAGGCGGGCACGAGCAACGGGGCGTGCGGCGCGGACGGCGCGGCTTGTTCCGTCTGCAGCGCCGGCAACGAATGCACGAATCAAAATTGCGTCGCGTACTGCGCGCCGAACGACTGCACATCCGGTTGCTGCAGCGGGACCGCGTGCATCGAGGCGCCCACGAATTCCCAATGCGGCGCGAACGGCGCGGCCTGCGTCGCGTGCCCCCTCGGGCAGGAATGCGTCGACGGCGCGTGCGCGTGCGATTCGACCAGTTGTCCGAGCGGTTGCTGCGACGCGTCCGGCGTCTGCCAGACCGGCACGGCCAACGCGGATTGCGGCCAGGGCGGCGCGGCCTGCGTCGCGTGCCCGTCCGGAACCGTCTGCGCGGACGGCCAATGTCAGTCCGTCGTCGATGACGACGATAATGACGACAACGACGACAACGACGACAACGACGACAACGATGACAACGACGACAACGACGACAACGACGACAACGACGATGACAATGACACGACCGATGACGACGACAACGATGACGATAACGACACGGCCGATGACGACGACAACGACAACGACAACGACAACGACACGGCCGATGACGACGACGCCTCGCCCGACGACGATACGTCGCCCGACGACGATACGTCGCCCGACGACGATACGTCGCCCGACGATGACGCCTCGCCGGACGATGACGCCTCGCCGGACGATGACGCTTCGCCGGACGACGACGCCGCGCCGGACGATGACGCCTCGCCGGACGATGACGCTTCGCCGGATGACGACGACGACGC
>CAZHPN010000267.1:0-5946 GCA_964534375.1 uncultured bacterium | reverse complement strand
TCGACCAACGCCACGCTGCACCTGCCGGCGATCGCCCACGCGCTCGGCTTCGAACTGCCGCTGGCGACGTTCAACGAATACAACCGGCGCATCCCGACGCTGGTCGGCGTTTCGCCCAACGGCCCGTACGGCATTCCGGACCTGCACCGCGCCGGCGGCATTCCCGCGGTGATGAAGATGCTGGCCGGCGAGCTGCACGGCGAGGCGTTGTCCGCGGCGGGCGGCACGATCGCCAAGGTGATCGCCGGCGCGCAGGTCCACGACCCCGCGGTGATCCGGCCCAAGAGCGCGCCCCACGACGCCGAGGGCGGGACCGTCGTGCTCTACGGCAACCTCGCGCCCGACGGGGCGGTGGTGAAGCAGTCGGCCGTCGCGCCGGAAATGCGCGTCTGCACCGGGCCGGCGCGCGTCTTCGACGCCGAGACCGATTGTTTGGCCGCGATTCGCGAGAACCGGCTCCGCGAGGGCGAGGTGATCGTCATCCGCTACGAGGGGCCGCGGGGCGGACCGGGCATGCCGGAGATGCTGGCCGTCACCATGGCGCTGGACCTGATGGGCCTGAAAAACGCGGCGCTGGTCACCGACGGCCGCTTCTCCGGCGCGTCCAACGGGCCGTGCGTCGGCCACGTGTCGCCGGAAGCCTACGTCGGCGGGCCGTTGGCCGCCGTGCGCGACGGCGACGCCATCAGTATTGACATCCCCAATCGGCGACTGTCGGTCGCGCTTTCCGACGCCGACCTGCGCGCGCGCCTGGCCGATTTCCGACCGGTCGAGCGCGACACGCCCGTGGGCTACCTGAAGCGTTATCGCCAGCACGTGCGCTCGGCGGCCTGCGGCGCAGTCGTGGACTGATTTCCGCGGGCCGAACCGCCGCGGTCGCCGCTGCGTTGACTTCGTAAGAGAAACCCGGTAACAACGTCTTCGCCCACATGAGGGTTTCGCCATGCATTTTTCCATCGCTCGTCGGGCCCTGCTGTTGGCGGTCGCGGTTTGCGCGGCCGCCGCGACGGCGCGCGCCGCCGACGGTTTTTTCACGGTGGGGCAGCGCGACGGCCGCTGGTGGTTTTTCACGCCGGCCGGCGAGCGGTTCTTTTCGACGGGCGTCAACGTCGTCGACCCCGGCGGCTACTATAGCCCGGCGTGCAATTGCAGCCCCTACTACGACCAGATCATGAAACTTTACGGCTCCGAGGAAGCGTGGGCGGCGGTGACCCTGCAACGGTTGAACGACTGGCATTTCAACACCCTCGGCGGCTGGAGCAAGTGGTCGCTGTTCGCCGGCGAAATGCCGTACACGATCGTCCTGGGCCTGGGCGACGCGGACGATCTCGCGGGCGGCGTCGCCGACTATTGGAGCGAGGATTTCCTGCAAAACGTCGCGACGAAGACGGCGCAATGCGCCGGTCTGGCAGCCGATCCGCTGCTGATCGGTTACTTCATCGACAACGAAATGCACTGGGGGCCGGAAGCGCGCAGCCTGCTCGATCTGTTCGCCGATTACGTCGCGTTGCCGGCCGACGCGGCCGGCAAGATCGCGTTGATGACGTGGCTGCGCGAGCGTTATCACAACGACGTCGCGGCCTTCGACGCCGCCTATTATCTCAATGTGGCCAGTTTCGACGAATTCCCGGAGTTGACGAAGGTCTTTCCCGTGCCGGAGAACGCTCAGCAAGCCGACGACCGCACGGCCTGGGCCGGTTATGTCGCCGACCAATTTTTCCGCGTGACGACCGAGGCGATCCGCGCCCAGGATCCGAACCACCTGATCATGGGCGTTCGGTTCGTCTCGTGGTACACGCCGACCATCGTTGTGCAGGCCGCCGCGCCGTACATCGACGTGATGACGGTCAATCATTATCTGGTCTGGCCGATTTTTCAGCAGTTGCAAGAGGACTTGGCGCTGTTTTGCCGTTTCGTGCCCGCCGAGGACCTGGCTCAGGATTTCTATTATCTCAGCGGCAAGCCGGTGTTGATCACCGAATTCGGCTTCCGCGGGCTCGACGCGGTTCCGCCCTCGACCTGGCCGCCGCAATGGCTGTTCGAAACCGCCAAAGATCAGACCGAACGCGCGGCCTGGACGGTCGATTACCTGCACGACTGCATCAATGCCCCGCACTGCATCGGCTATCACTGGTTCGCCTACATGGACGAGCCGGCCGCCGGCCGCTGGGACGGCGAAAATTCCAACTTCGGCTTGGTCGCGGAAA
The DNA here is from genome assembly GCA_964534375.1 of uncultured bacterium. Taxonomy (GTDB): domain Bacteria; phylum Lernaellota; class Lernaellaia; order Lernaellales; family Lernaellaceae; genus CAZHPN01. The sequence goes on along the minus strand of CAZHPN010000267.1, from coordinate 3,739 downwards.
CGGACGATCCGTACCCGCAAGTCGTCGACGCCTTCACTTTGGTCAATCAGGAAATCTACGGCCCGCCTTTTACCCCTGCGCCCTGACGGCTTGTTCCCCACGATTACGCGGCTTCGCCCCGCGACACGTCATTCCCGCGCCGGCGGGAATCCAGGCAGATCGGCAGGGGCGCGTCTCCGTGACGGCCCCCGAAATGACGCGCCGATGGCGCGGATCACGCTGACGAACGTCGACACGTTGGCCGAAAGGTTAGGCGTCACGGCCGCCGAACTGCCGGAAGCCTGCTTCCCGAATGCTGCGGTTCATGGCGAAACCTCCCCATCCATGCCAACAACTTATCCGACGTATCGGCCCTGCCATTCGCCGCCGTCATCTCGCGGCCGGGCCGCGGACGCCTCCACGAACCACAATTACTTCAGCCTTCCGGCGGCGACCTGTCCACGAATGACTTCCAGCCAACGCAGGTCTTTGCTGCCGCGTCGCTCCCCATCGTCGCACGCTTTTTGGAACATTTCGGCGGCCTTGGCCAGGTCTCGCGGGACGATCACGCCATGCATGTAATCGCGGCCGAGGTCTTCGCAGGCCAGCGCTTCCCCGGCGTAGCAGGCCTGCGCGCGCAGAGCCAAGCCTTTGTCCACGTCCTTAAGAACGCCGGAGCCGCTCGTGTACATTCCGCTCAAGGCCGCGCAGCCGCGGGGGTCACCGCCGTCGCACGCCTTCTCGTAGAGCTTCACGGCCTTGGTCAAATCCTCGGGGACGCCGTTGCCGTGCTTGTACATAACGCGAGGCGGCTGCAGCCGCCGGCGTCCCCGCCGGCGCAGGCCTTCTCGAACAATGCTGCGGTTTCGAGCTGGTCGGCGCCGACGCCGGTCGGGTCGTAAAGTCCGAGAGCGAGTTGGGTGCAGGCCCGCGCCTCGCCGTGATCGCAAGCCGCTTTGTGCAATTGCGCGGCTCTGGCCGCGTCTTTGGGCGCGCCGGCGCCGCTCTGGCTCATGTCGCCGAGATAGCCGCAGGCCTCCGCGTTCAAGGGCGTGCCCTCGCAGGCCGCTTTGAATAGCGCCATTGCTTTCGCCTCGTTTTTTTCCAAGCCGTTTCCGTCTTTGTACATGACGCCGAGGCGCACGCAGGCGGCGACGGACCGGCCGCGGCAGGCCTTCTGGTAGAGAATGGCGGCCTGGCCCAGGTCTTTGGGGAAATAGTTGCCGCGCACGTACAGGGCGGCGAGGTCCGCGCAGCCGTCGGCGTCCCCGCCGTCGCAGGCCCGCAGGCACAGCGCCGCGGCCTTGTCCCGGTCTTTGGCGACGCCGGCGCCGTCGGCGTACCGGACGGCGAGTTTGAAGCAAGCGTGCGCGTTCCCGAGATCGCAGGCCTTGGCGTTTCCTTCCGCGGTGTCGGGGGAAAACGGCGCCGCAACAAAGGCAAAAACGGCGAAGCCGACCCCGGCGAGAGCCAACGCGCCGACGACCCACAGGGTGATTCGCTTCTTTTTGGTCAATGCGGACTCCGTTCGAAATAAAAAGCGGGTCTGTCGAGCGCTCGCCCGCGGTCCGACCATCGCTTTCTTGATATGCAATTCAACATAGCACCTCGCGTTTATTTCGTGCAATAGGCGACAAGCCATACAGTGGTTCTTCGGACGTGAAAACGACTCGCCCCGGGATGACGCGCCGGCTGGGCAGGGGCGGCCCGTAGATTCTATTTTGCGTCGGCGCCGTTTTGAGACGCGTCAAGCGCCAGCCGCACCGCGGCCGCGGTGCTGACCAGACGAACATGCGCCGGCAATAATTTGACCAGCGGCAGGAACGCGTTCTCGATGGTCAGCCCGCCGTCGCTGGTCATGTAGACGTAGGCGACCGTGCCCGCGGGGTAATTGCCCAATTCCTTGGCCATGTCCGCGGGGGTCAAGTTGAAGTCCAGCAGCAAACCAGCCCCGCTTTCGTCGACGCCTCGCCACTCGCGCGGGCGGAACAACACCGCCTTGCCGCCATCTTGACCGGTGAGCACCTTGAAGAACTGGTTGGCGTTCGGCCAGGTGAAGGTGGGGAACATGTAGGGAACGTTGACCGGAAACACGCCGCCGATGACGCCTCCGACGGTGGCGTACTTCGGCAGGAATTCCGTTTCGGCGCTGTGCCATGTGGTCAGCCACTCCCAGTCGATGGTGGTGTCGGCGCCGAGCAGCCGGGCATCCTGTTCCGTGGCGGCGACGAATTTGTCTTGCATCGCCGCGTCCATGGATGCGGGGTACGCGTACAAATGGCCGCTGGGCGGGAGCATGAAGTAGTCCTTCCCGGTTTGATGGCTCAGGTCGTAGTACCATTCCAGCACGTCGGGCGCGAGGTACGTGATATGCGGCGAGATCGTCCAGGTGAGCGGCGCACAGGAATTGTCTGTTTGCCGGCAATCCGCCACGCGTTGCTGAAACCACTGGCTGCGCTGATCCATGAGAAACCCGACGTTGTCCCCGTCGCCCACGACAAACGCCACATAGGTCATGCTGGGGTCGTAATCAACATCCTCCGCCGCGTTCTGCTCGACCTCGTTGGCCTCGGAGATCGGGCTTCGCCGCGACGAGAGAAAAGACAAATTATTCACTCCGGAAGTGGCAATTTCACCCAGGTTGCGCGAATCCACACAGTTGGTCTGGGCCTCGAAAAGGTCTCCGCCGAACACCTTCCAATAGTCGGCGTACCCGTAGACGCCGATCGGGTTCGGCCAGGGGTTTGCCGCGGCAATCTCGTCGAGCAGCGCATGTTCCGGCGTCGCCGGAATGCAACCGTTAATCAGGAAGGTGACGAATAGCTTCGCGGAAAACACAAAATCGACCAGGGAAGCGTCCATGTCGCCCGTCAGGGGCGGATCCCAGACCTTGGCGTTATTATCATCATATCCGGGATTGATCATCGCCAGGCCGGTCGTCTCCTTGACGTAGTTCTCATAGACATATTGCGTGGCGAGATAAGGCGTATTCCGTTCGGCAAAGGCGGCGATCGCGTCGAACGCCGGGTTGGCGCACGCCGGGGTCATGCCCTCGTCCAAGGGCACAGCCCCCAGGACCGCGCCGACGGTGAGGATGTTGGGCAGCAGCGGCTGCTGCGCCGTGTACGAATACCGCAGGCACGGGAATGCCGTCACGCAGGACTGCAAGAACTGCGCGGAATCCGCCAGTTCGGCCGGCCCGAAAGCGAGTTCCTGCAACCATTGCGAATCGGTGTCCTTCATGATGGTGTAAACGGAGCCGCCTCGCTGCCGATTATACAAACCGGCGCAGGCTTGCAGCGCCAACTGCACGGCCGGCGACGTCTCCGATTCCACGTCGACGATCTGGAATCCGTACGGCGCGATCGTCTGGTCGTCGTCCGAATTATTATCGTCATCGTCCGGCTTATTGCTATTATTGTCGTGATGGGCGCCGCCGCAGGCGACAAACGCCAGACCGGCGCCAAGAACGACCGCCAGGAGCGCAATCAGCCAAACCGTCTTCATCTTGCATCCTTTTTGCCAGACTGGCCCAATCGAAACATTTTGCGGGCTCGAACGCAAGTTCGGCGAACGGGCGGACGGGGCCGGCGGAAGCCGGTGGTCAGTGGCCAGTGGTCGGCGGCAAGCAGGTAGAAGTCGGAAGTCCGAAGAGCCTCTTGCAAGAATCACTTCCCCGAAAATTTCGGTTCCAGAAATTTTCCGCCCCTCCCCGACGCGGCATAGGCTTTAGGATTAAGAGCGGCGATGCTTCAAATGG
>CAZHPN010000266.1:0-6000 GCA_964534375.1 uncultured bacterium | reverse complement strand
TTGACCGCGGCCGAAGGCCGCCATTTGGTTGCGGCCCGAAGGGCCGCGCTAAGTCCTCTGTGCCTCTGTGGTGCAAATTCAAATCGACCCGGTTCACCCAATTCCGGAGAGCAGCAGCGCCAAACCGTGCGCATCGGGCGCGACGCCCTGGTGCATGCCCAGGCGCGGCAGCGCGTAGAGGTCGGCCGGCGGGTTGGCGAAGCCGTGGCGGGTGGTTGTGGCGCAGGCGTAACCGGCGCGGGCGACGAGGCGCGCGATCTTGTCGTTGTGGTCGCCGTTCGGATAACAAAAGCTGATCGGCGTTTCGCCGATTTCGTCGGCGATGCGCCGGCGGCTTTCGTCGAGTTCGCGCCGCACCTCGTCGTCGTCGAGTTGCGTCATGATCCGGTGGCCGGCGGTGTGGCTGCCGATCTCGAACACGTCGGCGCTCATGCGGCGCAGTTGGTCCCAATTGACCAGTTCCGGCCGCTTCGTCGGCCGCGGCCCGGCGATCATCTCCAGAAAATCGACGACCCGCGCGCGCGCCTGTTCGGGCAGCGTTTTGCAATTTTGCATCACGCGCGTGAAGTACTGCGGCCGCGGCGGATCTTCGATCAGCAACTCCATGACGAAACGGGCCTCGGGCGGCATGTCTTCGTCGGGAAACGCCGCGGACAGGATTTCGCGATTCTCCCACAATTCCTTGACCGCGTCGGTCGCGCGCGAAAACCAGAACCGGGCGCCGGTGTCGATCGCGCCGGTCGGCACGAACAACGTCGCCGGCAGACCGGCCGCGCGCAGGATCGGATACGCGGCTTCGTAGGTGTCGAGCCAACCGTCGTCGAAGGTGATGACGACGGTGCCCCACTCGACGCGTTCGCCCGTGTACAGCCGCCGCGCGAGATCGGCCAGCGACGCCACCGCGTACCGCTCTTGCAGCAGCGCGATGTGCTCGGCGAACGCGTCGCGCGTGACGAACATGCCCGGCTCGACCGCCTCGAGATCGTGCACCGCCGGATCGAGCACGCGGTGATACGCGAGAATCGCCGCGCGCCCGCCCGTCAACCGCGCCAACGGCCGCGCCAAGCCCAAGCCGCCGACCGTCGTCGCCGCCGCCCGCCGCAGGGCGCGTTTCAAGCTCATTTTTCCTCCCCGCCCAGAATGCGCGCCGCAACGTCGGCGATGCGGCGCGCCGTGCGCCGATTCAGCCCCTCGCCGACCGGCAGCGCGATCAAACTCGCGGCGACGCGTTCCGCGTTGGGGAACGGCGCGGCCCGCAAATCGAGGTCGCCCGCCAACGCGGGGATCGCCGCCAGCGGCGCCGGGTACATGCCGGTCGCGCCGATGCCCGCCGCCTGCCACGCCGCCAAGAGCGCGCCGCGCTGCGCCGGATCGTTCACCAGCACGGCGCGGCGCAGCCATGCCGGCGACGCGCCCGCCCGTGGCTGCGGCAGCGTCAGGCCCGGCAACGGCGCCAGCGCCGCGTCGAGCAGCGCCGCTCGCTGCGCGCGGTCGGCGTTGATTTTGTCGAGGCGGCCCAGCGCCGTGGCGGCGACCGCGGCGCGCGCCGCGCCCATCGCCGCCGTCGGAAAACCCGGATCGTAAACGGTCTGCCCGACGCGGACGCCGGGCATTTTCTCCGCGAGGCTATACAGGAACGGCGAGAGGGCCAGGCGCATCGCCGCGCCGCGCGCCGCGATCTGCCAGCCCGTGGGCGCCGGTTCGGTCCGCCAGGCGTCGGCGGTTTTGTTCAGCTCGAGCACGAGCGCCGGATGCCGCACCAGGGCCGCGCCGCCGCCGAGGGCGGTGAGGTTCTTGCCGCGGCCGAAGCTGAGGATGCCGGCGTCGCCGAACGAGCCGGCGGGCCGGCCATCGACCGCCGCGCCGAAACACTGGGCCGCGTCGTCGATCATCACCACGCCTTTTTCCTCGGCCAGCGCTTCGAGCCGGCGCAGGTCGCCCGGCAAACCGAACAAACCGGGGGAAACGACGGCGACGACGTCGCGCCAATCCATCTGCGCCAGGCGTTCGAAGTCGAAATCGCCGCCGGCCGCGTCGACATCGGCCGGCAGCACGCGCAGACCGGCGCGCTTGATCGCCGCGGCGACCGACCAGCACGTGTAGGCCGGCGCGACGACGGCCTCGCCGGGCCGGATGACGCGCGCCGCGGCCAGCAACGCCGCCAGCGCCGCGCGACCGCTGCCGTACAGGTAGACGCGTTCCGCCGCCAGCCGCTGCCGCAACGCCGCCGCCAGCCGCGCCTCCGCCGCGATCGGCGCCTGCCAACCCGCGGCGAGTTCGCGCCAGCGGAGCCGGGTTCCGACCGGGGGCAGTTTGCGGAGCCGCCAGGCAACTGAGCGCTCCACTGGCGCCTTCGGCTGCACGTTTGACATCAGCAACAGCCTGATTTTTGTTTTCGCGGCCGACCCCTCCCCGGAAATTTCGCCGCAACGGCGAAATTTCCTGCCCCTCCCCGACGCGGAGAGGGGCCTGATCGGCGTCCTTTTTGATACACGGCGCCGCTTTGGCGACGGGGCCAAAATTCATGCCCCTCCCGGAGCCTGCCCCGAGCGAAGTCGAGGGGTCGGGGCATAGGCGCTGGAATTAGGCTCGATTCTTGCTTTCGCGGCCGACCTCTCCCCGGAAATTTCGGTTCCCGAAATTTCCCGCCCCTCCCCGACGCAGGGAGGGGCCGGTTCGAGCGGCATTCGCCGCTCAGTGCCGGATTTCCAAGCGCGGGGCGCAACTGGATCGCAATGCGAATCCAACGAGTCGACAGGAGATAAATGTCATATCCCTTCGACTTATGCGCGTATATTTCAACCCCGGCCGCGCGCCGATGGGGCGGCCGGACCGCCCCTCCCTGTGGCGGGGAGGGGCGCGGCCACGCAGGGCGTGGCCGGGGGAGAGGTCTGCGCGGAAAAGACAGCGCGGCAAGGCGACCCGCGCCTATTCCAGCGCCGATGGGTCTGCGCAGCGCCGCAATCGGGAGACGCGGGTCGCTCATCGCTTCCTTACGGCAGCCGGCGCGCCAGCCACGGGCCGCAGAGCAGCGTGACGAACAGCGGCAGTTTTTTCCACATCCGGATCGCGGCCGCGAATTTCGGATTCGTCACGTTCAAACCCGGCATCTCCGTGCGCGTCAGCAAATGGTATTGCCAATACAACGGCTCGACGGCTACGCCCCAATGCTTCTTGAATTCCTGCGTCGAGCTGTCTTTGGTCGAACGGCCGAAGTCGATCGCCTGCAGACCGCGCGCGACGGCGTCTTCGATCGCCGTCCAGTTCATCGCCGGCGTCGGCGCGAATTGGTTGCCCTCGCGCGTGCTTGCCGACCAGATGAAATAGCGCGTGCCGCGGAAGTCGATCGTCAGCTTGGCGCCGATCGGCCGGCCGGCGCGGTGCGCGGCGAAGATGTTCGCGCGGTCGCCGAACCGCGCCAGGATTTCGCGGAAGAACCGTTTCGGCAGCAGCGGCGTGCCATGATCGCGCTGATTGACGGCGAACATCTGGTAGAAGGCGTCGAACTCCGCCGGGCCGCGGCGAATCTCCACGTCGCTCTTCTGCGCCTTGCGAATCTTGTTGCGCACATTTTGATGCAGCTTGCCTTTCCAAACGTCATCGAGCCCGGCCGACAAGTCGAGCACGCTGACGACCTTGAAGTCGTTCGTCGGCAACTGCGCCGCGGCCGGCGCGGGCCAGCGGTGCCGGAATTCGACGTACGAGCAGGCAAAACGCCGCCCGGTTTCGCGCGCGCACTCCAGCAGTTGCAGCGCCGCCGCCTCGTCGCGCGCCGCGACGCCGCCCGCGTTGAGAAACGGCATGCTGATCGCCATCGTTCCAAAAAGGCCCGTGCGCACCACGAACAACGGCAGCACGCCGCAGAGGCCGCGTTCGTCTTCGGCCACGAGATAGTGCGGCCGATGGCCGAGGGCGGCGACGATCACGTCGCGCCACGGCAGCCGATGAAACAGCGTCGATGTCGGGCAGGCGTCGACCCAATTTTCCCACGCGCCGGCGTCGGCCTCGACAAACTCGCGAACGCGCATCAGCCGAACTCCTCGTCGACCTCGACGATTTCGACTTCTTCGATCATGGGCAGCTCGACGCCCCGCCGCACGGCGAGGTTCCGCAGCACCGTGACGACCATCGCTTGCACGAACAAGTGCGGATAGTACGCCACGGACAAGAACAAACTGCAAATCAACCAGCCGAGCATGCTGAGAAAGACGGCCCGCCGGGCGCCGTAGAAAAATGCGTCGTCCGCGGCGTCGGCCAGCGCCGCGCCGCGCAAGCGATACGCCGTCACGACGATGCTGACCACCAAGCCGTAAAACGAGAGAATGCCGAACAGCCCGAGTTCGCCCAGCGTCTCGAAGAACGCGCTGTGCGCCTCGCGCCAGACGACGCTCGACGCGTCGAAGGGCATGTATTTCTTGCCGTAGGCCTCGGGGAAGGTGCCGGCGCCGACGCCGACGAACGTGTGATCGGCGAACATCGCGCGGCTGGCGCGCCAGGCGTCGAGACGGCCGATGGCGCTGTCATCTTGGTCGTAATCCTTGATGCTGCCCAGGCGGTCGAGGAAATCATCGGGCGCAAACGCGAGAATGCCGGCGACGATCGCCGTCAGGGCGACGAGCCCCACAAACGCCCGCGCCGCATAATTCCGGCCGTGGGCGACCCAAACCCCGTAGGCGGCGATGAGCACCACCGCCATGCCGATAAAGCCGCCGCGCGAGTAGGTGACGGCGATGGCGATGATGCCGATCAGCAGCGAGTACACCATCAGCGCCTTCAGCCACTTGTTGCGATGCGCGCCGACCAGCGCAATAGCCCACGGCAAAATCACGTTTTGCGCCATCGCGTAGTCGTTGCCGTCGCCGAGGAAGCCGCCGGCGATGCCGCCGCTGCCGCCCTCGCCTTCGATGTGCGAGTCGGGAATCAGGAAGTAGCGCAGGATGATCGCCGTCGACAGCCCGGCCATGATCAGCGTCAGCCCGGTCATGAAGCCTTTAAGCCGCTGCACGGTGTCGACGACGTGGACGATCAGATACGTCATGAAAACCATGCGCAGCACGCCGGTGAAGATGTCGAGCGTCTCGCCCTTGTTGAAGGTGTTGCTCATGGACATGGCGATGGTCGCGAGAAAAAGGACCATAAAAAACATCGGCGGAGAAAAAGTCAGCGTCATCCGCCGGTACACCAGCACATTGAGCGCGAAGGCCGCGGTCAGCAGCGCGACGCCGATCAAGGTCAGCCGCAACGGCTCCAGCGGCGGAAACATGTCGCCCGGGCGGACGTACAGCAAGAAGATGTACAACAGCACGCCGTAGAACGGCTCGGACAACACGACGATGCCGAGCAGCAACGCCACGGCCCCGACGATGACGAACAGCGGATCGACATACAACAACGCGACGCCGCTGGCGATCAACGCCACGGCGGCGAACAACAGCGCGCTTTTCGCGCTGACGCGTTGCTGAACGTCGTTAATGGCGCCGCCGAAGCTCATGCCGGTTTGCGCCGCGCGAATTGCCAAAGCACGCGCTTCTCCTGTTCGGTCAAGGCCTGGAACAGGAACAACACGCCGAAATACGCCACGGCCCCCGCCGCGATCACGATGACCAGATTGAACGTGCGCAACTCCCAGGCGACGACGGCCAGCGCCAGCGCCGCGGGAATCGCCCGCACCGGGAACATCGCTTGCGGCATGTTGCCGTACGCCCGCCGGAACACGCGCAGGAAATAGGCGAGCAAGAACACCTCGCACACGATCTGCGCCGTCGCCGCGCCCCAATAGCCGAACTTCGGAATCAACGCAAAGTTCACGGCGATGTTGACCAGCATGGTGAAGACGTTGGCGAGCAGCACGTCATGCAGGCGGTCCGCCGCGGTCAGCGCCCACCCGAAGGTCATCGTGCCGAACCAGAGCCAGAGAAAGCCGCCGAGCAACGCCAGCACGCGCGCGCCCTCGGCGTATTTCGCGCCGTAGACCAACTCGACCAGCCGCGGGCCGACGAT
>CAZHPN010000265.1:0-6090 GCA_964534375.1 uncultured bacterium | reverse complement strand
GCTAAGTATGCGAATTTACAGAATCACGACCCCTGAACTGGCGAAGTTGGGTTAGTATTCATTCATTCAGGACAGCGCCAACGGCGCGAAATACAATAGCCTGGGTCGAAGGCCGAAGGCCGCAGGCCCAGGACGAAAAGGCTCCGTTATTATTCATTCATCCCGCGCGCCATCGGCGCGCGACACGCCGTCGGGGGCCCGAATGCGGTACGCCGTTGCCGCAGCACGGCGTCGCTTTTGATGAACAGGCTTTCCTGGGCCTGCGGCCTGACGGCCTCCGACCCAGGCTGTCATGTATCGCGCCCTTGGCGCTCCATCCGCCGCGCCGCCGGCGCGCCGGATTGTTGGGAGCGGAAACTATGAACAGTCACCCGTTTTCCGTCACCGGTTTCCCGGGCTTGTCGGCGGCGGCCGTTAAAAACCGGTGACCATCCCTGGTTTCCGTCTCCGAGTACGCCACCGCTTTCCAAAGAACAACCCCTGCGCCAAGCGGCGACCGTGCAACCGGTTTTTCCTTTTTCCTTTTTCCTTTTTCCTTCTTCCTTTTTTCTTCTGGCTTCTGGATTCCGGCTCCTGGATTCTGACTCCTGCGCGCGCTAGTGCACGCGTTTGACACCGGCGCGCCCGCGCACTATAAATGCGCGTCCCCTTGGCCGGGAAAATCGCCGCTCGATGATTCCGTCGCCAGGGAGCAGCCGAACCATCCATTTGTCGTTTCCGCGGGAGGGTTTTCAATGAAAGAAGTGTGGATTGTAGGCGCGGCTCGCACTCCGGTGGGCTCGTTCCAAGGCGCGTTGGCCGAAATTACGGCGACCGATCTGGGCGCCATCGCCATTCGGGCGGCCCTCGAGCGCTCCGGCCTCAAGGGCGAAGACGTCGACGAAGTGATCATGGGCTGCGTGTTGCCCGCCGCGCAGGGCCAGGCCCCGGCGCGCATGGCGACGCTGAAAGCCGGCCTGCCGCCGAAGGTCGCGGCGCTGACCGTCAACAAGGTCTGCGGCAGCGGTCTGAAGGCGGTCGGTCTCGCCGCGCAAGCGATTCTCTGCGGCGACGCGGATTGCGTGATCGCCGGCGGCTTCGAATCGATGACCCAGGCGCCGCACGCGATGACCTGTTCGCGGGCGGGCTATCGCATGGGCAATTTCACCGTGGAAGACACGATGATCAAGGACGGCCTGTGGGATTCGTACAACAATTGCCACATGGGCAATTTCGCCGACCAGACCGCCAAAAAATACGGCTACACGCGCGAGCAGCTCGACGCCTTTTCGGCGGACTCGTTCCGCAAGGCGCAAAAAGCGCAGGCCGACGGCGTGTTCGATTGGGAAATCGCGCCGGTGAAAGTCCGCACCAAAAAGGGCGAAGTCGTGGTCGCCAAAGACGAAGGGCCGGGGAAGGCGAACTACGAGAAGATGCCGACCTTGAAGCCGGCGTTCAATAAAGACGGCGTGATCACCGCCGCCAACGCCTCGTCGATCAACGACGGCGCCGGCGCGGTCGTGCTGATGGAAGCGTCGAAGGCCAAGGCGAAGGGCCTCAAGCCGCTGGCGAAGTTCGTCGCGCAGGCCACGGCCAGCCTCGAACCGCAATGGTTCACGATCGCCCCGATCGACGCGATCAAGAACGTGCTGAAAAAGGCCGATCTCAAGGCCGGCGACATCGACGTGTGGGAAATCAACGAGGCGTTCTCGATCGTGTCCGTCATCACCAACGACCGGCTCGAACTTGACCCGGCGAAGGTGGACATCTACGGCGGCGCGGTGGCGATCGGCCATCCGATCGGCGGTTCGGGCGCGCGCATCCTGGTCACGCTGCTCAACGTCATGCAGCGCACGGGCGCGAAACGCGGCGGCGCGAGCCTGTGCATCGGCGGCGGCGAAGCGATCGCGATGCTGTTCGAGCGCGTCGAATAAGGGGCCCGCCATGGATTACAAAAACATTCTCTTTGCCGTCGGCGACGGCATCGCTTTGGTGACGATCAACCGCCCGGCGGCGCTCAATGCGCTGAACAGCGCGACGCTCGCGGAACTCGGCGACGCGTTCGCCACCATCGCGACCGACCCGGCGATCCGCGCGGCGGTTCTCACCGGCGGCGGCGAAAAGGCGTTTGTCGCCGGCGCCGACATCAGCGAAATGGTTAACTACAATCCGCTCCAAGCCGAGGCCTTCGCCAAGCTGGGGCAGGATGTGCTGTCGTTGATCGACGACGGGCCCAAGCCGACGATCGCCGCCGTCAACGGCTTCGCGCTCGGCGGCGGCACGGAAATCGCGATCGCCTGCGACTTCATCTACGCCTCGACCAAAGCGAAGTTCGGCCAGCCCGAAATCAAACTCGGCATCATTCCGGGCTTCGGCGGCACGCAGCGCCTCGCGCGCCTGGTCGGCAAGCCGATGGCGAAGGAACTGGTGCTCGGCGGCGACATGATCGGCGCCGACGAAGCCTTGCGGATCGGCCTGGTCAACAAAGTCGTCGCGCCGGAGGCGCTGCTCGAAGAGGCCAAAAAGGCGGCGAAGAAAATGGCGGCCTTCGGCCTGCCGGCGCTCGCCGCCGCCAAGCGCGCGATCAACTGCGGCGTGAATGTCGATCTGGCGAACGGCTTGTTGATCGAGCGCCAGGCGTTCGCCGCGCTGTGCGCGACCACGGACCAGAAAGAAGGGATGGGGGCGTTTCTCGCTAAACGGCCGCCCAAGTTCACGGACCAATAGCCGCGCACGGCCGCGGGAAAGGAACGAACATGCACTTCCAACTCACCGACGAACAACGCGCGTTGCGCGACATGGTGCGCGACTTTGCCGACAACGAATTGAAGCCGAACGCCGCCCATTGGGACGAACATCACGTGTACCCGGTGGACGCGGTCAAGAAGATGGGCGAACTCGGCCTGATGGGCGTCGCCTTCGACCCGGAGTACAACGGCGCCGGCATGGACCACGTGTCGTACGCCATCGTCATCGAAGAGTTGTCGCGCGGCTGCGCGGGCACGGGCGTCATTTGCTCGGCGCACAGCAGCCTCGCCTGCGACCCGATCGGCCATTTCGGCAACGAGGCGCAGAAAAAGAAGTTCCTCAGCCGCATGACGACGGGCGAATGGATCGGCTGCTTCGGGCTGACCGAAGCCGGCGCGGGCTCCGACGCCGGCAGCCTGAAAACCGTGGCGGTCAAAGACGGCGGCGACTGGGTGATCACGGGCAACAAGCTGTTCATCACCAACGCCGTCGAAGCGCACGTCGCAGTCGTCTTCGCCAACACCGACAAGAACCTCGGCCACCGCGGCATCACGGCGTTTATCGTCACGCGCGACACGCCGGGCTTCACCGTGGGCAAGGTCGAAGACAAGCTGGGCATCCGCGCCTCGTCGACGGCGGAACTGGTGTTCGAGAATTGCCGCGTGCCCGACGCGCAGCGCCTCGGCGAAATCGGCAAAGGCTTCAACGTCGCGCTGCACACGCTCGACGGCGGGCGCGTAGGCATCGCCGCACAGGCGGTGGGCATCGCGCAGGCCGCGCTCGAGCAGAGCGTCAAATACGCCAAGGAACGCGTGCAGTTCGGCAAACCGATCGCCACGTTGCAAGCGATCCAATGGATGATCGCCGACATGGCGACCGAAATCGAAGCCGCGCGCCTGCTCGTGCACCAGGCGGCCTGGATGAAAGACCAGAAAATGAAGGGCTACGGCCGCTATTCGGCGATGGCGAAGCTTTTCGCCGCCGAGGCCGCGATGCGCGCCACGACCAAGGCCATTCAGATTCACGGCGGTTACGGCTACATCAAGGAATACCCGGTCGAGCGGCATTTCCGCGACGCCAAGATCACCGAGATTTACGAAGGCACCAGCGAAATTCAGCGGTTGGTGATCGCGACGAGTTACTTGAAGGAGTAACGCGGCACGATTCGCTGACGCAACGCCGCACTGTCGCCGTACGAAGCGTGCGCGATCCACGCCGTCACCGACGCGCGCACGCGTTCCCAGCCGATCCGGCCCGACGAGTACTCCCGCGTCAATCGTCGCATCCGCGAACGAAAGCGCTTGGTGTTCTCCTTCCGCACGCGCACCGTTCCCGGCAGATGCCGAAAGCCGAGGAACTCGACGCCTTCCTTCCGCGTGTAAATGCGGCTTTTGCCGTCGTGAATCCGCAACCGCAGCGAGGCCAGGCGCTCGATGATCGCCGCCCGCGTCTGGTTCAGGCGCGACTTGTCGTCGCCGAAGACGCAGAAGTCGTCCACGTAGCGCAGATACGGTCCCACCCGCAGATCCTCCTTGAGCCAGTGGTCGAAGTCGTCCAGGTAGAGGTTGGCGAAGAACTGGCTCGTCTGGACTCCCCCAAGTGCACAAGGACACAAGTGTCAAAGTTCATTTTCAGTCCCGCGCACACCGAAAGCCGAAGTAGTCGAGCCGACCGCCAGGGCCGCCCCCGGCCCGGGCCGACGCGCGCACGCCCCCGGGAGCCCTGTCCCAGGACCCGCCGCGCAGCACCCGCGCCGTGCCGGAGGACGGCCCCTTGGGGTTGTCCGCGGTCGAGGACGAGTAGTACTTGTCGTCATACCAGTCCGCACACCACTCCCAGACGTTGCCCAGCATGTCGTAGAGCCCGTAGGCGTTCGCCTGCTTCCGACCGACTGGATGGGTTTTGCTTCCGGAATTTTTGCCGTACCAAGCGACCGCATCGATATCCCCGTAACGCGATCCTGTCGTCCCGCCGCGCGCGGCGAACTCCCACTCCGCCTCCGTCGGCAATCGCTTGCCTGCCTTGGCGCAGTACGCTTGCGCGTCGTTCCATGAAACCGTCTCCACCGGGCAATCTGCACAGCCCGAGAAATGGCTCGGGTTCGAGCCGATCACGCTCTGATATTGCGCCTGCGTCACGGGTGTCGCGTCCATCGAAAAGCCGTTGACCGTCACTTGGTGCGCCGGGATCTCGTCGGGATTGCACTCCGCATCGCCCGGCGAGCAACCCATCGTGAACGTCCCGCCGGGAATGCGGACCATGCCGGCCGGAACTTCGCCCGCTTGCAGCCATTGCTGCACTTCGGGCCGGCGCGTCGCGTCCGCCGACCATTTCTCCACGAATCTTTGATAGGCAGCTTTCTTGGCCTCCGCCGAGTACGACGTGTTGTCGTGGATCGCTTTCACGGCGGCGTAGTCAGCGTCCAGCTTCGCCTTGTTCTCTGCGTCGGCACGCTTCTGCGCTTCGATCCGCGCCTGCTCCGCGCGCACCAGTTTCTCGAACTCCGGGTCGGCCGCGGCCGTGGCGCCGGCTGGCGAGCCCGACGCGGCAGTTTGCGCGCTCGGCGCGGCGGTTGACCCGCCCTCCGGCATCGCTGGGGCGACGCCGGCATGGGCGAGGATCAGGCGCATCACTTCGTCCGCCGCCTTGAGCAGTTGCGGCTCCTGCTTGCTCAACGGGGCCGCGCCGGTGTTGCGGCTGCCGAGGAAATTGCCGCTGGGCACGTGGTGGACGCTAAGCTGGATGCGCGGGTTGCCGAAGATCTTGAGAATCTCACCGGTAACGATGTACTCCGCCCCCAGCTTGCGGCCGACCTCGATCTCGCACTTGGACTCGGTGCATTTCTTGAGGTCCATGCCGGGCGGCAGCAACATCTCGATGTTCTCGCGCGTCATGATGACGAACCGGTCCCGCGGCAGAACTTGGCTGGCCACGTTGCGCACGTTGTTCGTCAGGAAGTCCGCCTCGTCGTCGGTCAGGCCGGCCTTGTTGTTCAGTTCCAGCACCGCCACGAGCTTGCCGGTTGCCTGGGCGAAGCCCGATCGATCGGCCGCGGCGAAAACAAGGGCCGCCAGAACAAGAATCGCAGCCGCGCGGATCGTTTTCATTGCAATGCTCTTCCTCCACCGACGAATCAGGTCGGGCGAACACCAAGTTGTCGAAATCAAAGGCGATGTTTGCGGGTGAGATTACACCGGCGGCACAGTGCGTTCAAGAAGCCGCTACAGACGCGCAGCGAGCGCCGCGTCTGGGCGCGATCGGCGGCCGTAAGGCGCGGAATCATCTGTAGGAGCACCCCCCGCCTTCGCGTGCGATCTGTGAAATCGCGCCTGGAAAGGCGCTCTTACAGAAAAAGGAGATCGC
>CAZHPN010000264.1:0-6138 GCA_964534375.1 uncultured bacterium | reverse complement strand
TTGTTCTGGGTCAGCGTGCCGGTCTTGTCCGCGCACAGCACATCCACGCCCGCCAATTCTTCGATGGCCACCAAGCGGGTCACAATTGCCTCTTTTTTGGCCAGCAGACGCGCGCCGACGGCCATGGTCACGGACAGCACCGTGGGCATCGCCACGGGAATCGCGGCCACCGTCAGCACCAAGGCGAACTGAAGCGTCGTGAGAATCCGGTCGCCGCGGAAGAGCGCGACGGTAATAATCACCGCCACCAGAGCCGCGGCAAGGATGATCAGGTAATTGCCGATCTTCAAAACCGCCTTTTGAAAATGGCTGACGGTCTGCGCCTCCTGCACCAATTGCGCCGTCTTGCCGAAGTAGGTGTTGGCGCCCGTGGCGTAGACCAGGGCTTCGATTTCACCCTGACGGACGATCGAACCTGAAAACACCGCTTCGCCGGATTTGCGCGTCGCGGGCAACGACTCTCCGGTCAGCGCCGACTGATCCACCTCCACCGAATCGCCGTCCAGCAAACGCGCATCGGCCGGCACAATGTCGCCCAGGCGCACGCGGATGACGTCGCCTGGAACCAACTCACGCGCCGCCGGGGTGGTCCACGTCCCATCGCGTTTCACCCGGGCCTTGATCGCCAGCTTGGCCTTGAGCGCGGCGATGGCGTTGCCCGCCTGGTGTTCTTCCCAAAATCCGACCACGGAGTTGGCCAGAAGCAGAACGAGGATGATGCCAAAGTCCGGCCAATGCCGGGCGACCGCCGACAGGATCACGGCCACTTCGATCATCCACGGGATCGGACCCCAAAAATAGGAGAGAAATTTCAGGAGCAGATTGGTTTTCTCTTCTTCAATCTCGTTCGGCCCATATTGGGCCAGCCGTTTCTGCGCCTCGGCCTGACTGAGGCCGTCCGGCGAGAACCCCAGTTTTTTCTCGACCTCGGCCAGAGGCAGGGATTTCAAATCGTCCTCGGCGTCGGGCTTCGGCCCCGGCTTCGCTTTGTGCGCTTTGCGCTTCGATTTCTCGGGCGCCCCAGGTTTAGGCTCAGCTTTGGCCTCGGGCTCAGGCTCAGACTCAGGCGTGGCGTTCCGAATCTCCCGCTCCGCCCTCTCCCAGTCCTGCACCGCCGGATCGCTCTGGCGTCCCCGCTGCTCGTACAGTTCATAGGCACGCTTGGCGATCTGCGGCGTCAAATCGGAAGGCTGCTCGGCTTTGGCCTCAGGTTCGGCCATGGTCGCAGGCGCAGCTTTGGCTTCACGTTCGGCTTTGGCGGGATTAAAAATCCGACTCGCCAATAATTTCCCATAGATAAAGATTTTCAGGAACGAATTGGCCCTCTTTTTCTGCGCTTCGGGCTTCGATTCGGGCCTTTTTCCGTTCGTGTGGTCATGTTCCTTCATCGGTGGCCTCCTATCGTGTCTTCCTTCGCTTTTTCATCGGTCCCGAATCACCGCACCATCGCGGCCGAAGCCTACGCCTCGGCTACCGCCGTCCGCTCCGTCGAAGTGCAGCCCATCGCAAGGCCGGCAACGAGGAAGAACGTGATGACCAGTGTCGTGTGTCTCATCTGCTTGCCTTTCGGTTGATTTCGAGTTTGCATTAGTGAAAATTGAGGTGGCCGGTGACGAGCAGCACCAAAACCGCGATTAGGATGACACCGGCCGGCGACCAACTCCAGTAAGAGTACCGCGAGTACCCCCAACCGCCGCCGCCGAGCGACAGCACGAAGAGGAGAATCAAGAGAATCATGAGCCACATGTGGGCCTCCCTTTGAAGGATCCCCGAGACATTCGGTTTTCCCTTCTCATTCATGTTCCTTTCGCAAGCGTCGT
The DNA here is from genome assembly GCA_964534375.1 of uncultured bacterium. GTDB lineage: Bacteria > Lernaellota > Lernaellaia > Lernaellales > Lernaellaceae > CAZHPN01. The sequence goes on along the minus strand of CAZHPN010000264.1, from coordinate 4,318 downwards.
ACCAATTCCACGCGCGCCGGTAAGTCTCTGAATTCACCGTCTTTCTAAGAAATCGGGCCAAAAAAGGACGCTTACGAGCCCCATCAATATGATTAAGCCTCGGTCAAAATGAACGGATCGCCGTGAAAATCGACGCCCCGAATTTGCATTAATGCCAACTGACCCAGCCGGTGAGGTACAGCGTCACGAGCACCATCAGGACGACAGCGGCGGGCGTCCAACTCCAATAGGTGTAGCGTGTGTACCCCAACCCTCCGCCGCCGAGCGCCAGTACAAAGAGCGCGATCAGGACAACAAAGACCCACATGTTTGCCTCCGTCTATCTCGCCTCTACTTCTGGCGTAGCGACACCTCGACAGGCGGTGTCTGCGCCTCTACCGGACGATCGTCGCTGGCCCAATACACCGGGTGTCCGTAATAGTCATATAGCCGCGCTTCGTACTCGCGATTGACAGCCGCGTTTGCGTTCCACTCGGGGCTGTCTTTGATCGCTTGACGAGGCAGGTCCAGGTAGACTTTCTCTTTTTCCCAACTGATGCGGCTTGCCCAGTGCGGCGCAATCAGCACCTTCTTGCCGAGCCACCAATTGCTCGTGTCGATTACCAGATAACGAACTGCCCAGGTCTCATCGTCGACGATGAAGTCTGCGATGTGGCCGATCCCTTCGTCGCTTCCCTGAATGTGATATCCGCGAACTTCTTTGGCGCTCCGTAAGTGGACGTCGCCGGAAGCCTTGTCCGAATTTTCAGCGGCCATCTCGGTCCACGCCTTGGCCGCGAGCAAGCCCGGGGCGCCGCCCATCGCCCATAGTCCCGAGTAACCCCAGTAGGGCGGATAGCCATAATAAGCGTAGTAGTCCCGCTCGTGCTGGCGCGAGACGGGCCGGTGCACGTCGACGTTCGGGCTGTTTTTGATCTTGTCGATTGTCAACGCCACATGAAAGCGGCGAGTCGACCAGTCGGCCTGGCGGAACGAAATGGGCGAGATGAGCACCGGGCGGCCGCCGAAGAAGCCGCCGGTCTCGACGACCAGATAACGGACTGCCCAGCGCTCGTCGTCGAGAAGAAAATTCTCCACGATTCCGATGTCGCCATCGGTAGCGGCCACGGCGTAATGTTCCAGGTCTTTCAGGCTTCGCAACATGGGTTGTTTCCTCTCCGTCCTGCGGCTCAATTATTTCGCATCAGTCGTAGTTTCCCGCACGACTCGCCCTTTCTCGCTCTGCCTTGGCGTTCAATGCCGCGTCAGGTCGTGGCGGGCAGCTTGGCTTTCGGCAAATCCGCATCGAGGTGAGCCTTCCGTTCTTCGTACTCCGCCGTTGTGATCTCACCAGCGGCATAGCGTCGCTTGAGAATACCGAGCGGATCCTCGCGGTATAGCCGCGCCGTCTTGCGCGGGACCGGAACCATCCAGCCGAAGAGCACGATGATCATCACGAACCAGAACATCCACCAGAAGTAATGCATCCCGAAGAAGCCCCATTGATCCCAATACATGATTTTTCTCCCCGCCGCCTTGCGGCTCACTTGGTTAGCCTCGGAGTCCGGTTCCCCCGGACCCCAATGCTGCTGTTCCTTGATGCATGTGCAAGCATCGCGCCACTTTCATGCTCTCGCGTAAGTGATGGAATTCACGCACTTCCGGGAAAAACATGCCGAAAAAGGCGTTTGTATGCCCCATCAATATGATTAACTTTCCATCAAAATGAGCGAATTGCCATGCGAGTCGGCGACCTGAATACTCAGGAGTTGGTGGGGTTTGACGCCGAGTGCGAATTGATCCGCTTCGCCGGTCAGCGGGCGCTGATCATCGACGCGACGGCCATGGGAAGCCTGCGCAAGGATTTGATCGAGCATTTCGGCGCCACGGCCGCCCGCGGAATTCTCACGCGGTTCGGCTACGTCCACGGCTGGCGCATGGCCGCGGCGCTGCCATCCCAATTCAAATGGGACAGCGACGACGATCGGCGGCCGGCTGGCGGACGCATCAATATGATCGGAGGGATGTACTGTTTCCAGCCCGGCGCCTTGCCGGGCTGTCGCCGCGGGCCGCGGACCAACTTCTGCGGTACGACTGGGCGGGGGAATGTACGCGAACTGGAGAATGCGATGGAGCGCGCGGTCGCGCTCTCGCCCGTCAGCCGCACCGAACTCGACGACCTGCCTGAGGAGCTCCGACAGGCGATGCCGTTCCCCACGGTTTCCGGCGGCGTGAAGACGCTCGACGAGGCGGCGAAGGAGTACATCATCGCCGTGCTCGATCGCAACGGCGGCAACCAGACGCGCACGGCCGAACAACTCGGCATTGGTTCCGCGACGCTCTACCGGAAGCTCAAGAGCTACGGTGGAATCGCTGGCTGGCGAACCGGCCGAAGGCGCACCCCGGCGAAAAGCTGATCAACCCGCATTTGAACGTTCTGGATTATTAAAAAGGGGGCGCGAACAAGTGACACACGTGTTCCACAGTCTTGCCCGCCCAATTCTTTCGCGTGCCGTCCTCCGGGGTCAGCCGCCTTGAATGGTGCATACGAGGGACGACACGCTTGACATGCGACCGAAGGCGGCACGAAATGCGCTGCAACTCTCCGCGGAAAACGGGACAGGCCCATACCTTGAAACGTACATTTGCCTTGGCGCTTTTTCTCGCGCTCGTTCCAACCGGATCCGCATTTGCACAGGTCATTTACCAAACGGGGCTGCCCCATGCGGCGCATGGCGGCGTGGACGGCGCGGCGCTGCCGCTGTGGTCGGCGCTGCCCTTCGCCGGTTTGCTCCTCTCGATCGCGATCCTGCCGTTGATCGCGCCGCGTTTTTGGCAAGCGCACTTCGGCAAGGCGACGACGCTGTGGTCGGCGGCGTTCGCCGTGCCGTTTGTCGCGGCGTTCGGCGGCGCCGCGTGGTGCGACATCGGCCGCGCGCTGTTGGTCGATTACGCTTCGTTCGCGATTTTGCTGTTCGGGCTTTACGTCGCGACCGGCGGCGTGATTCTGCGCGGCACGTTGCGCGGCCGGCCGGCGACCAACGTCGCGTTGCTGGCGCTCGGCGCGCTGCTCGCCAATTTCATCGGCACGATCGGCGCCAGTCTGCTCGTGATCCGGCCGCTGCTGCGCGCGAACGCCTGGCGCAAACAGCGCGCGCACCTGGCGGTGTTTTTGATTTTCCTGGTCGGCAATATCGGCGGCAGTCTGACCGCCCTGGGCAATCCGCCGCTTTTTCTCGGGTACCTGCACGGCGTCGACTTCTTCTGGACGATGCGGCTGCTGCCGATCGCGGGCTTTTCGATCGCGCTGACGCTCGCGGTGTTTTTCGCGCTCGACACCGCGCTTTATCGCCGCGAAGGGCCGCCGCCACGCGCCGGCGCGAGCCAGCCGTTGCGCGTCGAGGGTTGGCGCAACGTCGCCGTCATCGCCGGCATGGTGGTCCTGATCCCGTTGACCGGCGCGTGGACATTGCCCGGCGTCCGGCTCGGCGGCATCGAGATCGAGGGGCGCGACCTGCTGCGCAACGCCGCGATCCTGGCCTTGGCGGCGTTGAGCCTCCTCGTGAGCGACAAACACGTGCGGCGCGACAACGAATTCAGTTGGACGGCGATGGAAGAAGTCGCCGTCTTGTTCGCCGGCGTCTTTGTGACGCTCGTGCCGGCGCTGCTGATCCTGCGCGCGGGCGCTGCCGGGGCGGCGGCGCCGCTGCTCGCCGTCGTGGATAAGCCCTGGCAATTCTTCTGGGCGACGGGCGGCTTATCAAGCGTCCTGGACAACGCCCCGACGTACCTGGCGTTTTTTGAAGCGGCGATCGCCAAGTATTATCCGGGCCTCGACGAGAGTGCGGCGGTGCAATTGCTGATGGGCCGCGGCGCGGCGCTGGCGCAGCACCCGAACCTGCTCGACGGCGCGCGTCATTTGCTCGCGATCAGCGCCGGCGCGGCGTTCATGGGCGCGCTGACGTATATCGGCAACGCGCCGAACTTGATGATCAAATCCGTGGCGGAGGAGTTCGGCGTCGCGATGCCGACCTTCTTCGGTTACGTGTTCAAGTACGCGCTGCCTATATTGGCGACGATCTTCGCAGCGGCGACGTTTGTGTTTTTCACCTAGAGCCGCTGGCCGGGAGCGGTCTAATCCGCGATCGCGGGCGGCGCGGTGGCCGCCTGGTGGGCCAAAAAGGCGACGCCAGGATAGCGCGCCTGTCGCGCCGTGGCGCCTAGTGCCTGTCCTCCACGATTCGTCCGTCGCAGAGGAGCAACAGACGCCGGCTGCGTTCCATAACCATGCGGTCGTGACTGGAAAACAAGAAGGTCATCCCTTCCGTTTCGTTCAGGC
>CAZHPN010000263.1:0-6207 GCA_964534375.1 uncultured bacterium | reverse complement strand
CGTTTGATCGCCTTGACCGGACAAACCTGGAAGCAGACCGAGCAGCCGACGCAGCGGTGGCGGTCGATGTGCGATTTGAGGTCGCCGGGCTCGCGGTCCGCATATTGCCGCATCGAGATCGGCGGGCAGCCGACGCGCACGCAGGTGCGGCAGGCAATGCAGATCGACGGATCGACGTAATAATAGTTGAACTGCTTCTTGTACTTGAGCGCGCAGGCCCCGGTGACGATCACCGCCAGCGGGCCTTCCTCTTCGAGAAACTTCTTGCGGAACACCTCGCGGCACTCGGCGAGGTTGTACTGGTTCGCCTTGACCACGTTTTCGAGGCCCAGGGCGCGCAGGACGGTTTCCAGGTCGACCGCGTGCGTCGGCACGCCGCGCACGTTCTTGCCCGTGACGGGGTTTTCCTGCAAACCGGTCATCGAGGTGGCGCGGTTGTCGAGCACGAGCAGTTTCGTACGATGGGCGTTGTAGCCGTAGTTGATCACGCTCGGCAGGCCCGAGTGCAGCAGCGTCGAATCGCCGATCACCGAGACGATCGGCTCAATCTGCTTGCCCGTGCCCTCGAGCGCGCGCGCCATGCCCTGCGCGATGCCGATCGACGCGGCCATCGAAATCGAGGTCTTCAGCACGTCGAACGGCGGGTAGGAGCCCATCAGGTAGCAGCCGATGTCGCCGTGGCAGAAGATGCCCAGTTCGCGCAGCAGCACCATGACCGGCCGGTGCGGGCAGCCGGGGCAGAACATCGCGCCGCGCGGCGCCTCGGCGGGCGAGTCCGGGAAGGCCGGCGCGGGCGCGGCGCCGAACCCGAACGCGGCGAGCGTGCGCACGATCGCCCCGGCGTCGATCTCGCCGAACGTCGGGAAATGCTCCTTGCCCGTGCAGGCGACGCCGGCGAGCCGCAGTTTGTCTTCGACGAAGGGGAACAGCTCTTCGACGACGAGCACGCGATCGACCTGGGCGGCGAACCGGCGCAGCGCGGCCAGCGGCAACGGCCAGATCACATCGAGCTTGAACGTCGATGCCTCCGGCGCCCATTCGCGCACGAGATGATATTGGACGCCGAAGGTCACGACGCCGAGCCGCCGGTCGCGTAGCTCCTCGCGCCAACCCGGGCCGGTTTCGAGCCAGTTCTGCACGGCGGGGATGCGGCCCTCGACCGCTTCGCGCGCCTGCCGCGAATACGGCGGGACCATGTAATAGCGCACGGGGTCGTCGGCGAAGCCTTTGACCGGGCGGTCGGCCGGCTCGCGCGGCTCGACCTGGCCCATCATGTGGCAGGTGCGGTCGACCATGCGCACCATGACTGGCGTTTGGAATCGCTCGGAGATGTCGAAGGCCAGGCGCGTGAGGTCGTACGCTTCCTGCGGCGAACCGGGCTGCAGCATGGGGATCATCGCGTATTCGGCCCACATGCGGCTGTCTTGCTCGTTTTGCGACGAGATTTGGCCGGGGTCGTCGCCCACCGCGATGACCAGCGGGCCGTTGAGCCGCGCCCAGGTGAAGGTCATCAGCGGGTCGGAGGCGATGTTGATCCCGACGTGCTTCATCGAGACGAACGCCGGCGCGCCGGCCATCGAGGCGCCGATGCCCACCTCCATCGCCACCTTTTCCGACGGCGACCATTCGGCGTAGACGCCCTGATATTCCGCGATGCTCTCCAGAATCTGCACTGTCGGCGAACCCGGATAACTGGCCGCGACCCGCACGCCGCTGTCGACCACGGCCCGCGCGATCGCCTCGTTTCCCGTCAGCAAAATCGTCTTCATCCGCTCCCCACGCTCATCGCAAGGCGCCGGCGCCCCGCGCGAAAGAGTCGGTGCATGCTACCGCGTTTGCGCCATGCAATCGAACTTCTCACGCCATGTGCTTGGAAAAAGACACAATCTCAAAGTAAGCGTTCCGGCGGCGAAAGTCAGCGGTTGGGCGTTTTTTTGTTCCTCAGGGCCTGCCGCCCGCGCAACTACAGGCCGGGTCAACGGCCCAGGACCGCGTAAAGCTTCGTCGTGGCCGGCCCCGCGCTCCTGAGAACGCCCGTTTTCGGCGATGATATTTTGACAGTCAGCGAATACCGCGCAACGCCGCTGAATGCCGTTTTTCGCCGCTCTGAATCCGCAAAATGCTGCGTTTTCGCGCCGTTTAACGGCCCTTTTTGAGCAAAATTACGAAACAAAGCCAATTTGGCCAGGGCTGTCTTCGTCCCGCCGGGCCGTCTTGCCCCCGGTTTCCTCACCAGCCGACCACTGTCGCTTGTTCACTGTTCACTGCCCACTGAGGCTTGACACCTCGGTTCTCTCTTCTTATTGTTCACGCGCTTTTAACCGTCAAAGTCTTTCTGTGTCTAACAGCGGGTTTTTGATCTAAGGAACGGGCAACCGCTCTATCGAGAGGGCGTCATGATTGAAGTGAAGAACCTGGTCAAGCGGTACGGCGAGACCCTGGCGGTGGACCACGTCAGCTTCAAGGTCGAGAAGGGCCGGATTCTGGGCTTTCTCGGGCCGAACGGCGCCGGCAAGACGACCACGATGCGGATCATCACGGGGTTCATGCCGCCGACCGAGGGCGAGGCGACGATCGGCGGCTTCAACATCCTGACGCAGCCGATGGACGCCCGGCGGCGGATCGGCTATCTGCCGGAAACCCCGCCGCTTTATCCGGATTTGCTGATCGAGGACTACCTGGCGTTCGCGGCCCGGATCAAGGGCGTGCCGCGCAAGCAGATCGCCGAGCGCACGGCCAAGGTCGCGGCGCAGTGCGGCATCCGGGATGTCCTGGGCCGGCGGATCGGCGTGCTCTCGAAGGGCTACCGGCAGCGGGTCGGGCTGGCGCAGGCGCTGATCCACGATCCGGACGTGCTGATCCTCGACGAGCCGACGATCGGCCTGGACCCCAACCAGATTCAGGAGATCCGCAAGCTGATCCGCTCGCTGGCGGGCGCGCACACCGTGATTCTGTCCACCCACATCCTGCCCGAGGTGACGATGACCTGCGACGACGTGATCATCATCAACCGGGGGCGGATCGCGGCGGCCGACACGTTGGAGCATCTCACCCAATCCGGCGGCGCGCGGGCGCGGACCTACCTGCGGCTCGGCGCGCCCGACTCCGACGCCCAGAAGTCGCTGCAGAAGACGCCCGGCGTCGCGACGGTCGACGCGGGCAAGGAGCCGGGTGTGTTCTACGTGACCAGCGAACCGAACGCGGACCCCAGCGCGGACATCGGCGTGCTCGCGCTGCAGCGCGGCTGGGGTTTGCTGGAACTGCGCCACGAGCGGCCGACCCTGGAAGAGGTGTTCAGCCGGCTCACGATCGGCGAGGAAGGAGCGGCGGATGCGTAACATCCTGGCGATCGCCGGCAAGGAACTGCGCCAGACCTTCAACGGCGCGGTGGCCTACGTGGCGATGGGCGCGTTCTTGATCCTGACCGGGTTCTTCTTCTACGACATGGTGATGTCCTACAACCGGTACATGGGCTACGCGCAACAGCAGCCGCAGATGATGGACCAGATCAACGTCAACGACCTGATCGTCACGCCGCTGTTCCACAACATCAACGTCCTGCTGCTGCTCATCGTTCCGCTGGTCACGATGCGCCTGTTCGCCGAAGAGCGGAACCTGGGCACCGACGAGATGCTGCTCACCAGCCCCATCGGCATCGGCGAGATCATCACCGGCAAGCTGCTCGCCGCGCTGATCTTTTACGTGCTGCTGATCGCCTTGACGCTCGTCTACCCCGCGATCCTGATGCGCTACGCCAAGCCGGACATCGGCAAGCTTCTTTCCGGCTACGCGGGCCTGCTGTTGATGGGGGCGGCGTTCATCACCTTCGGCTTGTTCGCCAGCACGCTGACGCGCAGCCAGGTCGTGGCGGCGATCGTCAGCTTCACGGTCTTGCTGGTGTTCTGGATTCTGGGCTGGCTCGCCGAATCGCTGACCGGCCCGGTCGGCGGCGTCGTGCGCTACCTGTCGATGACCGAGCACTTCGAGCGCTTCGGGCAAGGACTGATCGACACCAGCGACGTCGTCTACTACCTGAGTTTCATCGCCTTTTTCTGGTTCCTCGCCACCCGGGCGGTGGAATCGACCAGGTGGAGGTAGGACATGAACGCCTCGACCCGCGTCTTATTTTGGGAAGGCCTGGTGTTGATCGTCTTCGCTGGCCTGATGCTCGTCTTTTTCAAGTCGGCCACGCTGTACGAACTGGTGTTTCCGTTCGTCTTCGGCGGCCTGGGCCTGGCCGGGCTCGCGATTTCGCTCGTGGTCTTCACGATCAACTGGTCGGCGAAGAAGAACGAGACCGACGGCCGCCGCGCCGGCGTGCAGCAGACGACCAAGTTTGGCGCCAACGCCGTGCTGTACACCGTCATTTTCCTCGGCGTGCTGATCTTCGCCAACATCCTGGCCAACGGCCACTCGAAGAAAATCGATATGACCTTCGCCAAGGTCAACACGCTCTCCGACCAGACCGTCACGGCGCTGAAGAACATCCCCGCCGACGAGCCGCTGGAAATCGTCGGCTTCTTCAAGGCCGGCGAGTCCAAGGAATTCGAACAACTGACCGCGAAGTATCGCGCCGTCAGCAAGAAGGTGAAATCGCGGGTCGTCGACCCCGATCTGCACCCGGAAGAGGTCAAGCGTTACGCGATCTCGCAGCGCGGCGCCGTGGCCGTGACCTGCGGCGACCCCGAGCAGGCCGCCAAGCAGCCGGGCGCCACGCGGTGCACCGGGCAAACCAACGTCACGATGGACGTCACCGAGCAAGGCCTGACCACGGCGATCGTCAAAACCAGCGCCCCGCAGGCGGGGGCCGTGTATTTCGTCGAGGGCCACGGCGAAGTGCCGCTCGACGGCACGGAAGAGCGCGGCTACGCCCTGATCAAGAAGGGTCTGGCCAACGAGAACATCGAGCTGCGCACCGTCGTCCTGCTGAAGACGGGCAAAATCCCTGATGACGCCAAATTGCTGATCATCGCCGGGCCGACCAAGAAGCTGCCGCCCGAGGAAATCTCGTTGCTCGAAAAATACCTCGATCAAGGCGGGCGGCTGTTTGTGATGATCGACCCGCTGACCGACACGGGCCTCGAACCGCTCCTGGCCAAATACGGCGTCGTCGTGCAGAACGACATCATCGTCGACCGCCAGGTGCGGCTCTTCGAAGGCTCGGTCATCGGCCTCGACCCGATCGTCGTCGACTACGGCGACCACGAAATCACCAAGAAATTCGGCCAGAATCCGACGCTGTTCCACGAGGCGCGGTCGCTGAAGCTGGAAACGAAAGACGTGCTGCCCGGCGCGATGGCCCAGCCGCTGCTGCGCACGAGCGCGCAGAGTTGGGGCGCGACCGACTTCTCGTTCATGAAGACGGGCGGCGAGCCGAAGATGGACCCGAAGACCGATATCCCCGGGCCGCTCGTCCTGGGCGCGGCCGTCGAACGCACGGTCGGCGAAGGCGACAACCGCAAGGCCGCGCGGCTGGTGGTCATCGGCGACGCCGATTTCGCCGGCAACCATTTCGTCGCGCAGGGGTTCAACGCCGATCTGTTCTTCAACGCGATCAATTGGTTGACGGGCCAGGAAGCGTACATCTCGATCCGGCCCAACACCTTCGCGCCCGACGCGATCACGATGACCGAACGCGACACAGCGCTGATCTTCTTCGCGTCGGTCTTTTTGATGCCGCAACTCGTGGTGATGTTGGGCATCGGCGTCGCGATCCGCCGGCGGGGATGACCAGCCGCAGCGCGGGCCGCCGGGGAACCTGGCGGCGGTTGGCGCGGCGTCGTCCCCGGCGCGAACTTTGGTCTGGAGTTTGACCGTGAACGCCAAAAAAATCTTGGCTCTCTCGATTGTGCTCGCCGCCCTCGCGGCCATCGTCTTCTTCTGGGAAATCCCGGGCCAGAAGGCGAAGGAAGCGAAGGAGATGGCCGGCGACCAGGTCCTCGATATCAAATATGACGCGGTCAATCGCATCGTCCTGGAGCGCGGCGCCGAGACGATCGAGTTCGTCAAGGACAAGACCGGCGAGGATTGGCAGATGACCAAGCCGGTCGCCGACCAGACCGAGCGTTGGATGGTGCAATCGCTGGTCAGCGCCTTCCGCTTCGCCCGGCCGAGCCGCACGCTCAAAGACCTCGACGCCGGCGCGCTCGAGCGCTTCGGCCTCGACAAGCCGCGCGCGATCATCACGCTGGACGCCGGCGGCGTCGT
>CAZHPN010000262.1:0-6249 GCA_964534375.1 uncultured bacterium | reverse complement strand
GCGGCGAGTCGGAAGCGTTTTTCAGCGGGGGCCGATTTCAAACTGAGACACTACCGTATAAACCTACGTATTTTAAGTGAAAACCTATTTTCGAATTGAAGACCGATCCGGAAATATGTTGCACGACAAGCCACGTCTGCCGGCGAACGTCGCCGCGCCGCGCCATCGGCCCCTCGGCCGCTTCTCGGCATTTCCGACGCGTTTTTCGATGGTTACGATTCTCCAAAATGGCGCGAAATTGGCGCCGGGGAGGCGGCGATGGCGAAGAAGGCAAGCGACCGCATCCAGCGGCAGGTGGTGTTGCCGCCGCCGCGCGACCGCGTGTGGCGCGCCGTCAGCAACTCGAAGACTTTCGGCGAATGCTTCGGCGCCCAACTGGCCGGCGAATTCACGCCGGGGGCGCGCGTGCCGGCGACGAACGATTTCGGCCCCTACGGCCGCCTCCACTGGGATTTTTTCATTGACCGGATGGAGCCGGAGCGGCTGATTTCGTGGCGCCGGGGGCGCGCGTGCCGGCGACGAACGATTTCGGCCCCTACGGCCGCCTGCACTGGGATTTTTTCATTGACCGGATGGAGCCGAAGCGGCTGATTTCGTGGCGCCGGAGGCGCGGCGCGACGAGGCTTGCAAGGCGCACGTCGACGGCTGGGCGGAGCAGACCGACTCGATCGAACGCTATTTGGCCAAGCAAACCGCCAACGAGCCGGCGCCGCGAAAAGCGGTGTAACGAGATTAATTACCAACCGCGAATGCACGTGAATAAACGGGAATAAGACCCGGCAGGCGATTTTCATAGTTCCGCGCATTCACTCGCCGTTCTATTTCATTATTCGCGTGCATTCGCGTGGATTCGCGGTAAAAAAAGAACGAAATCATTCGTGTGAAATTCCCGGTCTTCGTCTGCGTTCGCGGTTCAAACCGGTTCATTCGCCGCCGGCGACGACGGCGGCGGATCTTCCGAAAGCAACGCGAGCAATTCGTCCGCGACCTGCGCGGGCGCGATCTTCGCCATGCACCAGTCCTGCGGCCGGGCGCAATCGCCGCGCTGATGGCAGGGGCGCATCGGACACGGGGCGGCCAGCGTCCGCACGTGCCGGCCGTCCGAGCCGAAGCGAGCCACGTCGGTCGGACCGAACAACACGACGCCGCGGGCGCCGACGGCCGCGGCAAGGTGGTGCGGGCCGGAATCGACGCCGACAAACCCGCGCACCATCGTGAACGCGGCGGCGAGCGCGGCCAGATCGAACGCGCCGGTCAGGTCGTGGGCCCCCTCGCCGATCTCGCGGGCCAGCGCGCCCGGCGCCGCATTCGCCGGCGAGCCGTCCACGCCGACCAAAAAACCTTCCGCAATCAGGCGCCGGCCCAGCGCCACGAAATTCCCCTTGGGCCACCGGCGCCACGGCCACTGCACCTCGGGGCAAAACAGAATCAGCCGCGCCGGAGCGATGCCCCGCGCCGCAAATTCGTGCGCCGCGCGCGCCGTCGCCTCGGCGGGGATGGCCAAGGCCAGACGGCGGTCGGCCGGGTCCGCGCCAAGGAACGCCGCCACGTCCAGCGTGCGGTCGATCTCGGAGACGCGGTCCGGCGACGCTGGCGCCGCCACGTCGGTCAGCGTGAATTCGCCGCCGCGATCGGCGCGGCCGCAGCGCCGCGGCACGCGCCAGAACAGCAGCGGAAACAAACTCAGCAAATCGCCGCGCAGATCGATCGCGAGGTCATAGCGTTCCCGCCGCATCTCCCGCGCGAAACGCCAATCCGCGCCCAGGCCGTCGCGCCGGCCGCGCAGGCGTCGATAACCCCACGAAGCGTAAGTCAACACGCGATCCACGTCGCCCAGCAGCGGGGCCAGGCTCGCGGCCCACGGTCCGACGACCAGATCGATCTGCGCCGCGGGAAAGCGCCGGCGCACCGCGCGCAACGCCGGCGTGGTCAGCACGAGGTCGCCGATGCCGTCGCAGCGCAGCAGCAGGATTTTCTCGATTGGCCGCGCCGCGGCGCCCCGGCGGGCCGGCCAGACGCGCGCCGGCCAAAGCAAGACGGCGCCGACGCGATCGACCAGCCACAAAAAAAGTCGAACGCGCGGGCTCAACGAATCGTAGTCGCGGAGACGCGGCGGCATGAGGCATCGTACCATGCGCAAGGGCGGGAGTCAGGAGGCGGCCGCGCGGGCGGCCGCGCAGGGTCATTGACAGGCCCGAATCCCGGCCGCTAATATCTGCTTGCATTCACCGAGACTTTCCAGCATTGTTGCGACGACAGGATCTTCAAAAATATCTGAACCGGGGGAAGATAATGCCGTTGTTCGAAACGACCGTCGGTCGCGTGGAAAAATGGACGAAACAAGGCGACGTGAAGAATTTGCTCAAAGCCTTGAAGAGCGACAACGGGGCCGTCCAACAGGCGGCCGCCGAAGGTCTGGGGAAACTCGGCGGCAACGAGGTGTTGGACCATTGCCGGAGCATGGCGAACAATCCGGACCAGCGCCAGCGATGGCTCGTCAGCCTGATTCTCGGCGCGATCGCGACGCCGCCGGCGATGGAGATTCTCGCTTCCGTCGAAGACCCGAGCGACAAGATGACCAGGTTGATCGCGAAAAAAACAATGGATCCCCGTTCCAAAAAGCCGGAGGTTTAGTCCATGAGTCGCATGTTGGTGATCGACGACGATCCGAGCATCGTTCAAATGCTGCGCGCTTATTTCACCGCGAAAGGCCACAACGTGACGGTGGCCCGCGGCGGCAAGGAAGGCATCGCCAAATACAACAGCGGCGTTTTCGACATCGTGCTCACGGACCTGATGATGCCGGACGTCATCGGGTTCCAGGTGATCGACGCGGTCAAGACGTCGAAAAACGGCGCGCGGACGGCGGTCATTCTGGTCACCGCCGACAAAGACGACCCCGATTTGAGCAGTTACAAGCGCCTCGAAGAGCAGGACGCGACGGTGGTCAAGCCGTTTGACATTCCGGCGCTCGAGCGCAAGGTCAACTCCCTGCTCAAGGCGTACGCCCGCGACAACACCGGGCGCTAGGCAATCGGCTCTCGTCGGTCGTCGTCCGATCGACGGCTCGCTCCCATGAGGGGCGTGCGACGGGACCGCCGGGCGGTTAGCCCTCTTCTCGGCCATTTGTCGCCCTTGGAGGTTCGCGATGGCGCGATTAATCGTCAAGGAAGGGCCGAACCGGGGCGCGGTCTTCGAATTGGGGCTGAACCCGGCGATCATCGGCCGCGGCGATAGAAGCGATATCCGTCTGGCCGACCCGACGGTGTCGCGGCACCACGCCACGGTTGTCTCGTACGCCAAGGGCCGCTACGCGATTCACGACAATAGTTCGTCGTGCGGCGTCTGCGTCAACGGCCGGACCGTCGACCAGGCGGCGCTCAACGACGGCGACTTGCTGCGCATCGGCAACTGCCAGTTGGAATTCGCGCAGGACGCGCCGGCCGCGGCCGACGGTTCGTCCGCGGAACGCGGCGCCGGCGCCGAACGCTCGACGATGACGATCATGCACGTCATCGACGGGGAGTCGGCGACGCGCGCGGCGACGAGCGGCGTCGCCGGCAATGATGCGGCGTCCGTCGCCGAACGGCATTTGCGGGCCGCGTACGAAATCAGCGGCACGATCTCGGCGGGTCTCGATCTCAACGAACTGTGCCGCAAGCTCCTCGGCGCGATCTTCGCCGCGATTCCCGCCGATCGCGCCGCCATTTTTCTGCTGGACGAAGAGACGGGGACGGTGCGGACCCAGGCGGCGATGGATTCGCTGGGCCGCGAGAACGACGTGCCGTTTTCGCAAACGATCGTCCGGCAAGTGCTGACCAAGGGCGAATCGCTGCTGTTTGAAGATGTGCAGGACATCGGCGACCTGGCCGCGGCCGCCAGCATTGTCGTGAACCATATCCGCTCGGCCATGTGCGTGCCGCTGCGGGTGCGGGAAAAAATCGCCGGCACGATCCACGTCGACGCGTTTCGCCGGAACGTCTTCTCGTTCGACGACCTGCAGTTGTTGACGATCATCGGCAATCAAGTGGGCATGATGATTCACATCGCCCGGCTGGCCGAGGAGAACGTCAAGGCGGCGCGGCTCGCGGCCGTCGGCCAGACCGTCGCCAGCCTGGCCCACTGCATCAAGAACATCTTGCAGGGGTTGAAAGGCGGGGCCTACATGGTCGACGAAGGCCTCAAATCCGCCATCCCCGAGCTGGTGTCCGCCGGTTGGCCGATCGTGAAAAACAATCAGCAGCGCATTTCCGAGCTGGTGATGAACATGCTGGATTACTCGAAAGAGCGAACGCCGGCGTACGAACGCGCGGACCTGCGCGAGCATCTGCAAAATATCGGCGACCTGATGCAGGAACGCGCCCGCGACAAAGACGTGACGCTCGAATTCACCTGCGACGACGCCATGCCGGAGGTCGATTGCGATCCGCTCGCGATCTACCGCGCCGTGCTCAATCTGGTCACCAACGCGATCGACGCGGCCGAACAGGGCGGTCGCCGCGTCACGCTCGACGCGCGACCCGACGCGTGCGGCGGCGCCGTCGAGATCAGCGTGACGGACAACGGCCCCGGCATCCCGCCGGAGGTCGAGGCCAAGCTCTTCGAGGCGTTTCACAGCACGAAAGCGAGCAAGGGCACGGGCCTCGGGCTGGCGGTGACCAAGAAAATCGTCGAGGAGCACCGCGGCCGAATTTTCATCTCCACGGAAGTCGGCAAAGGGACGACCTTCGCCATCGTGCTGCCGGTGGCGCGACCGCCGAACGGCGATGGGGCGCGCAAAACGGCCCGCGCGTGAACGCGCGCCCGGCCCGTTCGTGGCAGCGCCGCCCCGCGCCCGATCTCGCCGGCCCTGCGCCGCATGGCGCCGGCAGGTCGGATTTGTGCGCGCGGCGACTTTGCTCTATTCTCCTTTCGACGTCTTGATGACGACAACCCGCGAGGTGGTCCATGCGCACTTTCCCGCTGTTCGTGACGGTGTTGGCGGCGTTGACGGCGGCGGCGGTTTTCGCCGGAGCCTGTTCGTCGAGCGGGGGCAGCCAGCTTCCCGCGCGGATGGCCGACGACGATGACGACGACAATGACAACGACAATGACAATGACAATGACGTCTTCCCCGACGACGACGATGACAACGACGATGTTTCGCCGGATGACGACGACAACGACGATCAATCGCCGGTTGACGACGACGACAACGATGACGACAATGACGACGTGTCGCCGGCCGATGACGACTCCGCGCCGATGGCCTGGACCCTGATGACCGGAATTTCTTCCGACCTTTACGCCGTGTGGGGCCTCTCGCACTCCGACGTGTTCGCCGTGGGTCACGACGCCGGCCTGAACACCGCCGCCATCGCCCACTTCGACGGCTCCGCGTGGTCGGCGATTTCCAACGCGTTCACCGGCGTCACGTTGTACGGCGTCTGGGGCTTTTCGGACGCCGACGTATTTGCCGTAGGGGCAACCGACAGCGGCACGGACCAGATCGCGAGCTATGACGGCTCCGTGTGGTCGCCCGTAGGCTCCCCGAACATGGGGTGGATCGGCAGCATCTGGGGCGCGTCCGAATCCGCCGTCTTTGCCGTCGGCGAGGCGGGCGGGATCGTGTGGAACAATGGTTCGGTCTGGAACGCCATGAGCAGCGGCGTCACGGCCGACCTGCACGGCGTCTGGGGTTTTTCGGCGTCGGATGTGTACGCCGTGGGGTACGACAACAGCACGCAGGCGGGCGCCGTAGTGCATTATGACGGCGCGACCTGGACGCCGGTAACCGGGAATTACCGCGAACTTTACGCCGTCTGGGGCACGGCGGACACCGACTTGTTCGCCGCGGGATACGACGCCGCCAACGATACGGGCGTCATCGGGCACTTCAACGGGTCGACGTTGGAATCCACGGACACGAGCGTCGCCGCCTGGTTGGTCGGCATCTGGGGTTCGCCGGCCGATGACGTGTTTGTCGTGGGCTACGATTCGACGCTCGCCTTCGGCTCGATTTTCCAGTACAACGCCGCCTCGTGGTCGCTGATGCCCGACGGTTTGGGCAGCGGCCTCAACGGCGTGTGGGGCTCTTCGGCCTCGGATGTGTTCGCCGTCGGCTATAACGGCACGATCCTGCACTACGGCCAGCCATGATGTGAACAGGCGGGAAACATTTGAACGGTGTCCGCCGGCCGCGCCGTGACGAGCCGTTCGTCCGATTTTTTTGTAAAGACCTTGTAAAGATGGGGATTTATCCTTGACATG
>CAZHPN010000261.1:0-6268 GCA_964534375.1 uncultured bacterium | reverse complement strand
CTGCGTCGGGGAGGGGCGCGGCCACGCCGGGCGTGGCCGGGGGAGAGGTCTGCGCGGAAAAGAGGATTAGCGCCGCGGAGGCGGCTGGCGCCGCTGGCGGCAGGGCGAATAAGGTGGTTACTTTGCTAACATTCGATAATCGTTATTCTTTTTTTATAAAAATTATAATACATTTTTACTTGACGGATCGCGTACAGAGCGGTAAGTTATGCCCGCGACTAGAGACGGTGACGCGATGCGACGCCTTTGGATCCTTTGGGGTCTGCTCTAGACGCTTTTTTTTTCGTTTCTCCAGTCAAGAGTCGCTGCCGTGTATTTGTTGTATGTAGACGAATCGGGCGTTGAGCAGCTCAGCGGCGGAACCAGCCATTTTGTTCTGTTAGGTCTGGCGGTGCGCGCTGACAACTGGAGACAGTTGGACGGAAACATCAACCGGATCAAGATGCAATACGCCCTGTCTGGCGCCGAGGTTCATACGGCGTGGATGCTCCGCGAATATGCCGAACAGGGTGTCGCTGGTTTTGACAAACTCAGTTACGCCGACCGACGTATTGCAGCAGAAAGCAGAATGAAATCTCGTGCGGGTGTTTTTGGGGTTCGAGGCAACCAAAAGGCAATAAAAAGCTACCGAAGATACTGGCGAGCCATCCGCCCCTACCTCCATCTAACTCACGCGGAAAGGAGAAGCTGCCTGCTGGCAATGGCTACTGAGGTCGGCCGCTGCGGAACTACTCGAATTCTTGCTGACGCTATTAGTAAGACCGATTTTGATTACTCGCAGAGATTGACGCCCTACGAAATGGCCTTTGAACAGGTATTGACCCGTTTCGACCAGATGCTTCGGCGCGCGATTGAAAACGGCGAGAGAGATTTTTGGTCATTAGTTGAATGCCGGGTTGACACAATCGGACAGACCCAGGTAGGTCTCAGGCACTATACTGGAAGTAGGCTCTGTACTTGTCCCGTTTGCGTTGCACATGGACGAGTTTCAAACTGACCCACTACCCGGCCCCGCGCCGCGTTTCAATCCTCGTGCGCTTAATGTTATCCTCGGTCGAACACAACAAGGGCGACCCATGGACAACGATTGGAAAGGCCGAACGCTGGGGTCGATACTCTTCGATTCGCGGCTGATCGGCGAGGCGGACATCGAGCGGGCGCTGGAAGAGCAGAAACGCAGCGGCGTCCGTTTCGGCGACGCGCTGGTGAAGTTGGGGCTGGTCTCGCGCGAGGACGTCAACTGGGGTCTGGCGCACCAGTTCAACATCCCGTTCGTGCGCATTCAGAACGAACTGATCGACATGGAGGCGGTCCGCATCACGCCCGAGGAAACCGCGCGGCGCCGCATGCTGCTGCCCTATCTGCTGATTGGCGACGAACTGACCGTCGTGGTCGAGGACCCGACCGACCGCCGCGCCATCGCCGAACTCGAAGCCATCACCGGCAAACGCGTGATCGTCGGCGTCGGCCTCCCCGAGCAGATCGAGGCCGCGCTCGATGTCGTCTACGGGCCCGCCGGCGTCGAAAACCGCGGCGCCGACCTCCAGTCCGACATCTTCAGCGCCGCCGAGTCCGCCGCCATGGTCGCCGACGCCACGGGCGAACTGTTCGTCGACGGCCTCCTCGCCGCCGCGGTCGATCGGCGCGCCGCCAGCGTCCATTTCGACGCCCAGAGCGACCGTGTCGCGGTGCGCTTCCGCGTCGGCGGCGAAATGGCCGTGGCCGCCGTGCTGAGCCGCGCCTGGATGCACGCGGTCAACCGGCGCCTCAAGTCGATGCTGCGGCACACCGACAAACGCGCGGGAGCGCTGGAAGGGCTGTTGCCGTTCAACCGCGGCGATCGCGAGTTGTTTTTCCAGGCGTCGTTCGTGGACACGCTCAACGGCGAGTCGATCGTCCTGGCCAACCTCGACGCCCCGGAAGTGCCCGACGCGCTCGAAGCCTTTGGGCTCGACGACGCCACGGCCGCCGCCCTGGCGGAAATGCTGGGCGGCCGGCGCGGCCTCGTCGCGGTGACCGGCCCGGAAAGCGCCGCCAAACAGAAGTTCCTCAAGCTGCTGGCCGATGCGCCGGCGCTGCGAAACCGCAAACGGGTCGCCGTCGGCCGCCTGCCGCAGCTTGCGGACGCCGATTTGATTCAGCTTTCGCCGCGGGCCGGGCGGTTCGCCCCCCTCGACGCCCTCGCCGCCGCGGCCGCCCTCGACCCCGATGTGCTCGTGATCGAAGACCTGATGGACGCGGGCGTGCTCGCCGCCGCGCTCAAAGAAGGCGCCGGCTCGCGCCTGGCGCTGGGCATGTTGCGGCTGCCCACGCTGTCGTCGGGCCTGGAATACTTGTTGGAACGGACCGAGAGCCGCGTCTTGCTGTGCGAAGCCCTGCGCGGCCTGCTCTCCTTTCACCTCGCCCGCGTGCTCCATTCGAAAAACTCCGCGCCCGACGACCGCTGGGATTACGCGGCGCGCGTGCTGCGCATTCGGCCCGCCGAAGCCAAGGGAGCGTCGTTGCGGCGCGCGACCGGCCGCGCCGCGGCCGGCGACCGCTGGTTGCCGTTGGTGGGCCTGTTGCCGCTGGATACGGCGCTGGCGGCGTTGATCAAATCGGGGGCGACGGCGGCGCAGATTGTCGACGCCCGGCGCAGCGCCGCGCAATCGGCGTTCACGACGCGCCTGCGCGACCTGGCGATGCGAGGCGAAATCGGCCTGGACGATTATCTGGCCGCGGTAGGGAGCCCGAACGATGGCGCAGCTTGATAAACTCTTCGAATTGATGATCCGCGAAAGCGCGTCGGACCTGCACATTGCGACGGGCTCGCCGCCGGTGCTGCGGGTGCACGGCGAGTTGCGCCGGATCGAGATTCAGGCGCTGAAGCACGAACAGAACCTGGCCATGTTCGCCGAACTGATGAACGAACGGGCGAAGGAAGATTTCAAGAAGAGGAAACAGGCCGATTTCGTGTACGAGATCGCGAACGTCGCGCGCTTCCGCGCCAACGTCTACCTGGAACGGCACGGCGTTTCCGGCTCGTTCCGCATCATTCCGTCGAAAGTCTTGTCCGCGCAGGAGTTGCAGTTGCCCGACGCGATCGTCAACCTCTGCCGCCTCAAAAAGGGCCTGGTGCTGGTCACCGGCCCGACCGGCTCCGGCAAGAGCACGACCCTGGCGGCGATGATGGATCACTGCAATCAGACGCGCAAAGATCACATCATCACGGTCGAGGACCCGATCGAATTCGTCCACCCCAACAAGACTTGCCTGGTGTCGCAGCGGCAGGTCGGCGAGCACGTGGACAGCTTTTCCGACGCGCTGCGCGCGGCGTTGCGCGAGGACCCGGACATCATCCTGGTCGGCGAAATGCGCGACCTGGAAACCATTTCGCTGGCGATCACCGCCGCGGAAACCGGCCACCTCGTCTTCGGCACGTTGCACACCTCGAGCGCCGCCAAGACGGTGGACCGCATCATCGACGCGTTCCCCGTCAGCCAGCAGGAACAAATTCGCACGATTTTGTCCGAGAGCCTCAAGGGCGTCATCGCGCAAATCCTGCTCAAGCGCTCCGACATCAAGGGCCGCGTCGCGGCCTACGAAATCCTGCTCGGCACGCCCGCGCTGGCGAACCTGATCCGCGACGCGAAGACCTTCCAGATTCCGTCGCTGATGCAAACCCAGCGCGGCACGGGGATGCGCATGATGGACCAATCGCTGCTCGATTTGGTCAAACAACACCGCGTCGCCGCCGCCGAGGCGATCGAGTACGCCGTGGACAAAAAAATGTTCGCGACCGGCCTCGAAGGCGGCGCCGGCGTAGCGCCTTGATCGCGGCTGTGGTAGATTGCCCGGGAAATCATTCGGGTTTGGCTTATCGCGCAGTGGGGTTGGCCGGTGGAAAGTCGCAAAGTCCTATTTCTCACGTCCGACAAGCAGGAAGTCGATCCGCTCGTGCCGCTGCTCGAAGAGGCCGGCTACGAATGGCAGCACCTGAAAACGCCGGACGACCTCGTCTTTTACCTCGATAAATTCGAACCGAACCTCGTCGTGCTCAACGCGCTGATTCCGCGCGGCAACGCCGCCGACATCTGCCGCAGCATCCGCAAAAGCGGCAAGGCCAAGATTCTGATTCTCAGCGCGATCGCCAGCCCGACGATGCTGCTGCAAGCGCGCCATCGCTGGGAAATGGACGAAATCGTCGCCCTGCCCGCGCCGGCGCAAAAATTGATGATGTTGATCGGCTATCTGCTGGGCGACAATCCCGTCCGCCCGTACCTGCGCGGCATGAGCGAACTGGCGCCCCGACCCGACCAAAGCCCCGAGCTGAAGGCCCCGACCAACAAGGTCTCGTTGACCGGCGATCTGCACGATGTGCCCGTCGGCCGCCTCCTGGCGATGATCGTCGGCAAACGGCTCGCCGGCTCGCTCGTGCTGGGCGACGGCTTGCGGCAACGCCGCCTCCTCGTCGCCGAGGGCCGCGTCCTCGCCGTCAAGAGCCGCTACCTTCCGCGGCTGGGCCTCGGCGATATCCTCGTGCGCTGGCAAGGTTTCGACGGCGCGCAGTTGCGGCCGATGCTCGACGAAGCGACGCGCCAGAGCCTGCGCCTGGGCGAGTTGCTCCTGGCGCAGAAAATGATCGAGCCCGCGGCGCTCGAACAGGCGCTGAACCGGCAGGTGGTGGAAAAGCTGGCGGATGTGTTTCGGTGGGACGGCGGCCACTACGAATTCATCAAGAACGCCAAGGAAATCGGCAAGATTCCCGAGCCCCGCAACCTGATGCTCGCCAAGGTCGCGTTTCAGGCCGCGCGGGCGGCGTCCGATCCCGGCCGTTTCACGCAGCTTTTCGGCATCGGCCAATTCGAGCGCGTCGCCGCCAATCCGGCCGCCGCGATTCGCGCCAACATGCTCGATCTGACCGCCGACGAGAAACGGTTCATCTCCGAGCTGCGCGGCGACAAGCCCGTGAGCCGCGTCGTCGACGAAGGCCCGCTCTCGCCCGACGCCGCGAAATCGCTGCTCATGGCGATGTTGCAATTGCGCATGCTCGGCCACGCGAGTTGACCCGCCGCCCCGCCCGTAAGGAATTCCGATGAACTCACCATATCGGTACGACGAAAATGCGGAACTCGACATCGTCGAGGGCGCCGGCCTGACGCTGACCGTGCGCCGGCTCGGCGCCGAGATGATCGGCCTCGCCCGCCGCCGGCCCGGGCGCGAACCGCTCGATTTGCTCTGGCGCAGCGCCCGCCTCGACGACCCGCCGCGCTTCTGGAAAAGCCACGCCACATTGCTCTTTCCGATCGTCGGCCGCCTCGAGGGTCTGCGCAGCCGCACCACCGACGGCGTCGAGGTGCATTTCCACAAGCTGCACGGCTTCGCCCGCGACCGCCGTTTCGCCCTGCTGGGCCGCGCCGGCGACGCCGCGCACTACGCGCTGCATTACACGCTCGTCTCCGATGCCGAGACGCTCGAACTCTACCCCTGGCGCTTCGAATTGTGGGCGACTTACGAATTGTTCCCCGATCGGCTGACGCAAACGCTGACCGTCGTCAATCGCGAAGCCCGGCCGCTGCCCTTCCAACTCGGCTGGCACCCGGGGTTCAACACGCCGTTCGCCGCCGGCGAGAAAAGCGGTTGCCATTTGCGTCTCCCCGCCGGCGACGCGACCCTGGTGGTCAACGACGACGAATGCCGCCGCACCGGCGAACGCCGCGCCATCGCCCTGTCCGGCGACTTTCCGTTCACGGAAATCGGCCTCGACCGCACGTACATGTTCGATTTTTCCGAGACGCCGCCGGCCGCGCGCGTCGTCGAGTTGCTCGATCCCGACCAAAGCGTCGGCCTGCGCGTACGCTTTCCCGATTATCCGCACCTCGGCCTCTGGTCCGACGCCGGCGCGCCGTTCATCTGCATCGAGCCCTGGCAGGGCATGGACGACGCGGTCGTGCCCGAGCCGTTTGACAAGAAGTTCGGCATGCTGCTGCTGCCGCCCGGCGCCCAGCGCGAATTTCACGCCTCGATTGAAATGATCGAGTAGCGGGCGAGTCCTTACTCTCCACGTGCGGCCATGGGCTTTAGGATTAAGTGCGGCGATGCTTCAAATGGCGCAGAATTGCGCTCATTGTTGGTCGCACAGACCTCTCCCCGGAAATTTCGGCTTCCGCCGAAATTTCCTGCCCCTCCCCGACACAGGGAGGGGCAGGCAGGCGCCGCATTGGCAGGCGGACCGGCGTTGAAGAAAAGGCATCCGGTGTTGTTTCACCACGGCGAAGGCGATCTCGCC
>CAZHPN010000260.1:0-6345 GCA_964534375.1 uncultured bacterium | reverse complement strand
CCCGGATCCCGGATCCCGGAACCCGGAACCCGGAACCCGGATCCCGGATCCCGGATCCCGGATCCCGAATTCCTCGTGCGCGCCACGCGCGGCCGGAGATTCGCCTCGTTTCCCGTTCCGCAAAAACGTGCGCTTTTTCGCGGGCGAAAGTTCATCGGTTCGGCGGTCCATTCGGCGATGCAAAGTCATTACAATAGGTTATGAGCCAATTTCGGCGCCGGGCTTGTCAGCAAACGTTCAAAGTTGTACACTTATTTCTCCGGACTGACCCGGACAACGAAAAATCTTATTCGGGGCAAATTGGGAGGCAGTATGAGCCCGTTCAATGGCGTCAAAGTATTTACGGCGACCAAAGCGAAGGAACGCGAGGAACTGGGCGAGATCATTACGCGCTGGATCAACGCCAACCCGGACCTCGAAATCGTCGACCGCGTCGTGCAGCAATCGAGCGACAACGAATACCATTGCCTGACGATCGTCTTTTTCTACAAGAAAGCCGCGCCGCCCGCGGATTGAAAGTTTTGCCGGGGGGCGCCAAGAAAACTTCCGGCCGGGTTTGACCGCCGGTGACTGGTTGTGACTGGTTTGCCGGTGCTCCTATAGTTTTCCTTCTTGGGAACTACCGGCAAACCGGTCACAACCAGTCACTTTGACGGCCGGAATCAATCGTACGCCGCCGATTTCAGGCATCCTCGAACGTGCCAAGTTCATCATCAGCAAGGCGCCCGACGAGATTTGCCGATTCCGATACGCCGCTCGCCAAAAAGTCGAGGTTCAACTCCACGGCCACCCGGCGGGGCAAGCGACAGCGGCCCGCCGGATCGTCAGGCCGCCGCGTCCCGGTGCAGCCAGCACGCCGCGGCCGATTCGCCGACGCGAAACAGCGGCGGATGTTCCGTGCGGCACACCTCCATCGCGAATGGGCAGCGCGGATGAAAACGGCAGCCTGGCGGATAATCCGTCGCCGGCGCCACCATGCCGGGAATCGCCGCTTCGACGCCGCCTTCGTCCAACCGCCGGACGGCGCGCAGCAGCCCTTGCGTGTACGGGTGCAGCGGCGCCGCGAAGAGCCGCGCGACCGGCGCCAGTTCCGCGGCGCGGCCGGCGTAGAGCACGACGACGCGTTCGCACAGCTCCGCCACCACGCCCAGGTCGTGCGTGATCAGCAGCGTCGCCGCGCCGGTCTGCCGCCGCAGCTCGTCGATCAGCCGCAGCACCTGCGCCTGCGTCGTGACATCCAGCGCCGTCGTCGGCTCGTCGGCGATCAGAAGCTGCGGCGACGCGGCCATCGCCATCGCGATCATCACCCGCTGCCGCAAGCCGCCCGAAAGCTGGTTCGGATACGCCCGCAGCCGTTCCGCCGGGTTGGCGACGCCCACCCGCGCCAAGGCGTCCGCCGCGGCCGCCGCCGCCTGCCGCCGGGTCAGGCCGAGATGCCGCGTGAACGCCTCGGAGAGTTGATCGCCGATCGGAAACACCGGGTTCAGGCTCGTCATCGGGTCCTGAAACACCATCGCGATCTCGCGCCCGCGAACGCGCCGCAGCGCCGGCTCGGGCAGGGTCAACAGGTCGCGGCCGAGCCATTCGATGCGGCCGGTCACGCGTACGCCGCGGCGCGGCAGCAGGCGCATGACGGCGAGGGCGGTCGCCGATTTTCCGCAGCCGGACTCGCCGACCAGCCCGACGATCTCGCCCGCGGCGAGCGCGAACGACAAGCCGTCGACCGCCCGGGCCGGGCCGCGCGGCGTGTGAAAATCAACGTGAAGATCGGCGACGGCGAGCAGCGCGGGCCTCAACCCTTGCCGTCTTCGATCAGGCGGTCGATGCGCGTCCGAAATTCGTCGCCGGTGAAGACTTTTTTCTCGATCAGCAGATCGACGAGCGCGCGCAAGGCGCGGTCGTACCCGCGCTTGTCGTCTTCTTTAATTTCGCCTTCCTGCGTGATGATGATCGCCTGGTCGTCGGAACCGATAAACGAGTGCTCCGCGATTTCGACCTGCGGCGCGTCGGACGGCAAGCCGCGGCTCTCGCGCAGGCCGCTCGCGTGATAGCAGTAATCGATGACGCGCAGGATGTCTTTTTCGAGCGCCAGCGCGGTGACGACGCCGTGGCCGGAAAGAAACTCGACCTCCTGGATGGCGGTGAAATTGGTCGGATCGGCCATCGCCAGCAACAGCTTGCGGCGGCCGGCGTCGTTCTTCACGGCGACGGGCACGACCTTGTGCTTGAGGCACACGGCGCGCGAGAGCGTCTGCAGCGCTTCGAGAAACACGTGGCTCTTCTCGAAATTGATCTTGGCGACGCCCAATTGGTGGGCCAGGGCGTCGAGCAACTGGGACTCGGTGATCAGCGACGCCTTCAACAGATGCTCGCCGAGCCGGCCGCCCCATCGCGTTTGCGCGGCGAGCGCCGATTTCAGGTGGGTGGAGTTGATCAGGCCCGCCTCGATCAGGATTTCGCCCAACGGTTTCTGCGATTTCATGTCACTCCTCGATCTGACCGAGATCGCCGAGCCGCCGCACGCGCCAGCCCTCGGGAACGGGCGGCCGGAGCAGCGCGCGGTCGACCGGTTCGTTGATCCGCACGTCGGTCAGCTTCAAAACCAACGACTGCTTCGTTTGCGGCCGCTCGATTTCGATGCGCCGGGCGACGGACGCGCCGCCGATCTTCTGCGGATCGCGCCACGCAATCCGCAACGTTTCCGCCTGTTGAATTTCCAGGAATGCCGGGCGCCGTTTTTCCGGGTCGACTCCCACCCGCCAATCCGCGGATTGATAATAATCTAAGTTCTTTTCCGTCGCTTGGGAAGACCGCACGGGCCGCCACGGCGGTTCGTCGCGCCGTATCCCGCCGGCCGCGGCCTGCAGCAGCAGCGCCGGCTCGATTTCAAACTGCAGCAGCCGTTTCACGACGGCCGCGGTCGCCGGGCCGACCCAGGCGATGCGCTCGCGATGGTCGTGCATGGCGATCTCGTCGCGGCCGATGGCCAGCGTGTAAAGCGGGAAACCGAACGGCGCGAGCGCGTCGAGCCGCAAGCCCTGGTCGGCGTCGAGCACGAGCAGGATCTCGGCGATCGTCAGCCGGCCGTCGTCGGTCAGCCAGAGCACGCCGCCGGCCTGCATGGTGCGCACGCTCGCCAGCGGGGCGGCGAGCAGCCGCGCGACTTCCTGCGTCGTCAGTTCGGGGAAGGGCGGACGCGGCGCGACGGACACACAGCCGGCCAGCGCGACCAGCAGCCAGACGGCCCGCCGCAGCGGGCTACTTCGCACCCAGTTTCTCGTTCAACCGCACAACGGTCTCCGGATCGGGGTTGAGGGTCATGGCTTTTTGCCAGAATTCGCGGGCCTTCGCGGCGTCGCCTTTGGCGCGCCAGACGTCGCCGATGTGCTCGGCGATCACGGCTTCGGACGGTTCGAGGTCCAGCGCGCGCGTGAGTTGCTGCAGCGCCGCGTCGTACTTGCCCATTTGGAAGAGCACCCAGCCGTACGAGTCGATGATGTGGCCGCTGTTGGGCTTGAGTTCGACGGCGCGGGCGAGCGTCTGCTCGGCGCGGGGCAGGTCGGAGTGATGGTCGGCGAGGGTGTAGCCGATGAAATTGAGCGCGTCGGAGTCGGTCGGCTCCTTCTTGATCCGATCTTCCATGAGCGCGACGGCCTGTTTCCAGCGGTTGGTCTTTTCGTAGAGGATCGCCAGCGTGTAGTTCAAATCCGCGTCGTCCGGATTGACCTTCAGCGCCTTTTTCAGCGTTTCCTCGGCCTGCTCGTTGCGGCCCATCGCCGACAGCACGGAGGCGCGGGTGCGCAGCAGTTCGAGGTCGTCGGGGAAATCGCGGGCGAGCAGATCCAATTCGACCAGCGCGTCCTCGTTCTTGTTCAGGCGCATCAGCAAATATGCCGCGCTCAACCGCGCTTCGATGAAGTAATCGTTGTCGCGCGGAACCTTGCGGTAGAGGTCGAGCGCCTCGGTGAGCTTGTTGAGCCGGGCCAGCGCCGACGCCGCCAGCAGCCGCGCGCGCTGGTTGTCGGGCTCGCGTTCGAGCGCCATCTTGAATTCGGCCAGCGCCTCGGCCGTTTTCCCCTGCTGGTAGTACACGACGCCGCGCATGATCTGCGTTTCGCTCGCGCCGCCGCCGAGGATTTCGAGCTTGCTCGTCTCGGCCATCGCCGCGTCGGTGTTGTTGGTGCGCAGGTAGAGGTTGAACAGTTGCCGCCGCAGCAGCCGGTCGTTCGGGTTGAGCTTGATCGCCTGCTGGTAGGCTTCGATGGCGTGCGGCCGGTCGCCGAGGCCCTCGTAGGCGAAGCCGAGGCCGACCCAGCCCTTGGCGTTGTCGGGGGCGAGTTCGATCACGCGTTGAAAATTGGCCTTCGCCGGCGCGTATTCGCTGGCGACCAGGTGCAGCCGCCCCAGCTCGAACAGGATCATCGGCGCATCGGGGTTTTTCTTGAGAAACTTTTCCAGCGTTTCGCGCGCCTTTTTCGGCTGGTTCATTTCCTCGCAGATGCCGGCGGCGAACAGCGCGGCGTTTTCGTTCGCCGGGTCCAGTTTCAAAATCTGGCCGTAGAGCGCCAGCGCTTCCTTCGGCTCGCCCTTGGCGGCGAGCACGCCGGCTTTCAAGCCGAGCGTATCGACGTTGGACGGGTCGAGCTTGAGCGACTTGTTCAGTTCGTCCATCGCGCGATCGATGGCCCCGCCTTGCAGCAGGATCACGGCCTTGAGCCGGTAAATTTCCGCCGATTCATAGCCCAGCGATTCGAGTTGCGCGAAATGCTCGAGCGCCAGCGCGCCGTTGCCGTTCTGCAACGCGAGATAGCCCTGCGAGACGTGATACAGCACGCGCGCTTCTTCCTCGGCGGACCGGGCCGGCTGTTTCGCGGGTTTCGACGCTGCGCCGCCGGCGGTCTGGCCGGTCGTCGCGCACGCCGCGGCGAACGCCAGCAGCATCATCAGAATCAGAATTCGTTTCGCAATGCTCGTCATGTTTCTTCCTGTTCCCGCTCAGAATGTAGCGTCCGCGCCGACCGGCGACAAGCGACGCCGGCGCCTTTGCGGTAGGACACCCGCCGAACGCAAAACGTTGCGCCCAACCGCGCGCCCGCGGCGCCCATCGGCCTCACGGCCGGCGCGGCCCGAAATGCGAGATCCGGAGCGGCCTTGTAAGCCGGGTTTTGTGCGCCCGCGGTCCCGACTCGCACGGGATTCGCGGGGCGGCGGCCATTCCTCTAGGACGACGGTTGCCCGCCGCCTCCAGCAGCTCTGCGAACGCTCGGACGGGCCGTCCTCGAACGCGTTCATTCGGCCTTGCGCCGGACGGGGCTTGCCGCACCGCCGGTTCCCCGGCTGTCGTGGGTGCGCTCTTGCCGCACCATTTCACCTTCGCCTGAGCCCTTGCGGGCCATCGGCTGTGTCTTTTCTGTGGCGCTTTCCCTGGGGTCGCCCCCGCCTGCCGTTAGCAGGCGTCCTGCCCTGCGGCGCCCGGACTTTCCTCCCGCGATTGTCGCCAATCGCCGGCGGTCGCCCCAGCCGCTCCGGATGGCGCACTATCCGTCGGGAAGCCGGCGGGGTCAATGGGCGCCCGCGCCGGCGCCAGACGAACGAAGCTGCGAAAAGCGCCAGGCGCTATGGGCGTTATGGGAATTATGGGAAGCATGGGAGTCCCGCAATTGCCGGCGATGTCCTGTAAATCCTATAGGTCCTATGGGTCGTATAGGTCCTATTGAGACTATCGATAAATTACACCACCGCCGCCCGCCGACCACCGATCGCTACGAACTCAAAGTTTTTGGGCAGCGCAAACCGGAATGTAGAATGGCCAATAATGAATGGAGAATTTCGGGCGGCGTCGGCAATTCTGCATTCGCCGTTCGCCATTCGCCATTTGCCATTGTGCGGGGGTTACCAAAAAACCGATCAATCCGAGATAATCGACAGTCTCGATGGGGCCTCTATTCGCCTGCCTGCTTAATCGCCTCGTTGTTCCAATTTCAGGCCATCGTCTTTGGAGCCTCTTGCAAAAATGGCAGCTCGATAATTGTCGTTTCGGATGGACCTCTCCCCGGGCCACGCCCGGCGTGGCCGCGCCCCTCCCCGAAACAGGGAGGGGCGACAGAACCCCTTTTCGAACCCGGGATTCGGAGAGACGCCCACGGCCCGCAATTTCGCCTTCGCCTTGGTGAAACAGCGGACGAGGCATCTTTTCTTCAACGCTGGTCCGCGTGTCGATGCGGCGCCTGCCTGCCCCTCCCTGCGTCGTGGAGGGGCGGGAAATTTCGGGAACCGAAATTTCCGGGGAGAGGTCTGCGCGACGAGTCGCGCATTGAGCCGCTATTTGCGTCAGAGGGTCAATCA
>CAZHPN010000259.1:0-6417 GCA_964534375.1 uncultured bacterium | reverse complement strand
GCGCGTTGTGGTCTTGCGCAAAACCGCTCATCACCAGGAACAGCCAATAAAAATTGAAGACCGGTATGAACGAATAGCCGACGGCTTTGCCCGGCGTCATCGTGGCCGAGCCGTCCTGAATCGCGGCCCAAGCGCGCTGAAACACGAGCAGCGTCAAAATGTACGCGAGGAGAAACGTGAAATACGCGCCCTCGCCGCGCAAGCGAGCGAGCGCGCCGAGAAACAAAAAGACGCCGATGCCCAGCAGATAATAAATTTTCGCGTTCGATTTCACGCAGAACCTCCCAAGTCGGGTCGAGTGCGTTTGGCGCCGCCACGCAGCGCGATCTTATCGCGGCCGGCGCGCGGCGCAAGAGGCGCCGCGAGGCCGCCGCGCGGCAAAGCCGCGACCAAATTTCGGCTTGCAAATTGCGGGAGGCGCCGGCGGGGAATTTTTCACCGCAAAGACGCCCCTCGACTTCGCTCGGAGCAGGCGCCGACCGCAAGGAAAGAAGCAACGATTGCGCCTTCGGTTGTTGCAGAATTATCCCCGCGCAACAGAATGCCGAGAGCGATTGGATTTCCGCCAGACCGTTGCTATGATCTCGCCGCAAACCCACGGGAGGGGCGAGCCATGCACATCAAGGCCTGCGGCGAGATCGAAGCCGTCGAAATGGGAATGCCGGGCGCGGAAGGCGTGACGATGCGCGTCGTCATCGGGCCGGCGCAGGGCGCGAAGAACTTTGTCATGCGGGTGTTCGAGGTCGCGCCGGGCGGCCATACGCCGCTTCATCGGCACGACTTCGAGCACGAGATTTTCATCCATGCCGGCCGCGGCGAAATCATCGATGAAGGCGCGACGAAGGCCGTGGAGCCGGGCCACGTCGCGTTTCTGGCGCCGAACAACGAGCACCAGATTCGCAACACCGGGCCGGCGACGCTCGTTTTCGTCTGCGTGATTCCCCATCGCGAATGACGCCCGACGAAACGCTGCAAAAGAAAATCGACGATACGCCGCTCGATCCGGGCGTGTATCTGTGGAAGGACGCGACCGGCCGCGTGATCTACGTCGGCAAGGCGAAGGCGCTGCGCCATCGCGTCCGGCAATATTTCCAGCGCATCGAGGAAAAAGATCCCAAAACGCAGTTGCTGCTGCGGCACATCGCCGACCTCGATTGGATCGTCGTCGGCTCCGAAAAAGAAGCGCTGATCCTCGAAGCGACGCTGATCAAAAAATATTTCCCGCGGTACAACGTCCGCCTGCGCGACGACAAGCGCTTCATCAGCCTGCGGCTCGGGATGAACCATCCGTTTCCGCGCCTCTACGTCGCGCGCAAGGCCAAACGCGACGGCAGCTTTTACTTCGGGCCGTTCTCCGACGCCCGCGCCGCCCGCGAGACGCTGCGCTTCATCGACAGCGCCTTCATGCTGCGCAAATGCGAGGACGCGAATTTCGCCTCGCGCCAGCGGCCGTGCCTCCAATATCAAATCCGCCGCTGTTACGCGCCGTGCGTCGGGTACATTGACGGCCCGCAATACGCGGCGCTCGTCGACGAAGTGAAACTGTTTTTCGCCGGCCGCCTGCAGGATCTGCTGCCGTCGCTGCGCGAGCAAATGGCGGACCAATCCGCCGCGCTCGAATTCGAGGCCGCCGGCCGGCTGCGCGATCGCATCCAGGCGATCGAGCGGACGCTGGAGAAGCAGCACGCGCAGGCCCACGGCCGCGGCGACCGCGACGTCTACGGCCTGCACCGCGCCGGCGCCGCGCTGGTCATCGCGCAGGTCTTCGTGCGCAGCGGCGCGATCGTCGGCCAGCGCGTCTACCCGTTCAAGAACATCGAAGACGACGACGCGCAGGCGTTGCGGCAATTGATCGGCGTTTACTACACGGGCGACAACGTCGTGCCGGCGCAGGTGCTGCTGCCCGTCGAGCCCGAGGGCGGCAGCGAGCCGCTGGCCGACTGGCTCGGCGACCTCGCCGGCCGCAAGGTCGAGGTGCGCGTCGCGCAGCGCGGCGAAGGGCGCGACCTCGTCGAGATCGCCGAGGCGAACGCGCGCCGGCATTTCGAGGCGCGGCGCAGTTCGCTGCTCGCCGCGGCCGACGTGCTCGCCGATTTGCAGGACAAGCTGCAACTGCCGAGCGCGCCGGAGGTCATCGAGTGCTTCGACATTTCCAACGTGCACGGCAAGCAGGCGGTCGCGTCGCAGGTGCGCTTCACGCAGGGCGAGCCGGACAAAAGCGGCTATCGGCGCTATCGCATTCGCCTCAAGGAAGAGTCCGACGACGTGGGGATGATGCGCGAGGCGTTGACGCGGCGGCTGACGCGCGGCGTGCGCGAGAGCGATCTGCCGGACCTGCTGCTCGTCGACGGCGGACGCGGCCAACTGCACGCGGCGATGGCCGTCCTCGACGACGTGTGCCCGACCGGCCTGCCCGTCGCGGCGATCACCAAGATCAAGGACCTTGCGCCCGGCGAGGTTGCCGCGAAGGACAAGGTGTATCTGCCGGGCCGCAAGAACGCCGTCACGTTCCGCGCCGAAAGCCACGCGCTGCACCTGCTGCAACGCATCCGCGACGAGGCGCACCGCTTCGCGATCGCCTATCATCGCCTGCTGCGCGCGAAGAAATTCACCGCCAGCGAACTCGACGAGATCCCCGGCGTCGGGCCGGAAAAGAAAAAAAACCTCCTGAAGCATTTCGGCAGCCTCAAGCGCGTGCGCGAGGCGGCGGTCGCCGAGCTCGCCGAAGCGCCGGGCATCGGGCCGGAACTGGCGCAGGCGATTCACTCCCACTTGCACGATCATGCGTAACCGGCCGCTGCTGACGGCCGCGCTGGCGTTGATGGCCGGCCTGTGGCTCGGCCGCACCTTGACGCCCCCGCCGGCGCCGATTTACCTCGCGCTCGCGGCGGCGACGGGCGGCCTGCTCTGGGCGCTGTGGCGCCGCGGCCTCGCGGCGCGGCACGCGGCGCTCGGCCTGTTTTTTCTGCTCCTGGGCCTGGCGCGGATCGGGGCGATTTGCCATCCGAGCCTGCCGCCGAACCACTTATCAAACTGGATCGGCGGCAAACCCGTGCTGTTGGAAGGAACCGTGATCGAGGGGCCCGCGCGGCACGCGGACGGCCGCAGCACGTTCGTGCTCGACGCGCAGAAGGTCATCCTCCCCGACGACGAATGGACGCGCACGGCCGGCAAAATCCGGCTCCGGGCCGGCCGCGGCATGCCCGCCTTCGGCAAGGGGGCGACCCTTCGCGTCAAATCCACCCTGCAATACGTCGCCGCCAATCGGACGCCCGGCGCCTACGACCCGAGTTGGGAGTCGGTCACGCAGGGCGTGCTGCTGCAGGGCCGGGCGACGAGTCCGCGGCGCATCGCCATCGTCGAGCCGGCGCCGTTTGGGCCGGCCGCGATCGTCGAGAAAATCCGCGCGCGCATCGCCGCGGCGGCGGATTCCGGCCCCGGTTGGCAGCCGTGGCTGGTGCGCTGCCTGGCGCTCGGCGATCAATCGCGCAACGACCAGGTCGTCCACGACGCCTTTTACGAGGCCGGCGTGATTCACGTGCTGGTGATCGCCGGCCTGCACATCGGCGCCGTCGCCGGCCTGATTTACGCCGCGGTCTGGTTCGCCTTGACGCGTTCGCCGCGGTTGGCCGCGCGGCTGCGGCCGTGGCGCTGGGCGGCCGCGGCGGCGGCGCCGGCGGCCATCGGTTACGCGTGGCTGGCGGGCGGCGCGACGAGCGTGTCGCGCGCCTGCATCATGTACCTCGTGCTGCTGTTTTCGCTGTATATCGGCCGCCGGCGCGACCCGCTGATCAGCCTGGCCGCGGCGGCGATTCTCGTGCTGCTCTACGACCCGGGCGCGCTGTGGTCGCCGGGCTTCCAGTTCAGTTTCGCGGCGGTCGGGGGGATCATCCACTGGCGCGGCGTCGCGGCGCGTTTCGGCCGACTCGGCATATCCGCCACGCCGCTGCCGACCAACCGCTGGCTCGACCTTGTGCGCCGCTGGTTCCTGACAAGCCTGGCGGTCTCGCTGGCCGCGTGGCTGGCGACGGCGCCCGTCAGCCTCTGGCATTACGGCCTGCTCGCCACCGCCGCGCCGCTTGCCAATTACGCGGCTATCCCGCTGTTCAGCGTCGCAGCGATTCCGTTTCTGTTATTCGGCTGCGTCGCGTGCTTCGTCAGCCCGGCCGCGGCGCATCTGTGCTGGCGCGTCACCGAAATCGCGATGGACCAGGTCTTCGGCGCCGTGCTGCTGCTCGAACGCCTGGGCCTGAAGATGGTGTTGCTCGGCCGCCCGACGTGGCCGGAGTTGATTCTTTATGTCGCGTTGTTCATCGCCGTCCCGTATCTCGGCCGGCCCGCGGTGCGGCGCGTCGCCGCCGCCGGCCTCGCGGTCCTCATCGCGCTGCCGTTCGGCTCGGCATGGCTGGCGCGGCGCCAACAAGAGTTCACGTTCACGATGCTCGATGTCGGCCAGGGTTTGTCCGTCCTCCTGCAGGCCCCCGGCGGCAAGACGCTGCTGATCGACGGCGGCCCCGACCCGAACGGCCGCACGACCGCGCCGTTCTTGGCGGCGCGCGGCATCCGCCGCCTCGACGCCGTCGCGTGCAGCCATCCGCACCCGGACCACTACGAAGGTCTGTTTCCGGTCGTCGAGCGGTTCTCGGTCGGCGAATTCTGGACCATCGACCTGCCGCGCGCCTTTCGCGAAATGGGGCCGTGGCTCGGGCTGCTCGCCCGCGCGCGCGAACGCGGCATCCCCGTGCGGCGGCTGTCGCGCGCCGACCCGCCGTTCGACTGGAACGGCCTGCGCATCGAGCCGCTCAATCCGCCGGCCGATCCGCCCCTGGCCTGGGAGCCGAACGACCTCGCGCTGGGGCTGCGGCTATCCTGGCGCGGGCGCACGGCGCTGGTCACCGCCGATATGGAAAGTTACGCCGAGGATTCGCTGCTCGCCAGCGGCCGCGATTTGCGCGCCGAAATCGCGCAGGTCGGCCATCACGGCTCGAACACCAGCAGCCAGGAGGATTTCGTCGACGCGACGCACGCCGCATACGCGCTGGTTCCCGTCGGCTTCCAAAACCAGTACCGCCTGCCGCGGGCCGAAATCATCGCCCGCTGGCGCGCCGCCGGCGCCACGATCTGGCGCACCGATCTGGACGGCGCGATCGAATGCACGACCGACGGCGCGCCGTGGCGCTGCCGCTCGATCGCGCCGCCGCCGAGCAATCCGCTGTTGGCGCTCCATCCGCCGACCGGCGCCGGCGACAAGGCTGGCGGCAAAGAACCGAAGGTCAAAGAATCGGCGTCTGACGAGGAGGCCGCAAATCCGCCGTGAGCGCGAGAGCCGATCCGGCGCCACACCACGCGCGGGCCTGCGTCAACGAATTGGGCTTCGCCGCCCCGAGGCACGACCCCTATCGGCGCTAGAATAAGACCCGCAACGCTCTGGAAAGCGCCGAATTGCGCTCGTTTCCGATCGCGCAGAGCCCACCCTAAAATCTCGGTTCCCGAAATTTCCCGCCCCTCCGCGCCGCACGGGCTGTCCGGGAGAATGCCGGACACGCGACTTAACTCGCGCCTGGTCCGCTGGCGCCCGCCGCAAAATCACGCCCTGCCGTAATGCAATATCGTGCGGCTGTCGCCTACGGCGAACGCGTCCGAAACCGAGCTTCCCCAAACGCCTTCCAGCGAAACCGTTGCCTCCCATGCCAAATCGTCGTCATTGTCGTCATCATCGTCGGGCGAGGCGTCGTTGTCGCCGTTGTCGTCATTGTTGTCGCCGTCGTTATTGTTGTTGTCGTCATCGTTGTCATTGTCATTGTCATCATCGTCATTGTCGTCATCGTCGGCCGGCGACGCATCGTTGTCGTCTGTGTGTTTGGCGCCGCCGCCGCACGCAAGCCCCAGGAGCAGGAGGAAGGCGAAGACTACGAAACCGACCCGCGCCAAGGTTTTCATGTGCACCCCGGCCGGCTTGGCGATCCCGCTGGGACATGGACCACTCTGCGAATGGCGGCTTTCGTTCTCAACTTTCCTGGTCCACACGAATGAGCAAGAAGCTGTGCGACGGCAGCGCGGGCAGATCGGGAATCGTCCATTGTTTCCGGCCTGGTAGTGCAGCGCGTGTCCGCAACTCGACCTGCGCGAGGACCGCCGACCGCAAGTCGCCCCTTCTCATTTCCGGCCTGCCTTTCCCGACGCAAACGTTTTTCCCATGACTCTCGGAATGTCTGTTCCCGGAGCAGATTTCACCCCCGGGCGGAAACAAAGTCAACCGCGGCTTCATTCTGCCGAAGACGGGGATCCCGCCCGGGTATACCGCCGCAGAGATGGCTGGCAACGCTAGCTCGGCGGCAAAAAAGAAAATTGCCTGCCAATCCATCGAGCCTAAGCGCCGTTGTGCCGCGAAGCGACCGCCACCACAACCTCTACTGG
>CAZHPN010000258.1:0-6465 GCA_964534375.1 uncultured bacterium | reverse complement strand
CGACAACGACAACGACGACAACGACAACGACGACAACGACAACGACGACAACGACAACGACGACAACGATAACGACGACAACGACAACGACGACAACGACGACAACGACAACGACGACAACGATAACGATACGTCGGCGGACGACGACGATGACGACGACGCGTCGCCTGACGACGATGATGATGACAACGACTCGTCGCCGGGTGACGACGATTCCGCTGCGGACGATGACAGTTCGCCGGACGACGACGCGTCGCCGGATGATGATGCGTCGCCCGACGATGACGACGACGCGTCGCCTGACGACGATGATGATGACAACGACTCGTCGCCGGGTGACGACGATTCCGCTGCGGACGATGACAGTTCGCCGGACGACGACGCGTCGCCGGATGATGATGCGTCGCCCGATGATGACGACGACGCGTCGCCTGGCGGCGATGACGACAACGACAATAACGACGACGACAATGACAACGGTTTGCCCGACGACGACGTCTCGCCGACAGGCGGACAGGGCGCCAATTCGGGCGGCGCGACGGGAGGCTGCGGCTGCTAGAAAATTAAGACATGGGTTTCCGCTCGGCGGCTCTCCTGGCCGCCTTTTTTCTTAGGCGGCGCGGGCTGGCGGCGCGCCTACGGATTCATGCGAAACGGCACCGTGATGGTTTTCGCGGCGCCTTCGAATGACGGAAACCGGAATGCCGACACGTGGCGCAACAGGCATTGTTCGACGTCGGCGCTGCCAATCGTCGATTGCATGAGGCGGACGTCGGTGACCGCGCCGCCCTCGGGATTGGCGACGAATTGAATGGTGGCTACGCCGGCGGCATCCGGCTGCTGGGCGAAGCAGAATTTGACGCGGCCCAGATGCGCGTTGATCGTCGCCTTGATGTCCGACGCGGCAAGGCTTCTCGCGGGCGTGGGAAGCGCCGCGTTGGAGCCGTCGGGCGAGGCGACCGGCGGCGCGGCGAACCCGCGGTCCGACGACCGTGCGGACAACGTTGCGGGCCCGCGCGCTTCGGGTTTGCCGGGCGAGACGAAGGCGATGGCCGTGTCCGAGTTCAGGCATTCGCCGCCGTCGCGCATCGATGACGCGTCGCAATCGCGCGGTTCGGACACGGAGCCGAAACCGAGCGCGCCAAGCGCGGGCAGCGGCGGCGGTGACCAGCCGGGCCCGAGCGGTTGGGTCGCGCCGGCGCGGTTGACCGTGCGAGTGGAGCCGAAGAGGGCGAAGGCCATCACGCTGATTACCAACGCCGCGGTTCGGGCGAAATCGTCGAGTGGAAATCGTAGCGGGGTCGCCGCGTGCACTGCCGTCGTTGCCATTTTCCATTCCCTCCTGGAAAACCGTAAGTTTTCAATACGTTGTAGCTTTGCCGGAAGCCGCCGTCCCGGTTTTGCGGGTCAAGCGGGCGCGCGCTCAGCCGCTCAAACCGCGTCGCGGCGCCGCCCACTTATCCGATGCTTCCGAAACATTCCATTAATGGTGCTGGACAGAGTCCCTCGAAACCGGCCAACACCTTGATTGTTCGCAATGTACGCATGCGAGAGTTGGCGATCCATTAGGCGAAACCTGCGGCTGTCGTTCGGAAAACCCCAAGAGTCGATTGCCGAGGCGGGGAAGGCGCAAGGACGCCGCGAGTCCGTTGGCAAGAATGCCTATTCCAGGAAGCTCCGCAGTTTGCGGGCGCGGCTCGGATGACGCAGCTTGCGCAGGGCCTTGGCCTCGATCTGCCGGATGCGTTCGCGGGTGACGTCGAAATCCTGGCCGACTTCTTCGAGGGTGTGGTCGCTCTGTTCGCCGATGCCGAAGCGCATCCGCAGCACCTTTTCCTCGCGCGGCGTGAGCGTGGCGAGGACGCGTCGGGTCTGGTCGGCGAGGTTCATGCAGACCACGGCGTCGGAGGGCGACATGATCTTTTTGTCCTCGATGAAATCGCCCAGGTGGCTGTCTTCCTCTTCGCCGATCGGTGTTTCGAGGCTGATCGGCTCCTTGGCGATTTTCAGGACTTTGCGCACCTTTTCGAGCGGCATATCCATTTTTTCCGCGATTTCCTCGGGCGTCGGCTCGCGGCCGATTTCCTGCACGAGATAGCGGCTGGTGCGGATCAGCTTGTTGATCGTCTCGATCATGTGCACGGGGATGCGGATCGTCCGCGCCTGATCGGCGATCGCGCGGGTGATCGCTTGGCGGATCCACCACGTCGCGTACGTGGAAAACTTGTAGCCGCGTTTGTACTCGAACTTGTCGACGGCCTTCATCAAGCCGATGTTGCCTTCCTGAATCAGATCGAGGAATTGCAGACCGCGGTTGGTGTATTTTTTGGCGATCGAAACCACCAGGCGCAGGTTGGCCTCGATCAACTCCTTCTTCGCCTGTTTGGCCAGGGTCTGGCCGGTGTTGATCGTCGTGACGAGCGAGCGCAGTTCGGCAGCGCGGCATTCGACGGTCTTCTCGATTTCCTTGATCGTCGCGTCGGCCTTAACCACGCGCTCGATGCAACTCTTCGCCTTGGCGACGTCGATGCGCACCTTGTTGCCGGCGCATTCGGCGACGAAATCCTTGGGCTTGGTCGCGCGGCGCACCATCGTCCGCAGGTTTTTCGCCGTGACCTTCAGTTCGCGGGCGATCGACTGCACGCCCGATTCGGCGTGGCGGGCGCGCCAATCGTGTTCCTTGAGGCGCTCGATGACCATGTCGATCGTCGGCGTATTCAGGTTGATGTCTTCGAGCAAGACGAGGATCGTCTTGCGGTTGCGTTCGAGCCGGCGCTTGACGACCAAACGCTCGCGTTTGTCCATTTTCTTGCTGGACAACTGGCTCATATCGCGCAGGATCCGGTCTTCCAGATCGCGCAGGCGGGTCATGCTCTTGAGCACGATGTCCAGGTGCTCGCTTTCGTCGACGATGAGCGGCTGGCCTTCGTCGTCTTCGAAGGTCTTGATGACGTCGCGCATCTTCATTTCGCCGTTGATCAGCTTTTGCTGAATCTCGTCGATGACCTTCGACGTGAACGAGGTGCCCATCACCGCCTTGAGCACTTCCTGATTGCCCTTTTCGATGCGCTTGGCGATCTCGACTTCGCCTTCGCGGGTCAGCAGACTGACCGCGCCCATTTCGCGCAGGTACATGCGCACCGGATCGTTCGTCTTGCCGATCGCGCTGGCGTCGACGACTTCCTCTTCTTCCTCTTCCTCGCGACGTTTGTCTTTCTTCTCGCGGAACTCTTCTTCGCTGTCGACCACCTCGATGTCCATGTCGTTGAACATGATCATCACATCGTCGATTTGCTCGCTGCTGAATACGTTCGTCGGCAGGAGGTTGTTGACCTCGTCGTAGGTGAGAAACCCCCGGTCCTTGCCGATGGCGATAAGTTGCTTGAGTTCTTTGACTTCTTCTTCTTTACCCATCGAGCTTTCCCTCCGCGAAAGGCCCTAAA
This sequence comes from uncultured bacterium, assembly GCA_964534375.1. GTDB lineage: Bacteria > Lernaellota > Lernaellaia > Lernaellales > Lernaellaceae > CAZHPN01. Next base: position 3,022 of record CAZHPN010000258.1, on the reverse strand, counting down.
GTCTAATCTCTTTCAGCTCTTTCCGCAAGGCGAATAACCGAATGCGCAGCTCGTCCGCGCGGCCCTCGTCGCCGCGCGCCACGGCGGCGTCCATCTCCGTTTTCACCGACTCGAACTCCGCCTGCAATTTCCGCCGATCGAGGTCCTTCACCGTTTCCGCCAGCATCTTCGCCGCGGCTTTCGGTTCGCACGGCGGCGTCGAAAATAACATCTCGCCGGCCAGGTCCTGCAGAGCCGGATCGTCATCCGGCTGGATCAACGTCTCCGCCGCGATCGTCTGCCGCTCGGCCGGCGCGGCGGCGATCCGCTCGGCCAGCAGACGATAGGGCCCGTCGGGCAGGGCGAGGAGCACGGCGTCCATATCCAACCCCCGCTTAACCCCTGGATAATGCAAAAGTATTGCCAACACGTCGCGCGCCGCCGGCGGCAGCAGCCGTTCGGCCTTTTGCGCGACCGGCGCGACGCGCGGAGCCCGCGATCCCCGGTGGCCGCGGTCGATCTGCTGGAGCACGGTTTCTTCGGCCAGACCGGTGCGCGCCGCGAGCGATTTCGCCAGCAATCCCCGGCGGATAGGCGATGTCATGCGAGCAGCGAGAGCGCAGGCGGCGTCGATCGCTCGGGCCCGGCCTTCCTCGCCGGCGGCCTCCTGGGCGAAGAGGCGGTCGACGACGAAATCGAGCAACGAGGGCGCCGCCGCCGCCAGTTTTTCGACCTCTTCCGGCCCGTGGGTTTTCAAAAAACTGTCGGGGTCCTCGTTCGACGGCAGCGCGGCGGCCTTCGGCAGATAGTCGCGATGCAGGTAGAATTCGAGCATTTTGGCCGTCGCCTTTTGCCCGGCTTCGTCGCCGTCAAAGAGAAAGACAACATTTTTCGTGTGTTGTTCCAACAGCGCCGCATGCGTTTCGGTGAAAGCCGTGCCGAGCGCCGCCACGGCGTTGGTCAGCCCATGCTGGTGCAGCGTCAGCACGTCGAAATTGCCCTCGCAAACCAGCGCGACGTCGCGCTTGTGGATCGCGTCTTTCGCCAAATGCAGCGCGAAGAAGGTGCGGCTTTTGGAATAAATCTCGCTTTCCGGCGAGTTGACATATTTCGGCCCGTCGCCGGCGAGCAGGCGGCCGGAAAACGCGCAGACCTTGCCGGTCGCGTTGCGCACCGGGAACATCAGCCGATTGCGAAAGCGATCGTAGTAGCCGTCGCCTTTCTCGCGCGCCGCGATCAGCCCGACCGCCGCCGCGTCGGCCAGCGCCACGCCGCGTTTCACCAGCGCATTGGCCAGTTTGTCCCACGATTCCGGCGCAAAACCGAGTTCGAAGGCGTCGATCATCGCCTTGGGCGTGCCGCGCTGGCGCAGATAGTCGCGCGCCGGCTGGCCGATTTCCGGGTGGGCAAGCATCTCGCGGAAAAATGACAATCCGGCGTCGTTCGCGGCGAACAGCCGGTCGCGAAACCCCTTCGGCCGCGCCGGCCCCGTCGCCTCGGGGATCTCGATGCCGTAGCGTTCGGCCAGGTAGCGCACGGCGTCCGGGAACGTCAGCCGCTGCGTCTCCATCACGAAACGGAACACGTCGCCGCCCACGCCGCAGCCAAAGCATTTGAAGGCGCCGCGGTCGGGTTGGACATAAAAACTCGGCTTGGAATCCTTGTGGAACGGGCACAGCCCGACCAACCGCGAGCCGATGCGTTTGAGCGAGACGCTTTCGCCGACGATCTGCGCGATATCCGCCCGCGCGCGGATGTCTTCCACGGTCTGATTGGGAATAATGCCCGTCTTCGCCATCGAACCCCGCGCCTAACCGCTAATGACTGCGAATTTAGATGACTGAATTAACCGCGAATTTAGGGACTGAATTATCCACGAATGCACGCGAATGCACGCGAATATGAGCGGATGAGCGGTCATTAGCGTCCATTCGCGGTAAAGAACGTGCAGGCCGGCCGAAATCGCGTTCATTCGGGTTTCCCCGGTTTCACGGGCGCAAAAACTTCAGCAACTCGTTGGCGCCGTCGGCCAGCGTCGGCGCCAACGCCGACTTGCCGACCGCCGCCGTCAAACTGGGGAAAATGGCTTTTTCCGTCAGCACCGCAAGCACCACGCCGCACAGAAACGCGCCTTTTCCCGCGCCGAACGCCCCGCCAAACGCGCGGTTCACGCCGGATAGTTTCAGCGCGTCGACGCCTTTGGTCAACAGCCGGCCGGCCATCGAAAACGCGAACGACACCCCCAGCAGCAGCGCGATGAAGACGACGATGCTCGTCAACGGCGATTTCGAACCGAGCAGCTCGTTGGCCATGGCGGCGGTTTGTTTGTAGACCCCCATCGTCACGAACAACGACGCGAAGTAGCCGGCGAACGTCAGCGCTTCGATGAAGAAACCTTTCCAAAAACCCTTGACGGTAAAAAGGGCGATGACGGCCAGCACTGCGAGATCGATGGGTTGCGGCACGGCGTATTATTGACGCAAAGTCGGCGCGCCGGGCGACCGTGGCCGCGCGGCGCGCCGTGGTGTTTTCGGACTCGTCCGGTCGATCGCGAGGATCGCCCGCTTCACGGGGGCGGGGCTACGTTCGCCCCGCAGACTCATCGAATCAGGAACCCAGACTTTTCGGCTCGCTCCTGTTTGCGCATCTTCTTCATCAGGCGTTTGCGCGCGGACGCCGCTTTCTTCTTGCGTTTTACGCAAGGCTTTTCGTAGTGCTCGCGCTTGCGGATTTCGGACAAGATGCCCGCTTTCTCGCATTGCTTCTTGAAACGCTTGAGCGCGCCTTCATAGGATTCGCCTTCGCGAACTCGAACTCCCGTCATCGATGACTCCACCCCCCTCTCTCGCTTGGATTTCGCGCTGCCGCAGCCGGCCGCTGCCCGAATGCCGCCGCGGCGCGCGAGGGCGATTGAATGCAAAAGGACATTCAAAGTTGTTGGATCATACTCACATCGAATGCGAAGTCAAGGGCGAGTCGAAGGCTCAACAGGGCGAACGCATCTAAATTCCGAGCAACTTTTTCAGGTAGTCCGGTTTCCAAG
>CAZHPN010000257.1:0-6495 GCA_964534375.1 uncultured bacterium | reverse complement strand
GGGGCGGCAGGATTTGAACCTGTGACCCCCTGAACCCCATTCAGGTGCGCTACCAAACTGCGCTACGCCCCGGCGGTAAACGTGCTCTTGTATAACGGAACTAGAGGTACGATTCAACTGCTTTCTTGATCTCAAGGATGTCCTTCTTGATCTTCTGGAGGATTTCCGAGAACTCCTCGCGGTTGAAGTTCATCGCAAGTTGCTGGCGACCGGTTTCGGCGCGTTTGCGGCTGCGCTCGACGAGGACTTTCTTGGCGCCGGCGATCGTGAATTTTTCATCGTAGAGCAGGCGCTTGATTTCGAGGATCAGTTCGACTTCCTTGCGCCGGTACAGCCGCTGGTTCGTGCGGGTCTTGGATGGCTTGACGATGTTGAATTCCGTTTCCCAGTAACGGAGCACGTAGGGTTTCACCCCGGTGATTTCGCTGACCTCGCCGATCTTGAAATATAGCTTATTCGGGATGAGACCGGGGTCGTTCATCGCCATCGCCAAACCAGCCCCAAACTTGTAAAAATCGCGTTATGCGTTTTTCAGCGTGCCCCGCAACACCTGGCTCGGTTTGAAGGTCAAAACGCGGCGGGCCGAAATCTCGATTTCCTGGCCGGTCTGCGGGTTGCGGCCGACGCGCGATCGTTTCTCGCGCACGACGAAATTGCCAAACCCCGAAATCTTGATCTTCTCACCTTTTTCTAACGTTTCTTTGATGATGTCGAAGACCATTTCGACGATCCTCGCTGACTCTTTTTTCGAGAAACCCACCCGCTCGTAAATGGAATCAACCAAATCCGCTTTCGTCATGGCCAGATTTCCCCCCTGTGCTTAACGGTTGCCTTGTAGCAAAAAAATCGGCTCAATGCAAGCTCTTTTTACCTTGTTTTTCGCGAGTTAGGTAGACTTCTTCAACTACTCCCTGAGGATTGCGCCGTAGCGCTCGCTCAGAGCTTGCAAGATTCGCTTCGTCAGCTTGTCTGCGTCCTTGTCAGAAAGGCTCTTAGACAAATCCTGAAAACGCATGGAAAAAGCAACGCTTTTCCGGCCTTCGGCCACGCCTTTTCCGGTGTAAACGTCGAACGTTTTCACGTCCGTGATCCGCTCCGGATGGACCTCGGCGATCGTCTTTTCCATCTCGTCCACCGGCGCGGAAAAATCCACCAGGACCGCGACGTCGCGCAACACCGGCGGGTATTTGCTGATCGGCCGATAGGCGTTGGTCGCGCGCGCCTGCGCCACCAACGGTTCGAGATCCAGTTCGCCGGCGAACACGTCGCCCTTGGCCGCGAAGAATTCCAGCGTCTCCGGCTTTACCTTGCCGACGACTCCCAGCCTCGTCTCGCCAAGCCGGATTTCCGCGCAGACGCCCGGTAAGAACGGCCCCGATTCGGCCGGCGCGCGCCACTGCGCTTCGGGCGTGCGCAACGCGGAAAGCAGCCGCTCGACCACGCCGCGCAGATCAAAAAAGTCGGCCGCGTCCTTGCCGTACGCCCACGAAAGCTCGTTTCGCCGGCCGCTCAACAGCAGGCCCAGGCGGTACGGCTCGGCCGGCAACCGCCCCGCGCCCTGCGGCAGATAAACACGCCGCGCCTCGAACACCTCCACATCGCCGATGTGCCTGGCCTGGTTGTAGGCCAGTGTCTTGAGCAGGCTCGGCAGCAGCGAGGTGCGCATCGTCGACAAATCTTCGCTGAGCGGATTCGCCAGCTTGAGGCCCGCAGGGGCGCCCGTCGCCGCCAGCGACGGTGCGTCGACGAACGACAGCGTGTTCAACTCGGTCAAGCCCATGCCGACCAGTTCACGGCGGACGGCGCCCAGAAATGCCCGCAGCCGCCACGGCCGGTTCTCGCCGTCGACGCCCATGTGCAGCGTCGGCCGGATCTTGTCGTAACCGTGCAGACGCGCGATTTCCTCGGCGAGATCGACCTCGCGCGTCAGATCGACGCGGAACGACGGCGCGGTGGCCGTCAAGCCGCCGTCGGCCGCTTCGACCCTCAACTCGATCGATTCGAGCAGCGCCTTCATTTCGGCAGGCGACAGCGTTGTGCCGAGGAGTTCGTTGACACGGCCCGGGCGCAACGCGATGCGGACCGGCTCGCGTTTCTGCGGATACGCGTCGATGCAGCCCGCGACAATCTCGCCGCCGGCGAGTTCGTGCATCAGCCGCGCGGCGCGGTGCGCGCCGGCCGGGGCGACGTCGATGCCGACGCCGCGCTCGAAGCGGTGGCTCGATTCCGACGCGAGCCCGAGCCGCTTGCTCGTGCGGCGGATGCCGGCCGGGTCGAAATTCGCCGACTCGATGAACACGTCGACGGTCTGGTCGGTTACCAGGCTGTTCTGCCCGCCCATGATGCCGGCGAGCGCGACGGGTTTGGCGCCGTCGCAGATCAACAGGTCGTCGGCGGTCAGTTTCCGCTCCTGATCGTCAAGCGTCATGAGCGTTTCGCCGTCGCGCGCACGGCGGACGACGATCTTGCCGCCGTCGAGAAAACGCTGGTCGAACGCGTGGAGCGGCTGCCCGTATTCGAGCAGCACGAAGTTGGTGATGTCGACGATGTTGTTGATCGCGCGCACGCCGCAGACCGTCAAGCGGTGGACCATCCAGAGCGGCGATGGCGCGATCTTCACGCCGCGCACGAGGATGCCGCAGTACCGCGGGCACTTGTCGGCCGCGTCGATCTCGACTTTCATCTGGTCGTCGATCGCGCCGCCGACCGGCTCGTACGCCAGCGCCGGCAGCTTCAGCTTCGCGCCGACGAGCGCCGCGACCTCGCGCGCCAGGCCGATCACCGAAAGCGCGTCGGGGCGATTGGGCGTGACGTTGATTTCCAGCGCCCAGTCGTCGAGGCCCAGCGCCGTCAGCGGCTCTTTGCCGAGCGGCGTGTCGGCGGGCATCAGCCAGATGCCGCTGTGGTCGTCGTCGAGCCCGAGCTCGCGCCGGCTGCACAACATGCCTAGGCTTTCAACGCCGCGGATCTTTGTCTTTTTGAGTTTGCCTTCCGGCAGTTCGGCGCCGACCTTGGCGAGCGCGCCGACCCTGCCCGCGGCGACGTTCGGCGCGCCGCAGATGACGACCATCCGTTCGGCGCCGTCGAACACGGTGCAGAGCGTCAGTTTTTCGGCGTCCGGGTGTCGCTCGACCTTTTCGATCAGCGCGGTGGTCACGCCGGTGTAGCCGCCGCCGACCTTCTGCAGGTCTTCGACCTCGAAGCCGGCCATCGTCAGTTTTTCGGCGAGCGCGGCGGGGGCGAGGTCGAAGTCGACGTAATCTTTGAGCCAGCGATAGGAAACGCGCATCAGCAGAGCCTCGGGATTTGGGATTCGGGATTCGGGATTCGGGAACCGAGAATGGGGTTCCGGGTTCCGGGTCCCGGGATCCGGCGGCTCCGGGGCGGCGGCAACTCGTAATTCGTAATTCGTAACTCGTAACTCATCAGAACTGCCTCAGGAACCGCAAATCGCCCTCGAAAAACAGGCGAATGTCGTCGACGCCGTAGCGGAACATCGCAATGCGCTCGATGCCCATGCCGAACGCCCAGCCGCTGACTTTTTCCGGATCGTAGCCGACGTTGGCGTACACCGCCGGGTCGACCATGCCGCAGCCGAGCAGTTCTTTCCACCCCGTGCCTTTGCACATCGGGCACATCTTGCCCTCGACGCGCCCGGCGCCGCCGCAGACGAAGCACGAGATGTCGAGTTCGGCCGACGGTTCGGTAAACGGGAAGAAGCTGGGGCGAAAACGAATTTTCGTCTCGCGGCCGTAAAATTCGTGCACGAAATGGATCAGGATGCCCTTAAGGTCGCCGAACGACACGCGCTCATCGACCAGCAATCCTTCGACCTGCGAAAACATCGGGTAATGGCTGGCGTCGATGGCGTCGGCGCGGTAGACCCAGCCCGGCGCCAGGATTCGCACGGGCGGCTTGTGGCGCTGCATGACGCGCACCTGCACGGGGCTGGTGTGCGTGCGCAGCAGGATGTCGCCGTCGACGAACAGGGTGTCCTGCATGTCGCGCGCCGGGTGATCGGGCGGAAAGTTGAGCGCGTCGAAATTGTATTTCGCGAGCTCGACCTCGGGTCCGTCTTCCCACACGAAGCCGAGCCGTTCGAAAATGCGGACGATCTCGTCGAGCGTTTCGCTCAGCGGATGCAAACTGCCGCGCGACGGCCGGCGGCCCGGCGCCGAAATATCGACCCGCTCGGTCAGCGCGGCCTGCTGGCGATGCTCGCGCACGAGCCGCTCGCGCGCGGCGTCGAGCGCCTTCTCCAGCGCGGCCTTGCACTCGTTGACCAGTTGGCCGACTTGCGGGCGCTCTTCGGCGGGCAGCGAGCCGAGACCGCGGAGGATCTCGGTCAGGCTGCCTTTTTTGCCGAGCGCCGCGACGCGCACTGCATCCAACGCCGCCGCGTCGTGGGCGACGGCAATGGCGGCCAGCACGTCCTGGCGAATGATCTCAATGCGTTCCTGCATGGCGCGTCACACGACGGGCGGCGCCGCCTGCCTGGCCGCGGCCACCACTTCGCCGAAACCGGCGGGGTCGTGGATCGCCATATCCGACAGCACCTTGCGGTCGATCTCGATGTTGGCCAGCTTGAGCGAATGGATCAACTGCGAGTACGTCAGGCCGTGCGTATGCGCGGCGGCGTTGATGCGCACGATCCACAGCCGGCGGAATTCGCGCTTCTTGTTGCGGCGATCCCGGTATTGATAGGACAACGCGCGGCGCACCGAGTTCTTGGCCACGCTGAAAATGCTTCGGCGGCCCAGGCGAAAACCTTTGGCCTGCTCGAGCACGCGATTGCGACGACGACGGGTCTTAAATCCACCTTTTGCGCGGGGCATGATTGCTCTCCTTTCCGCACGGGAGGCCGACGGCCTCGGGGTCCGACAACGGCGTTACCTGTTCAACATCTTGCGGACGCTGCCGATGTCGGCCTTATCCACAGCGACGCCTTTGCGCAGCCGGCGCTTCCGTTTGTTCGCTTTCTTCGTCAGAATGTGGCTTTTCATGGCGTGCGCCCGCCGGATGCCGCCGCCGCCGGTGACCTTGAAGCGCTTCATGGCCCCGCGGTTGGTCTTCTGTTTGGGCATGATCGATCTCTCCTTTCAAATCGCGACAAAAACCCCGCGTCCCACGCGCCCTGCGACGCGCCTGGCGGGGCGATATTCAATCTGCGGTCGCCGGATCCCGAATCCCGAACCCCAATTGCCGAGTCCCGAATCCCGAGTCCCGAATCCCGCCTGCATCTATACTTTCTTCGACGGCGTCAGCACGATGAACATGTTCCGGCCTTCCATCTTGGCCTCGCGTTCGAGCTTGGCGATGTCGGCCACGTCGGTCGAGATGCGCTGCAGGATGTTGAATCCCAGGTCGGCGTGGACCACCTCGCGGCCGCGGAACATGATCGTTGCTTTCACCTTCTGGCCTTTTTCCAGAAAATCGCGAATGTGTTTTAGTTTGAATTGGAAATCGTGCTCGCCGGTTTTCGGCCGCATCTTGATTTCCTTGAGCTGCACGACCGTCTGCCGCCGTTTGGATTCGTGCACCTTCTTTTCCTGCTGGTACTTGAAGCGGCCGTAATCCATGATTTTGCAGACCGGCGGCGTACCGCTCGGCGCGACTTCGACCAGATCGAGGCCCTTGGCCAGGGCCGCGTCGATCGCGTCGCGAGTGTCGAGGATTCCGAGCGTCGTGCCTTCGTCGTCGATGACCAGCACCTGCCGGGCGCGGATGCGGTCATTGATGCGGTGCATCGGCTCTTCCTTCTTCGGCATCACTCGTTCTTGTTTGTTGATGGCGGCATCCTCCTTGTCAAAATGGTTTGTTCGGCCCTTCGCGCGCCATTAAACGCGAAAGGGCGCCTCGGCTCCGGCCGACAGACGCCCCTTTCCCGCGCACGAACGCAAAAATCTCTTTTGGTTCCGGGATCGGGGTGCGGCCTTGCGGCCGGCTTGGGCGCATGCGCCCCGCCTTTTCGGCGAACCCTTGTCCGCTGACGGCCCTACTATAAAGGGCCTGATTTCAAAAAGCTAGGCTCGGTGGGGCTTGAACCCACGGCCCCTACCGTGTCAGGGTAGTGCTCTAGCCACTGAGCTACGAGCCTGCAAGAGCGAGCCGCTTTTTACGTCGAGTGCGGCCCGGCTGTCAAGCCGGAACTTCGCGACAGAGACGATTCGACGACTGAACGCCCGCCCAGTCTGACGAACGCTGCATTTGACGTACGTTATTTTTGACGTAAGTCGCCGGCGGCTTTGCATAACCGTCCAGCATCCGCACGCCGATGCCCGAGCGCAGTTTCGGCTCCAAGCACGTTGATTTCGGCGGCATGATCTCGCGCCGGCGATTGCCATCTGTTGCGCGACGGTGGTCGGACACGTCGCGAACGCAGCGTTGCGGCCGTCGCTCACCCGGCGCTCAAAATCGGGAACCCCGCGGTTGCCGCCCGTGCAGGGCTCCGGCATGTTGACTTGCAAATGATTGAAGTTTTGGGATTTGTCTTTT
>CAZHPN010000256.1:0-6542 GCA_964534375.1 uncultured bacterium | reverse complement strand
GAAACGCTCGATCCCGCGGCTTTCGCCGACGAACTCGCGTCGCTGCTGGCCGGCCGCACGACGGTTTCGTTCAAAGCGAAACCGCGTCCGGCGACGGTCGTGTTTGCCGCCGCGCTTCTGCTCGCCGGCGCCGTCGCGATCAACGGTTGCGGCAAGAAAACCGCCGCGAATTCGCCCGATTGCGCTGCCGATACGAGCGCCGACCATTTTGACGAACTGGCCAGCGAAGGAACCGGTTTAACGCCCGGTGAAATCGCCGCGGCCGAAACCGACTACCAGGCATTGAGCGCGGCGGACCAAGAAAAAACCATGGCAGCACTGTGCGGCATGTCGGCGCACGACATCTCCAATTATCTTCGAAATCGATTCAACATCGACGACGACAACGACAGCAACAACGGCGACGACGACGCGACGCCATACAAAGGCGTGTCGTTCTAGGCGTGATTTTTTTCTTGGAAACGGGAACTCGTTGCGCCCTTTTGGTGTCGCACCTCATATGAGGCAAAGTCCGAACTCCGGTTGCCTGGAACTCACCGCCGCGCAGAAGGCCCGCGCGTTTCTCGATTCGCTGCAAATTAGCGCGCCGCCCACCGCCTCGGCCCGGGAGATCGAGGCGCCGCCGATTTGTTTCGCCTCCGCACCCGATACAAAACAAGAACGGAGAGGGAGAGAAAGAACGAGATGTGGGCGCTGTGCGGCATGTCGGACACCGAGATCCGCGCGTACTTATTGACGGAATTCGCCATCCGATACCAGAGTTCACCATATCCGCGGCGTCCTGCATCGCTTCGCACCGACGGTCAACGCCGCACCGACGGCCAACGCCGCGCCGATGTCGCCCCCCGCTACAAAGGCGTGGAGTTTTAGCAATGTCATCTTGAGGCGTCGATGTGTCTGGAGTATTGTTCTGCCGAGTCGCTTGAATGATGAGGTCAGCCATGACCGGCTATCTGGAATCGACCGTCGCCCAAAAAATTCGCGACTTTCTTGACGACCTCGACGCCGCGCCCCCGCCGACGACGTCGGCGCGTGAGATTGAGGCGCTGCTGGTGTCGCGCGTGCGGGCGCGGGCCGGCGACCCCGAAACCCGTCGCCTGTTGCGTTCGCTGCTCGCGAACTTGGCCATCGTCGACCCGGCGCGCCTGCCGGCCCCCGCATGCGAAACGGTTGTCCCCTCGGCCCTGGCCGATGAACTCGCTGCCTTGCTCGCCCCGCCCGCGCCGGTTTCGTTGAAATCGAAGCCGCGCCCGACGGCGGCGTTGGCTGCGGCGGCGGTGCTGATTTGCGGCGCGCTGGCGGGGGGTTGTCAAAACGCGAACGGGAAGAGCGAAAATTCGCCGACGTATTGCTCCGACAACCTGACCGCCGAGAATTTCGACCACCGGCTCCGGAATTTGAATAAATTTAGCGCCGCCGAGATTGAAGGAATTGAAACGGATTTCGCGAGGAAAAAGGGCGGAGACCGCGAGACGACCATCCGAAGACTGTGCACATTGCCGGAGAAGGACGTTGTCCAGTTCATAAAAGAGAATTTTTGCACCGCTGACGTCGGTATAATTCATTTCGAAGAATTGATTGACTCATCAGCGGATCTCACATCAACGTACCGCATCGCCGCCACGCGGCGATTTTCTCATATGCGCCGCGAAGCGCGGATCCACACGATAAAGAACCTATGCGGCAAATCGGCGACGGAGATTGCCGCCTATGTTCGGCAGGTTGTTCTCGGGATACCCTCGATTGATTCGGATCACGAGCCTCGCCCTCGCCACGACGGCGTTGATAGCGCCATGAGGTACAAAGGCGTGGACTTCTGAATGCCGCCTCAAAGCCCCTCCTCCGCACTTGACTCCGGCTGGTTCGCGCGCACGATCGAGCGGCGGCCACAAAACCTGATGTGGGAAATCACCGACGCCTGCAATCTGCGCTGCCTGCACTGCGAGGCCGCGGCGGGGAAAAAGGAGCACGACGAACTGTCGCACGACGAGGCCATGGACGTGTGCGACCAGATCGTCGCGATGGGCTGGCGGCAGGTGAACATCACCGGCGGCGAACCGCTGCTGCGCCAGGATTGGGCGGAAATCGCCGCGCGCCTGACCGCCGGCGGCGTCATGGTGCACCTGGTCACGAACGGCGACCTTTTCCGCGGCGATGTGGTCGCGCAGGCGAAAGCAGCCGGCGTGCGCACCATCGCCGTCAGCCTCGACGGCCTGGCCGAAACGCACGACGCCATCCGCGTGCGGCCCGGCGGGAAAAAAGAGCCGTCGAGTTTCGCGGCGGCGACCGGGGCGCTCGTGGCCGCGCGCGCCGCGGGCTTCAAGACGGTCGCGATCACGCACGTCAATCGCTGGAATTTCCCCGAACTGCCGGCGATGCAAAAGCTGCTGCGCGAACGCGAGATCGACGCGTGGCAAATCCAACTCGGCGTACCGCTCGGCCGGCTGCGGCAGATCGACGAGCCGTATCTGCTGCCCGTCGAGCGCCTGCCGGAAATGGAGGAATTCGCCGCGCAATTGATCGAGGAGCACACGCAAACGGGCCTGCCGCCGGCGATCGCGATCATGCACTCGCTGGGCTACTACGGCAAAAACGAAATGACGATCCGCCGCGGTTTCGACAACAAGCGCCGCTTTTTCGTCGGCTGCGTCGGCGGCTGGCGCGCGCTGGGTCTGACCTCCGACGGCCGCGTGAAGCCCTGCCCCGCGATGCCGCGCGAATTTCTCGTGGGCGACGTGCGCCGCGAACCGCTCGCCGCGATCTGGGACGACCAAAGCCGCTTCGCCTACCAGTCGGCGTGGGACGAAAACAAACTCGAAGGCAACTGCCGCCACTGCCAATATCGCTGCATCTGCCGCGCCGGCTGTACGGCGATGGCCTACGCGCTGACCGGGTCGATTTACAACAACCCGTATTGCATTTATGGGCAGGCGATGGCGGAGGGGCGGGTGGGGAAGAGTGAGTAGCCAGTAGCCAGTAGCCAGTAGTTGTGCGCGGCGCCGGTCTTAGCTTCGCGAGGGGCCGTTGGCAGCGAGACAACGTGTAACCGGGGAAAAAAGGTGATAAGACCTATACGTCCTATAGGACCTATACGTCCTATTTGAAAGGCGGCGCTTGAGCGGGCCAACCGACCATCTTTTTCGCGTCTGCGTCTGGGAACTGACGCTGCGCTGCAACGCGCGCTGCCGCCTTTGCGGCTCGTCGGCGAAAGACCCGCGGCCGAGCGAACTCTCGACGCCCGAGTGCCTCGTGCTCGGCCGCGAAATGATCGATCTCGGCCTTGAAGAAATGACGCTCTCCGGCGGCGAGCCGCTGCTGCGGGACGGCTTTTTCGAGATCGCGCGTTTTTTCGTCGGCGCGGGCGTGCGCACCGACATCGTCACCAATGGGTTGCTCGTCGATGACGAGATGGCCGCGCGCCTCGCGGACGTCGGCCTCTACGGCGTCACGGTCAGCCTCGACGGGCCCGAGCGCATCCATGACGATCTGCGTGGCGTGCGCGGCTGCTGGCGGCAAACGCAACGCGCGATCGAGAGCCTGACGCGGGCCGGCCTGCGCGTCGGCGCCATCACGCACGTGAACCGATTCAACTTGCCGCATCTCGACGAACTGCACACGGCAATCGCCGCGGGCCCGGTGGAAACGTGGCGGCTGCAACTGACGCTGCCGGTCGTCAGCGACACAGCCAGCCGCGATTTGATTTTGCGGCCGGCGCAGCTTCCCGAACTGATGGATTTGATTCGCCGCGTGCAGCGCTCCGGCAAGCCGAAATGCTACGGCTCGGACGACATCGGCTATTACGGCCGCGACGAACTGTATTGCCGCCGTTGGACGCCCGAGGGGCCGCATCGCTGGCGCGGCTGCCACGCCGGAATCTCCGTCGCCGGCCTGACCTCCGACGGCGGCGTCCTCGGCTGCCTCTCGCTGCTCGCGCACGGCGACCGTTTTCTGGAAGGCAATATCCGCGACCGTTCGCTGACCGAAATCTGGCGCGACCCGAATGCGTTCGCCTGCAACCGCGCTTTCGCCCGCGAGCAGCGCGGCGGCGTCTGCGGCGCCTGCCGCTTCCTCGACGATTGCCGCGGCGGCTGCACGAATATGCTGGCGAGCCTCGATCCGGACATGAAAGAGAATCCGCTGTGCTTGTACGCGGTCGAGCGAGGAATGAGCCAGGAGCCAGAAGCCAGAAGCCAGAAGGCGGATGACAGGAACCAGAAGCCGGAAGGCACGAGTCGGAAGTCAGAAGTCAGAAGCGAGAAGGAGAACGCCGGGGGCGGACCAGCGGCCGCGCCGCGGCGGCCGTCGATTGTGATATTGGTCGCCGACGGCATGCGCCCCGATTTCTTGAGCTGCTACGGCGGCGATACGGCCACGCCGAATCTCGACGCGCTGGCGGCGAGCGGCCGGCTCGTGCGCGGCGCGCGGGCGGTCGGGGCCTGGACCGCGCCATCGGTGGCGTCGATGTTTACCGGCCTGCCGCCGCATCGCCTGGGCCTCGTCAAATGGCAGCAGCGCTGGCCGGCGGAGGCGGACCTCTTTACGATTCTCGCCGGCATGGGTTACGCGGTGGGGTCGTTTCCGTTCGACCGGCGGCACCTGCTCGCGTATGCGCCGCAGGCGGGCGTCGCCGGCATATCGTGGAACCTGCGCGGCGTCGGCGACTGGCTCGCGGCGCATCATTCGCGCCCGTCGCTGACGTATATCCATTGGTGGGGCACGCATGCGCCGTACATCGACGTGCCGCAGACGACCGCCAACTGGCGGCGCGCGATGAAGCTGCTCACCGATACGCTCGACGCGCATCGCGAGTTCGCGGACAAGCTGCGCGGAATGTACGCGCTGGCGATTGCGCATTTCGACCGCGTCGTCGTGCCGCAAATCGTCGCGGCGATCGAGCGCGGCCGCGGCTGGGACGATACGGTGCTCGTCGTCACGGCCGACCACGGCGAATCGTGGGGCGAGCGCTATGCGGCCGACCGGCCGATTCGCGATGTTTTCGATTTCCACGGCCGCGCGCTTTACGAAGAGACGCTGCGCGTGCCGCTCGTGCTGCACGGCGCGATCGAGCCGGGCGAGACCGCCGGCCCCGTTGCCCTCGCCGACCTGGCGCCGACGCTGGCGCGTCTGTGCGGCGCCGATTTGCCGCCGGCCGCGTTTCCCTGCGCGGTCGATTTTCTCGCGGGGGCGCCGCAACATCGCGCGTTCTTCGCCGCCGCGGATCGCGATTTCGTCGACGCCGGCGTCGTGCCGTCCGACCCCAATCAGGCGTTCGCGCTGTTCGCCTGCCTGCGCGACTCGCAGAAGCTCATCAAGCACCTCGCCGACGGCCGCCTGGAATGGTACGACCTCGCCGCCGATCCGGGCGAGACGCACGATCTCGGCCCGAGCCGGCCGCCGCCCCCCGAATTGCTTGCCGCGCTCGACGCCGAGTGGGCGCACGCGGCGCCGGTTCATTGGGATGCCGACGAGGATCGCGAGATCCGCGAGCGGCTGAGAGACTTGGGGTATCTCGGCTAGGTCGGCCCCGCACTTGCTTCCGAACGACGCGCCAGACGGCGGCGTGCCGCGCCCGATGTCCGCGCAACGTCGCGACGGCCTGGTTTTTTGGCGCTTGACAGCGGCGCCGCGGTCAGTAAAATCGCCCCCGCTCTGCGGATCACTAGCTCAATGGTAGAGCAGCGGACTCTTAATCCGTTGGTTCGGGGTTCAAATCCCCGGTGATCTATACAGGAAAGCCCCGTAATCGTAAATGGTTACGGGGCTTTTCGTTTATCTGGATTACTCCCGTCGGGGGTCAAATGTTTGGCATTGTTTGGCATAACAAGGAACTTACCGCGTCTAAGTCGGGATGTTTGGCGACGTACTGGCGCACCACTTCCAAGGCGGTTTGCCGTGCCCGGTCAACATCGCTTTGTGGCATCGGGTTTGCGGGGTCCGCCAGCGCAAGGCGGGTCTCATAGGCCCACTTCACCCTCCGTAATTGCTCTATGGTCGGCGCGTACCCCGCAAGTTCCCGCAGTTGGAAAATGAAGCAAACGCAGTAGGCTTCCATGAGTTGTTCGCCGCGGGGCCTGTCTTGTTCGGTCATCTGACCGACATCCACGTCGCCCACAACGCCGACGTTTTGAGGACCGCCGTGGCCCACGTCGGGACCGGAATCGCTCTGGCCGCGCCGGTTGTGGCCGCCATCGAGGCCGCTCTGAACAACGTCGAGAGACCGGCCAGAAAGAGACTGCGGATTCGACTCTACGGCGTGGCAGGGCTCGTCACGGTCGCGGGCATGTCGATTCATCCGAAGCTACGTCGCCGCCTGCTGTTCCTGCGGGATGTTGCGCTGCTCGTCAACCAAAGCTCCGAGCGAAGGCGGGCGGCGCTGTACCGCAGTCTGCGCCAGCAGAGGGTTGACCACCTGCTGGTCACGGGAGATTTGTCCACGTCCGCCCGGCGTGGCGAATTCGAGCAGATCGCCGCGGAACTAAGACTTCATGGCTGGGAAGGCGACCGCGTGACCATCTTGCCCGGCAACCACGACCGGATCGGCT
>CAZHPN010000255.1:0-6692 GCA_964534375.1 uncultured bacterium | reverse complement strand
ACGACTCGGTTCATTACAAACCTCCGGTCAGACAAATTGTCGGTCCTTGTTTTCTAGGCGCTGTCAAAGAAGGCGCGCCATCCTGAATTCGAATAATATTGGCACGCTGGCTGATGCTGTCAAATTACAAACGACCTTTTTCTTTTCACAGCACATCTGCCCTTGACGTCTTGAACCTAATTCCCGGCCTCTAGCAGGCTCGCGCGGCTGTCGCGACAACGAATTGTAAATACAGAACAATATATACTGCGTGAACGGCCTGGACCGGGCGTCGACCTCACGCGAAAATCACGTCGCGTTGCGACGAAAAAAAACTCGGCGAGCCTTTTTTATTATCCGATCGACGCGTTGTCGCTCACAAAAAACGCTCCACCGCACTTTGCTCGCCGCGCCGGCGGCGTCGCGACAGGGCCGGAAAAGCGAATCTCGAATCGTGGCGGCGGCCCATTCGGACCTCCGAATCGGCGCCACTGCACGCTAGCGAGCGTTCGCCGAAAGTCCGCAAATCACAGATCCGGCGCCGCGCAGCATGTTGCAGTCGCCGAAGGAGGTAAGAAACCCGGGCGCCGCCGGATGTTCTTGGGGACTGGGAAAGCGACAATCGGGGCTCGGGGTTCGGGATTATGCGTCGGGCATCACACGGAGTCTCAGCGCGACCCTTCGGGCCGCAACCAAAGGTTTTTTTGCCACAGATGAACGCAGATGGCCGCCGATACGGCACGGGCCATGACGTGTTCCGTCCTGTCAAACGCCATTCGCGGCCCGTGCCTCCGCGTACATCTGCGCAATCTGCGGCCGGCCCGGAAAATCGTTGCGCCAAAACAAGAAATCGAACGATAGTAGTGCAGAGAGCCGGGCAGAGTATTTCCGTCGCGCGGCATTGAGAGATTGCCCTGACCCAACCCGCGTCAGCGACTGCGAAGGGGTGGCGCCCGACGACAGCCAAAACCACTTCGATGACGCAGACCCATTACCGCTTCGCGTCCGGGATTCCGTCGAACAAACCGTCGGCCGCCAAATCCCCGACAATCGCCTCGCCCGCGATTTTGTGGCCGTTTTCATTGAGGTGGAAATCGTCTTCGAAGACGGTCGGAAAGACGTGCGCGTTTTGGAAGTCGGGCAACAGCGAATGGATCGGAAACGTCGCGACGGCCTTCATCTTGTCGAAGTATTTGAACACCTCGAAGAGATATTCGTCGCCGGGCGGGAACTGCGCTTTTTTCGGATCGCGCGGGCACTCGGCGCGGTTGTACTGCTGATAGCGCGGAATGACGAACAAGACGAACTTCGCGCCCAGGCCGCGCGCGATGTCGGCGGTTTCGTTGATCGCGCTCCACGACGTGGCGAAAAACGGTTCGGATTTCGCGAGCGGCTGGAACGTGAAGAAATACTCGCCGTAGGCGTATTCCGGCTTGTCGATTTCGCGCGGCGTCCAGCCCAGTTGGCGCACCTGCTTGTTGTGCAGTTCGTTGCTCTTCATGAGCAGGTTGCCGCGCAGCCAGTCGCCGAAGTCGTTGACGCCGACCAGCAGGCTGAAGCGCACGAGCATCGCGCGGAAGATCGAGAGTTCGTGCGGTTTCTCCAGGCCGTATTCCTTGAGGGCGTTGGTATAGCGGATGTCATCGTGGAAATCGGTCATGTCGAAGCACTGGCAGACGAGCTTCGGATGATATTTCGCGCCGATCTGCCGCAATTGCCGCGCTTCGAGCACGGGGCTGGAGCCGATCCAGCCGAAATCGACGGTCTTGATCGGCTTGTTCGGGTAGCGCTCGCGCAGCCGCTTTTCGACGACGAACGGAAACGCGTCGCGGAAGTTCGGCAGGTTCAGGCCCTGCGTGAACGAATCGCCCAGAAAGATGATATTGAAATCGTCGCGCCCGTAGTAACTCGCCGGCACATCCGGGATCACACCGTCGGCGTTCGTGTACCCCGACGACGGGGTCAGCCGGTGGTCGACGTCGAGCGAATACGCCGGCAACACCACGTAATGCAGAATCAGCGGGCCAAGCAAATACACGCCCAGCAGCGCCAGCGCGGTCGCCGCAAGCGCCAGCAACGTCTGCCGCCACCGCTCGAGCAGCCGCGGCAGATTCAACAGCAGCAGCAACGGCAGCCAAAACACCGCCACCTGGGCGAAGTGCAGCCCGACGTCGCGGCGGTCGTTGGAGACGATGACAACCAGCAGGAACGCCAGCAAAAAGGCGCCGAACGGGCCCGTCAGAAACTTGCCGGTCCGCTGGACGACAACCCGCAGCCGCTGTCTGGAAAGCTGTTTCGCCATGCCGCCTCTGCGCCGCGCGGGGTCTCGCCCATTCGCGGGAGATTGCCTCGAGACGCGTCGCTTATCTTAGGGCGACGCGGGGCTCGCCGAAACCCCGGTGACCTGGCGGCGCCAGCCCCGCCCCAACGCGACGCCGCGGTCGAACTGCGGCGCCAGTTCCGCCGGAAAGAAATTGCGGACCGTCGCCTGGCGCTCGGGCCGCGGCGAATCCACGACGACAGACGCCGCGCCGAGGCCCGCGACAAACGGCGCGAAATTCCCCGGCCCCGCGTCGCGCGCCGCCGCGACGTGCCCGTCGATCGCGCGGCCTTCGAGATAGGCCACGCCCGCGACGAAGCCGGACAGGAACGGTTCGCCGGCCAACAGCAGCATGCCGTCCCAGTAGGACTCCCGCTCGTCGGCCGCGATCCGCCGGTCGGCGTTGCGCATGTGCGGCAGGTCCGTCGGCAGCGTCGCCCAGCGCACGAAGCCGACGCCGCGCACGTATTCGTGTTGCGTCGCCGCGTCGGCCGTCACCGGCCAATTGCGGTCGATCGCCGGGTCGTCGCCCAGCGAAAACTCCCGGGCGGCGTCGATGCCCGCGGCAAAAGCGGGGCCGCCGAAAAACGCCTTCGCGATGCGGTCGAATTGGGGCGGATCGAAGCCGGGGTCGCGGAACGACAGCCAGCGGTTGAACATGGATACGCCCATCGAATACGCATGGCCCGGCCACCGCGCGCCTACGCCCGGTGCGAAGTTCCGCCACATTTCCCGGCTGCCGGCCAGATCCGCGATGAGCACGATCGCCGCTACGACCGCCGCCGTCCGGCGCCAGCGCCGCCGCCAGAGATCGACGACGAACAGCGCGACGATCAGAAACAAGAAAGGAAATTCCGGGTGCAGATAGCGCGGATACCCGGCGCCGCCCCCCGGCCAGAAAACGAAGCCCAGAAAATGCCACGGCAGATAGAGCAGGAGCGGCACGACGAAGCGCTCGCGTTTGGTGAAAAAATCGTCGTGCGGCATGCGCCCCAGGCCGCGGAAAAACGCGGCCAGCGCCCCGCGCGCCTGCCACGTCAGCCGCAGCCACGCGGCGGCGAAAACGGTCAACAACGCCGCGTCGAGCACCCAGCCGCGGACCACCAGCGACTCGCCCCACCACACGTCGTCCGCTTGCAGCCAGGTGACCGTCAGCTTTTGCCACACCTCGGGCAGCAAAACGAGCGGGTTCTTGTTCACGACCCACGGCCGGCCGGCCGCCGACAGGGTGAAGCCGCTCGCAAAGTGAACCAAGACATTGTCGTGGTCGAAACGGTGATACAGCAGCCACGGCGAAAAGCCGGCGGCGAAGCCCGCAACGAACACGCCGGCGTCGGCGAGAAAATCGCGCCGCGAGCCGGCCCCGCGCCACAGCAATGCCGGAACGGCCAGCAGAAAAATGAGATTCAGATAGCAGAAATAAACGCCGAAACCCGTCGTGGCGCCCAGGCCGGCCAGCAGCGCGACGCGCCGGCGGTCCCAGCGTTTGCCGGACGCGTGGCCCTCGTTCAGGAGCATGTACAAAAACATGCCGCCCAGCACAAACGTCGCAATTTCGGCGTGATTGGCGAACGCCCGCAGCGAGCGGTCGAGGCAGTACCGTGGCGGAAACGTGCAAAACGCCGCGGCCAGGAAGGCGACGGCCGGGCCGAAGTAGCGGTGCGCCAGCAGAAAGAGCAGGACCAGCAACAGCGTCGAAAAAAACAGCGGCGCCAGGCGCAGCGCGAAAGCGGTTTCGCCGAGCCAGCGGAACGGGAAATATGACATCAGGCCTTCGACGACCACGCCGCCCGTATGCGAGGAGTATTGGTGCATGTAGACGGGCATGAACAGCCCGTGCAGCAGATGATCGGGCAGCAGGCCGGTGATCATTTCGTCGAAGTCCGGCTCGAGGACCGGCGAGCCCCACAGCAACAGCAGGCGATACGCAAGAAACGTCGCGAGCAGCAACGCGAAGACTAAGGACTGCGGATTGCGGATTGCGGATGGCCTGCGCCCGCACCCTGAATCCCGAGCCCCGAGTTCCGAATCCCGTCCCACGTTCACCCGACCCGCCTACAGATCGAACGCGGCGCCGTCGCCGACGATCTCGATCGTCTGCGCGCCCAGCGTCAGGCGGACGGCGGCGGTTTCGTTCTCGAATTCGTTGACGCCCTTCACCAGGTACGAGCGGATGCGGTCGCCGGCGATGCGCACCACGCCGCAGGTCTTGGCGCCGAGCGTCAGCCCGAGCCGGCGGCCGTAGAACTCGACGAAGTTCTCGGCGACCCCGCGGCCGCCAAAATGGAAGAAGTACACGAAAAACTCGTCGCCGGCGCGGTACACGAACGCCCGCAGAAGTTCGGAAACGGCGACTTTCTTCTCCCAGCCCGCCCGGCGCAGATTCGCCAGCAACGCCCGCTCGTCGCGGAAAATGTTGCCCGTGTTGTAATAAACGCCGGCCGGCTCCGTCGCGATGAACTCCGCCAGCGCCGCGCACGGCCGCATGAATTCGTCGTAACGCGGCAGTTCGCCGCCGGCGATCATTTGGCCGCCGCGGCGCGCGAAAGCGATCAGCTTCTCCTGCAGCGCGCGCGGCAGGAAGAAACCCAGGTGAATCGCGAGGCGCTTTTTCGCAAGCAGTTCGTCGACCGTCAGCGCCGCGAGTTCGGCGAACTCGTAGTTCACGCCGCACCGGTTGCAGATCATCGTCGCCGGTTCGAGCACGTCGGTTCCGACGCGCGGCGGCGCCTCGGCCAGCGCCCACTGCGCCGGGCCCGGGACCCACGAGGAAATCGCCGCGTACTCGGGCACGAGCAGGAAGCAAATATCCATGTCCATCTCGGCGCGGAGCAGCGCCGCGCCTTCGCGTGCGAAGAAATCGCCGAGCAATTTCATGGCGTCGTACATCGGCCCGACTTCGCCGTTTTCGCCGATCGGCGCGGCGTCGGGGAACGTGCGGTGCTGCTTTTGCGTCGTGCGGTCCAGTTCGTCGAGCCAGTAGCCGTGGCAGACGCCGGTGAAGACGACGTAACCCGTGCAGCCGCCCGCCAGCGACGCCAGCGTTTGGAAAAACGGCACGATCGGGTATTTCGAGAGCGGATGATACAGCTTTGAAAAGCCCCAATTTTCTTCGACGTTCAGCCCGCGCCGCCGCCGCGCGGTGTTGATATAGCGGTTGAACACCTCGTTGCCGCCCAGTTCGCCCGGCTCGCTCGACGCGTCGGCGACGTTGTACGCCGCGACGCCGAGCCACGAGATCATGCCGTATTGGCAGACGTCGGCGTCCTGATCGACGCGGTTTTGCGCGAACCACCACTCGGGGTACAGCCGAAGATATTCGGGCGGCGAATCCTTGGCCGACGGCTCCTGCTGATCGGGCACGTTTTCCGAAATCGGCGGCGTGATGCCCGCGAAATTCGAGAGGTACGGCAGATCGAGGCCGAGTTGCTTCTTGTACAGTTCGTACGCGTCGCGCCGCACGCGCCATTGAAACTCGGCCCAGTCGATGTACTGCAGCAATTCTTCGCGCCGCGTCGCCACGGGCCGCGCCGGGTCGAGCTGCGGCGGCGGCGCAAACTCGAAGGCCGCCCAGGCCGTCGCGTGCAACTCGTTGTAGCGGGCGATCGTGCGATATTTCTCGCGGAGCAGCTTGTGATAAAAGCGCAGATTCGGCGCGTCGTACCCGAAGTGCCACGGCGCGTCGTTGCTGGTGCAGTAGAGCGTTTCGTCGAGCAATTGCAGGCCGATCAGCGGGCCGTCGTCGCCGAGCAGCGGCGTCAACTCCTGCGCGACGGCGCCGAGCCATTGACGCGCCAATTCGAAAAACCGCGCGTCCCACGGCGACGGCAATTGCGTGTGGTCGTACTCCCAAAAGAGCGGCGCGCCGTTGTGCAGCCGCACGGGCTCGATTTCGCCGTTGAACGAGGGCGAGGCGAGGTCGGGCAGGCCGCCGATATTGAGTTCGGAATGCACGAACGGCCCGGGTTTGGCGAAGGCGTAGAGGCCCGCCTCGCGGATCAGCCGCAGAAACGTCCGCAGATCGCGCGAGTCGAGCGTGTCGCCGCCGAAATCGTAGCGGACCGCGCCCGTCCGCGCGTCGTGCACGAGGTGATGCCGCCACGGAATGTAGAACGTGATGACGTTCGCGGCGCCGGCCTTGAGTTGCGCCAGCCGCGCCGCCCAGTTGGCGCGTTTGTCGCGGTAATACTGGTAATCGACGCCGATGAAGAAGAAGGGTTCGCCGTCCTTGTAATAACGCCCGTTCTCAAAAACGAACCTCGGCATGCGCTCGCTCCCTCAAAGTTGAAGCGATCATAGCCGGAAGGCTGGAAGACTGAAAGGCTGAGAGGCTGAAATGCCAGGGCGAACGCATCTAAATTCCGAGCAACTTTTTCAGGTAGTCCGGTTTCCA
>CAZHPN010000254.1:0-6708 GCA_964534375.1 uncultured bacterium | reverse complement strand
CGACGACGACAACGACAACGACGACAACGACAACGACGACAACGACAACGACGACGATAACGACGACAATGACGACGACGACGATAATGATGGCCACGCCGATGACGACAACGACGATCACCAGGGCGACGACGACGCGTCGCCGGGCGCCGCCCACGGCGGTGGGCGCGGCAAGGCCGGCTGCGGCTGCTGACGAAAGGTCTATGATCGTGGGGCGCCGCCGGCCGCGCCCTCGTCTGTAGGAGCGCCCCCAGCCTTTGCGGGGGCGGGCTGTTCCAGGCGCGATCGGTCCCGGGGGCGCAGCAAGCGGCGCCCCTCCAACGTCCGGGCAGGCGAGACCGCTCTCGCCCGTGTGCACCCCATTGGGGCGGAGGAACCGCCGCCTGCGCCGGACCCCTCGGCCGCACGGCCGTCGTCGCGATTCCGGAATTGCACGTACTCGGCTCCTCGGCAATGAGCGTTTTCGCGTTCCCGTCGCATTCGCCGCAGGTCAACATTCTCGCGATCGGCGACCGTGGAGGAAAAGGGCCGGCACGTCGATCGCCGGCAACGGCCCGATTCGTTGCACGTGATGGTCACGCCGTGGCACGCGCAGGTCGCCGGGCGTTACCTCGCCGATTTGCGCGAGGCGGCGGCGTGGGCGAGGGCGCATCCGGAGCGGGCGCTGACGAGCGAGGCGGCCATGTACGGCATGATTTCCAGCATCCCGCTACGCGGCCTGGTGAAGAAGAATATCGAGAAAATGAGATGATGGACATGTACGACCCCGACGGGAAAATGCCCGACCCCGGCGCACCCGACGCGGCGGATTGGGCGACGCGCGCCGGCTTGTTCTATCTGAACTGGAAAAGCCGGCTGACGGAACTCTGGCCGCGGACATGAAACCTTTCCCCTTGGGAGAGGTCGGCCGCAGGCCGGGTGACGGAGAATGATAATTGCGGCGGACAGTAAAAAACGCAACGTGCCGATTCTTTCGGCAATGGAGAAAATCGACGTTTCTGACGCAGATCAGCGATGACCAAACTCACTCAATGGGCCCCGGCGGCGTTTCAGGTTGTGGGGGCGATTCTGCTGCCGGTCGGCGTGGTGCGGCTCGCGCGCCGCGTGACGCTGGTGCGCAAGGCGAGCCCGTTGCTCGGCAAAATCCTGCCGCCGGAGAGCAGCCGCGACGGCGCGATTCTGCCGGTGTTCACGACGCTGGCGGTCGTTTCGTCGTTTTCGGCGCGGGTCCGCGCGCTGCCGGGCACGCAATACCTGGGGCAATATTTGTTGTTGATATTTTTCAGCGCGATCGGCGCGACGTCGAACCTGGGCAAGCTGATCACCGCCTCGCCGTTGATCTTCCGTTACGACTTTATTGCGATGTTTGGGGCGATCTTCATCCACTTGACGTTGTGCGTCATCTTCCGCATCGACCGCGACACGGCGATCATCACCTCGACCGCGACGATCTTCTCCCCGCCGTTCCCGCCGCCGGTCGCCATGGCGCTCAAGAACAAGGAAATCTTGGTTTCGGGCATCGCCTCGGGCTTGGTCGGCTACGCTGTCGCGAACTACGCCGGCGTCGCGCTGACGTGGCTGCTGTCGCGCGTGCAGGGGCAGGCCCCCGTGCCTGCCCGGTCACTCGCGCCGGGCGCATCTATTCAACCGGGCGGCGGGCGCCGTAAGATGGCCCGGCTTTCAGGCAGGAACCGGGGCGTCGCGGAAAGGACCTTCACGTGAACCACCGTACCGTGCGGAGGGCGCTGATCGGCGTGGCGGCCGCGGCCGTGCTGGCCGCCTGCTCGTCGCCGGCAATGCGCTATATCAACTATCGGCTGGCGCCGGATACGGTCCGCACCGACGAGAACGCCGTGCTGACGGTCAACGGCCTGGCCGCGCCGGCGGCGATCTTCTTCGACAAGTACGCCGTGCCGCATATCCGCGCCAAGGACGAGCGGTCGCTGGCCTACGCCATAGGCTACGTGCACGCCCGCGACCGGCGGTTCCAGATGGAGACGCTGCGGCTGCTCGCGGCCGGCCGCATGCGCGAGCTGGTCGGCGAGAAGGACAAATCCGGCGTGCTCGCGCACCTCGAAATCCTCAGCCGCATGATCGACCTCGCCGCCGACGCCCAGGCGTTCCTCGACGCGGCCAGCCCGGAGGACCGCGCGCTGCTCGACGCCTATGCCGACGGGATCAACGAGGCGACGGCGCGCGAGCCCGTGCCGTTCGAGTTCCGGTTGCTCGACTACACGCCCGAGCCGTGGACGGCCAAGGATTCGACGCTGATCACCGCGCTCATCTCGTTCGGCCTCAACAAGAACTGGGAGCAGGAGCTGGGCCGGCTGGAGCTCATCGTGCACCAGTTGCGCACTGGCGGGACGATCGAGCGCGCGCTGGCGATCTGGAAGCCGCGCTACGATCTGCCGCCGCACCTGATCGGCGAGAAGCCGGCGGTGGACCCGTTCGCGGGCATCCCGCCCATCGCGCCCGAGCTGGCCGATTACCTGCGCGCTACAGTGCGGCCGGCGCCCGCCGCGGCGGCGCGGCCCGCGGTCGCGGCGCGGCCGGCCGAAGGTCTCGACGATTTTTGGGAAGCCTTTGCGCACGGCGGCTCGCACAGCAACAACTGGGCGCTGTCGGGCGCATGGACAGGCACGGGCCGCGGCGCCTTCGCCGCCGACCCGCACCTGCCGCACAGCCTGCCGCCGCTGGGCTATCTCGCCCACGTGCGCTGCGACGACGCCGGCTACGAGGTTATCGGCGGCGGGTTTGTCGGCCTGCCGGCGATCGCCTTCGGGACCAACGGCAAGGTCGCCTGGGGGCCGACCTCCAACTGGGCGGACGTGGCCGACCTCTACGTCGAGAAGCCGGTTCCGGGCCGGCCCGGCTTTTACGAGTTCCGCGGCGCGGCGGAAAAGTTCACTATCCGCGAAGAGGTCTTCCGCATCCGCACCGACGAGGGCGGCTGGCGCACCGAAACCAAGCAAGTGCGGGTCTCGCGGCACGGGGCGCTGCTCAACGATTTCATCGACCGCCTGCCGCCCGATTTCCCCCTCGTGGCGCTGCGGCGCGACATCCGCAAAGGCCGGCCGATCACCGCGCTGCGCAACATCTATCGGGCGTCGGACGTGACCGAGGCGCGGCGGGCGCTGGCCGACTTCACGGCGATGATCGGCCACTGGTCGCTCGCCGACGCGCACGGCGGCATCGCCTACTGCGGGCCGGTGCGCATCCCCCGCCGCACGAAGCACCTGGGCACGGTGCCGGTTCCGGGCTGGACCGGAACCTACGAGTGGGACGAGTTCGTGCCGCTCGACGAGATGCCGTGGGTTGAAAACCCGCCGGCGGGCTTTGTCGCCAGCGCCAACAACCAGGTGATTCAGCCCGAGTCAACCAGCTTCCCGATCAACCTCGAGGGCGACGTGCCGCACCGCTTCATGCGCATCGTCGCGACGCTCGCGAAGGGCCGCGATCAACGCCCGCTGGCGGCGCAGATCGGCGAGCTGCAACGCGACGACATGGACATGGGCTTCGCGCAACTCTTGCCGCTCTACGCGGGGGTGTTCGCGGCGCTGAAGAACGATGCGGACCCGCTGGTCGCCGAGGCCGCGAAAACGCTCCTCGCCTGGGACGGCCGCTGCCGGCCCGAATCCGCCGCGCCGACGATCTTCAACGCCTTCGTCGCAGTCACCTTCAAACGAACGCTGGAAGACGAAGTCAGCCCCGAGACCCTCGACTTTCTGATGGCCTATTTCAACGCCGAGCCGCTGGCGTTCGGCATCCTCGGCGACCCGACGAACCCCGCCTGGGACGATCGCCGCACGCCG
Organism: uncultured bacterium; assembly: GCA_964534375.1. GTDB lineage: Bacteria > Lernaellota > Lernaellaia > Lernaellales > Lernaellaceae > CAZHPN01. Next base: position 2,896 of record CAZHPN010000254.1, on the reverse strand, counting down.
CAGGTCGAGACGCTCGAAACCGTCGCCCCGCAGACGTTCCGCGAGGCGGTCGCCGCGTTGGCCGCGCGCTACGGGCGCAAAATAGCGAAGTGGCAATGGCAAAAAGCCGCGCCGTTCGTGCTGCAGCATCCGTTCGGTTCGCAGGCGGCGCTGGCCTCGTACGTGAACCGCGGGCCGCTGCCGACCAGCGGCGCGAGCAACACCGTCTTCAAACATCAATTCATGCGCAGCGCGTTGACCTATTTCCCCGTCAAATACGGGCCGGTGCTGCGCGTCGCCGTGGACCTCGCCGACCTGCCCGGCTCGCGGATGTCGCTGCCCGGCGGCGAGTCCGGCCGCCCGGCGTCGCGCCACTACGACGACCTGCTGCCGCTCTACCTGGCCGGCGACGGCGTTTCGATGGACATGGATTTCGCCCGCATCGAGAAGGCCGCAACCGGAAGCCTGGTCCTGAAGCCGAAATGAGGCCGCGCGGCTGCGCCGCAGGGCGGCGAGACTGCGTCGCGATGCGCGGCGAGACTGCGAGGCTGCGCGGGCGGGCCGCGGCGCGGAAAGGCTGCGCCACGCTCGGCGCGTGGCAAGGCTGAATGTGCGTCTGCCGTCCGAGCCTCTCAGCCTCCCAGCCTTCCGCGTTGACACCTATTCGGCCGCGTGGCACGGTACAACCGCCGCGCGTGGGCGACGGCGCGCCCCCATAGCTCAGGCGGATAGAGCACAGGATTCCTAATCCTGGGGCCGCAAGTTCAAGTCTTGCTGGGGGCATCAATAAAATTAGGGGTCCTGGCGATTGTTGGCCTGACCCCGTTTTTGCTGCGCTACCAATGCGCTACCGGGGGAACGAAAAACGGGGCGTTTCGGCGTCGCCGGCGGTTCCGACAGGTGCGCGCCAGAAAAGCAAAAAAGAAGACGCGGCACGCGCGCAGAGGCGCGGCATTGCTCGATCATCGGCGAGGTCCTGTCTCAGGTCGGCGGGCAGGCGGGGCGATCCTGGGGTGTCTTAGCGCGTCCGGCCGGTCGCCGTCGTCGCCCTGTTGCAGGCAATGGAATCGGCGGGCGACGGTTCAAGACGGGCCGGGATACGTCTTGCCGACGATTCTCGCCGGATGCCCTACTCCGACGCAGGTTTTTCTCACTGGCGGGCGGATTTGAGGGCGGGCGGTCGCCGCGTCTGGCGGGGTCGCGGGCGGTCGTCGGGCAGGATCGGGCGGCGTCGCCGGCGCGGTCGTCGCGGACCCTCTCAGATTTTCCGAGTTTGCCGCGGCAAAATGGCGTCGCGCTGGCCTAGAATAGACGATCTTCTTTCGGCCGTGTGTTTGCACGTCTGAGGCGTCGAACGAGTCTGGAAGCGTTTCGGCGTGCTGTGAGTCGTCGCGGTGATCGGCGGCGAAACGCCGGGCGGGGGCGCTTGTAACGCGTGTGGCTCGCGACTTTACCCGGTCGGTTTCGCGCGTCGCCCGCCGGTTTTCTTGGCGGGAAAGGAAAAGCCGCCGGTTTCGCTCTTCGCCAGTGTCGCCGCCGCGTCGGCGTCGGCTTGATTGAGCAACCATTGAACCTCGGACTTCGGAACCTTCCATAAGGACGGGTAGATTCTCGCCGTGTTTTTACGAACTTGTGCCTTGTATTGCCGTGTAATCGCCTGTGAATATTGCATATTGGGAAACTACGCGAGAACCGTCTTGTAAGTAGCTGTAATTGCTGCGGTTTACGCTAATGCGTGAGATTCTGTCGCATTATGATCGCCTGTGGTGTCGTGTAAATAGCGTATTTATACACAATTAGATCAAAATAACTAACAGTGGTTTTCTGGTTCGTGTCGCCGGCAATCGGCTGCGGGGTGGCGAATGCGCCAGCCGGACTTGACGCGGCGGGGCGGGCGGGCGTTTAATGCGCCCGCAACAGTCTTTCCGGGCGCGGAAAGCAGAAATAACATCAAACAGAATCAATCGGACGCGGGGGGGGAGGACAATGCGGCGGATTCTTTACTCGGCTTTTCTCGCATTCCTGGCATTGGTGGTCATCGCCTTGGTTGCTGGCTCCGGTTGTTCCCGCGCCAGCAAGAGCAACAGCGCGACGCCGTGCGTCGCGTGCGATGCCGCCAGCGACGACGACACGACGAATTATTGCGGCCAGACACTCGGTGCGGGCTATGTTTGCCAAAATGGCTGCTGTGCTCACCCGCTGACCTGCCAAGAAGTTTATGACGAAGCGTACGAATATTGCTCGCTGTCGATCGAGGATTCGCAGAAAAGCGAAATACCGGAGACCACGGTCGTAGAAGGGTGCGAGAACGACCTTGGTGGCTTCGGTTTGTCCGGTTCGGACGCCAAGTGCATCCTCAACAACTGGGGTGAGTGCGCTGCCATAAACAAATGCTTGGCCGGTTTAATCTCGGACGATGACGACAACGACGACAACGACGACAACGATGCCGACGATGACACGTCCCCGGCGTCCCCTACCTGCCAGAGCGTTTATGACGCGTTGTACGACGATCCGCCGGCCGGCTGCGGCGACACCTTGAAAGATTCCTCCGGCGCCGACATTCCGGAAGCTTCGGTCGTGGCGGATTGCAACGCGAACTCGGACGGCTTCGGCCTGACCGGCGCGATCGCGCTGTGCATAATCGACAACCTCGGCAACTGCACGAACATTGAAACGTGCTTGGAGAACGTTCTCGGCGATGACGACGACAACGACGACAACGACGACACGACGCCGGTCGACGATGACGACGACAACGACGACAACGACACCTCGCCCAGCGCCTGTGGGACAGTGGCGAACGACGTCATCACCACCTGCGGCCTGCAGCTTCCCGATGCCGAGAACCCGCCGGTGGAGGTGACCGCCGCCCAGGCGACCACTTGGTGCGAACTGACCGACGCTTTGTACAACT
>CAZHPN010000253.1:0-6843 GCA_964534375.1 uncultured bacterium | reverse complement strand
GTTTCGCCGATCGCCCGGCCGAAGCCGAGCACGCACGCGGCGAACACGCCGGGCAGCGCCGCGGGCATGACCACCTTCCACGCCGTCTGCCAGACGTTGGCGCCCAGGGCGATCGAGCCCGCGCGGAACGAATCCGGCACGGCGGAGAACGCGTCCTCCGCCACGGTGTAGATGATCGGAATCACGGCCAGCGCCAGGCCCGTGCCGGCGGTGATGGCATTGAGGCGAAAGGTCAGCCCGAACGCCGTTTGAAACACGGTGGCGAGCACCATCAGACCGAAGAAGCCGAGCACGACGGAGGGGATGCCGGCCAGCAACTCGATGACCGGTTTGATGATTTCACGGACGACGTTCGGCGCGAATTCGGACGTGAAAATCGCCGCGCCGAGGGCGATCGGGATGCCGATCAGCAGCGCGACGATCGTCACCTTCAAGGTGCCGAGCGCCAGCGGCAAAATGGAATAGCGCGGCTTGCCGGAGACGGGCTGCCAGACGAAGCGGGTTTGGTGGCCGCCGGCCAGCGGCTGCGGCAGGAACAAACTCGAGATCGTCACTTCCTCGTGGACTTCCGCCGAGTAGAAAATCGGCAGCGCTTCTTTGCCGATAAAGACGAAAATGAGCACGAGCGCGGCGATGACGATCAGCGCGCTCGAGCGGATCGCCGTCTCGATGATCGCTTCGCCCCAATGAAACCTGGCGCGGTAAAGCGCGTGCCGCTCCGGCCGGGCGCCGACGCTCACGTTCGTCTTTTCCGCTTCCGCCTGCTCCACGTTCGACCGCCTGTCCGCGCCGTCTTGCACAGTTCGCCGCGCCAGCCGCTATTTCTTCGGCAAGGGGTAATAACCGACGTCTTCGCAAATCTTCTGACCGTGGTCGCCCAGCGTCCAATCAATGAATTCCTTCACCATGCCCGACGGGTCGCCGACCGTGTAGAAGTAAAGCTTGCGGCTGATCGGATAGGTTCCCTGCGTCACGGTTTCCATCGACGGCGTGATGGCCGCTGCCATCGCGTCTTTCTTGACTTTCAACGCCTTAATGCCCTTGGCGTAGGCGATGCCGCCGTAACCCATCGAACGCAGGTCTTTCGACACCGCGTTGACCACGGCGGCCGTGCCCGGCAGCGTCTGCACGCCGACCTCGAAATCCACGCCGGCGAGGACATGCTCCTTGAAGTACATGTAGGTGCCGGAGTTGTTCTCCCGGCTGTACGGCACGATCTGCGCGTCCGCGCCGCCGAGTTCCTTCCAGTTCTTGATTTTGCCGGTGTAGATGTCCTTCAACTGCGGCAAGCTGATTTCGTTGAGCGGGTTCTGCTCGTGCACGTAGATCGCGATGCCGTCGAGCGCAACCGGAATTTCCTTCGCATCCTTGCCGAACTTCTCTTTGACCTGACCGCGTTCCTTGTCGCTCATCGGCCGCGACGCCTGGCAGATGTCCGTGCCGCCGTTGATCAACGCCGCGATGCCCGTGCCCGAACCGCCGCCGGTCACCTGCACGATATCGCCCGGCTTCTCCTTCATGTAGTTCTCGGCCCAACGCTGAACGAGAATCACCATCGTGTCCGAGCCTTTGCAGGTGACCGTCTTGGCTGCTTGCCGGCTCGGACAGCCCACGACGCCGACCAGAATCAGAGCCGCGAAAACGAATAAAATCTTCTTCATGGCTGCAACGCCTGTCTGCCTTTCGGCGATGGGATTTCGGCCTTGGATCAAGCCCCCGGTCCGGCGATCGTCATGGCTTGCCCGTCGATCGACCCGCCGCGTGATCCGCCGGGAAATCTTTAGTGTTGCGGTCTTCGAATTCGATGAAGAATTTGTTAGGATTTGGTTAGAAGTGCCCTGGCCCGCCACGCCCCGCGCCGCAGACGCATCGAATCGCCGCGCCGTCTGGCGCGTTTTCCTGTGCAAGAACGGCGCCTTGGAACAAACTCCCGACGCGATAAATAACGTGGGTTCTGCCGCCCGCCATCGCGATGGCCGTCGCCGAAAAGCTTGCCGATTCGTCCGTAACGACGTATAGAATAACCAGTGCGTGCGCGAAAACAAATATGATAGAGGAGCCGACATGCCCCGCTTGCTCCAGCGCGAAATCGACAAACTGAAGAAGCAAATTTTGTCGCTCGGCGCCGACGTCGAGGAAAGCGTGCGTCTGGCCGTGCGCGCCATCGCCGCGCGCGACGCCGATCTCGCGCGGGAGGTGATCGAAGGCGACGTGAAAATCGACGAGCAGGAGGTCGCGCTCGAAGAAGAATGCCTGAAGATACTCGCCCTGCACCAACCGGTCGCCGACGACCTGCGGTTCATCGTCGCCGTGCTCAAAATCAACAACGACCTCGAGCGCATCGGCGATCTGGCCGGCCACCTCGCGGAACGCGCGCGGTCGCTGTCGCGCGTCTCCGCGGCGACGGTGCCGCCGGATTTGCTGACGATGGCCGAACGCGTGCAGACCATGCTTTCGAAATCGCTCGACGCCCTCGTCAACCTGGATATGGACGCGGCGCTGTTCGTCTGCAACGCCGACGACGCCGTGGACGACATTCACCGTTCGATGTATCGCCGAACCAAGGCCGGCATCCGCCAAAGCCCGGAAAGCCTCGATTGGCTGCTGCAATTGTTGAGCGCCTCGCGGTATCTCGAACGCATCGCGGATCAAACTACCAACATCGCCGAAGACGTGATCTACCTGATCGGCGGCGACATCATCCGCCACCGCGGGATCGGCCACCGCAACCGTCTTTCCGACGAGGAAGACCTGCCGCCGGAAACAAAAACACCGTAAAAAAAGAGCCGGGCGATCCGCCCGGCCCTGGTCAGCGCTCATTCGATTCGGCGACGGACGCCCTCGAGTTCCAATCCGAGAGAACCGGCCGCGGCGGTTAGAATCCCGGCACGACAGCGCTGGTCGCGGGGCAACCGCCGACGTTTGCCGGATCGGTTCCGACGCGCGCGATTTGCGGCGGTTGGTCGTCATACGAATAGACGTACGCCACGTCCGCCAGCGACATGGTGCTGCAGATGACGTAATGCGCCGGCACATTCGCGTTCCGGTCCGGATGACCAAGCTCGGTCTGGGCGGTGACGGGAACGATTTTGAATTTCTCGACGATCGACTTCGATTTGTCGCCGCCGCTGTACAGAGAATTCAGTGTCACTCCGTCGGGCGCAACCCCGTTGTCCAAGAAATAAATCCACGCCGACCTCTGTACATCGCGAAGCTGATCGAGAGCCCACGCCGCGTCGGCTTTGGCGCGGGCATGCAATAGGTTGGGCGCCGCAATAACTAGAATCATTCCGAGCGCGAGGACGGCCACGGCGGCCTCCAACGCGGTAAACCCGGCGGTGTCCATACGAAGTGTTTGAATCCTCTTCATTATCAGCCCCTTTCTCCTGCGATTCCATAACAAATCAACTGCGAGAATGTCCTAACCCTGGCTGAAACATAGCGACCCGCGACGCGATGCGTTATGGGGGAAACCCCCCGTGCGCCGCCCGAAATACCTGAGACGCCCTCTCAACAAGCGACCGATATTTGCGCACCCGCGGATCGGACATGTTGGGCGCGTTGCTGATTTGTTGACTTGCACGGTGGGTGGCGCTAGGCTTTTTTTCGTGGAAAAACCGTCGCATGGCGTATTTGCGGTCCTGCCGCAGAGGAGAATCACGTGGACTTTCGGGTTGCCGCCGCTCGTCGGCTGATTGTCGCGGCGCTTTGCCTATCGGCCACGGTCGCCGCCGTCTCGCTCGCCGCTTCGCCGCCCGCTCCGCTGACCGCCGCCGTCGACGACGTGGCGCCGGGCATTCTGAAGCTTTACGACGCGCTGCACGCCGCCGCGGAGCCGTCGCTGCTCGAATTCGACACGGCCAAACGAATCGCGAAGGAATTAAAAGCGATCGGGTTCGAGGTGACCGAGCACGTCGCTGCCACCGGCGTCGTCGGCATCTTGAAGACCGGGGCCGGGCCGACGGTCATGGTTCGTGCGCCGCTGGACGGTGTTTCCGTTCCCGAGGCGGCGCCGGGCGCGGCGAAAGCCCGGGCGATTCACGCCGACGGCGCGGACGCGCTGATGGCGATCGTCCTCGGCGCCGGCCGCGTCATGGCGCAGATTCAGGGCGAGTGGTCCGGAACCTTGATGCTGGTGTTCCAGCCCGGCAAAGAGACGGGCACGGGCGCGCGGGCGATGCTCAACGCGGGCGTCTTTGACAATCCCTTTCCGCGGCCGGATTTCGCGCTGGCGCCGCAACTCGACACGACGCTTCCGGTCGGATTTTACAGCTATTCGCCCGAGGCGGCGCTTTCCGGCCTCGCGCGGCTCGAAATCGTCGTGCACGGCAAGCCGGGCGCGGACGCGGCGCCCCAATTCGCGAAAGACGCGGTAGCCGTGGCGGCGCAGATCGCGCTCGCCTTGCCGGCGATCGTCCGCCGCGAGGTGGACCCGATTCAGCCCGTGACGATCAACGTCGGCGCGATTCACGGCGGTCGCGACGCCATCGACATTCCCGGCGAAGTGCGGCTCGACGTCGCGGTGCGCTACTTCGACGAGCGCGTCAAAACGCAGATCCTCGACACGATCCCGAGAATCTGCGACGGCATCGCCGCCGCCGCGGGCGTGGACGCGGTGCAGTTCCCGACGATCGCCGTACGCGAGGTCGGTTCGTTCGCGGCCGTGCGCAACAACCCCGGTCTGGCGGCGACCGCGTCGCACGCGCTTCGCGAACTGTTCGGCGATGTGCGGGTCCAGCAGCAGCCCCCCCGCATGGGCGAGGACGACTTCGGCGAATACGGCCGCGGCGACCACGCGCCGGCGCTGTTTTTGTTCGGCGTCGGGGCGGTCGATCCGCCCCTGGTCGAGAAAATGCAGCGCGCCGGCCGCCCCGGCCTGACAGCGGAGGAAGCCGGCCGGCTCACGTTGCGTTCGCCGACTTTCGCGATTTCGCCTGCGCCGGTGATCAATACTGGCATCCACGGCCTGGGGGCGATGCTGCTGCGATTGCTCGCGCCGAAGGCGAGCGGAAAATAGCAGCTTGGGAAAGACTCTGGGATTTCTGGGAGGTCTGGGAATTCCGGGAATTCTGGGAGCTACGGGGCAACGGCGGGGCAAACTATTAGCGTTTCTCCCATAACTCCCAGGCTTCCCAGAATTCCCATTTGGGGCGCCCGCACTCTCAGCCCGCACCATTTCACCCGGCCACGCCCTCGAAATGCGCCGTCCAGTAGTCGTACAAGTCGCGCAGCGTCTGGCGCAGCTCAATTTGCGGCCGCCAGCCGGTCACGCCCATGAAATAGTCGGCGGCGCCGCGGATGACCGGGATGTCGACTGGTCGCAAGCGCGCCGGATCAACGCGCACCTCGGCGCGCACGCCCGATTGCTCGATGAGGGCGTCGAGCAATTCGCCCATCGAGAAATCGACGCCGCGGCAGATGTTGAAGATCGCGCCGGCCGGCATTTTCAGCAGCGCCAGGCGATACGCGGCGACCACGTCGCGCGCGTCGCAGATGTCGCGGCGCGCGGCCAGATTGCCGACGCGCAGCACCGGTTCGGCGCGCCCGGTCGCGATTTCGGCCAATTGCCGGGCGAAGCTGGAGATGGCGAATTGCGGGCTTTGGCCCGGTCCGAGGTGCGTGAACGGCCGCGCGATCAGCACGTCGAGCTGGTGCCGCGCGGCGGCATACCTCGTAAAAACCTCGGCGAGCAGCTTGCTCGCCGCATAGCCGTTGGCCGGCGCGAGCGGGGCCGCTTCGGTCGTCGGCAGGTTGGCCGGATCGGCCGCGCCGTAGACCTCGGCCGAACTGATGAGCAGGAAGCGCGCCCGCGGACAATGCCGCGCGATCGCCCGCAAGACGTTCGCCGCGCCGCCGGCGTTGATGGCGATCGTCCGGCTGGGGTCTTCCTCGGCCTCGGGCACGAAGGCGATGGCGGCCAGGTGGATGACGGCGTCAACCGGCCACGCGGCCAGCAAGTCGTCCGTCGCACGGGCGTCGGCCACATCGAGCGTGATCGACTGCGCCGCGGGCGCGATGATGACGCTGCGATCCGCGGCGACGACCCGATCGCCGCAGGCGGCAAGATGTTCGAGCAGATGCCGGCCGACGAAGCCGCCCGCGCCCGTGACCAGAATTTTCACAACAGGCCCAACTCCATCTTGCGCTTGCCGTCGGCCAGGTCGGAGTCGACCATCATCTCAACCAGCTCGCGGAATTTGACCCGCGGCTCCCAACCGAGCTTTTCGCGCGCCTTGGAAGCGTCGCCGACCAGGAAGTCGACCTCGGCCGGCCGCACGAGGCTTTTTTCGGACGAGACGTAATCGCGCCAATCCAGGCCGACGCGCTGGAAGGCAATCTCGACCAATTCGCGCACCGAATGCGATTCGCCGGTAGCGATGACGTAATCGTCGGGCTGGTCCTGTTGCAGCATCAGCCACATCGCCCGCACGTAATCGAGGGCGAAACCCCAGTCGCGTTTGGCGTCGAGGTTGCCCAGCGACAGCTTGTCGGCCTTGCCCAGCCGGATCATCGCCGCGCAGCAGGTGGTCTTGCGCGTGACGAATTCCATGCCGCGCCGCGGCGACTCGTGGTTGAACAGGATGCCGGAGCAGGCGAAGAGGTCGTAACTCTCGCGATAGTTGACCGTGATGAAATGGCCGTACGCCTTGGCCACGCCGTACGGGCTGCGCGGGTAAAAGGGCGTCGTTTCCCGTTGCGGAATCTCGCGCACCTTCCCGAACATTTCCGACGAACTGGCCTGATAGAAACGGACCTTGGGGTTGACCAGGCGGATCGCCTCCAGCATGCGCGTGACGCCGACCGCCGTGAACTCCGCCGTCAGCACGGGCTGGTTCCAACTGG
>CAZHPN010000252.1:0-6847 GCA_964534375.1 uncultured bacterium | reverse complement strand
CCACGTGTCAAGGCGATGACGACTCTCCGCTTCGTGCCGCGCCCGCCGGCCCATCTCGGCGCGCACCGACGGCGCTTCCAGCGCTTCGAGCCAACGCAGGATTTCCGCATCGTTGGCGCCGTACATGGCGCCCTCGCCGAGGCTGTAACGAATCGTCGGCAGGTCGCGCGCAACGACCGGCACGCCCGACGCCAGCGCCTCGCAGGCCGACAGGCCGCCCATTTCGAGCGTCGAGGGCAGGAGCAACGCGTCGAGGCCGGCGTACACGTCCGGCATCGCCGCCGGCGGTTGATCGTCGACGAACTCGACGGGCAGGCGCGCGAATTCGCTTTTGTACGGCGCTTCCAGCCGGCGGTCTTTCCCCACGCCGACCACGCGCACGCGCCATTGCGGATGCGCGGGCAGCCACAGCTTGAGCGCCGCCACGAATTCGCTCGGGACCTTTTCCGGCGACAAGCGCCCGACGATGCCGGCGATCAACGCCTTCGGCCGCGGGGCGAATTTTTCCAGGTCGACGCCGAGCGGCGGGAACATGATTTTGTCCGGCTCCCACCCGGGGCCGAACGCGTCCGGTTTCGACGAGCCGATAATCGCCAGCGGCTCGCCCGCCGGTTTGGGGCCGGCGAATATCAATTGTCCGTGCACATACCAAATCGACGGGCGACTGGTTTGCATCGTCGGCGGGATCGGCAAATGCACCACGCAGACGGCGGGATCCAGTTGCGCCAACACCTGGGGCAACTCCGGCGCCGGCGCGTGGATCGCCTCGACGCGGCCCCAATATCCGGCGCCGACCGGATTTGCCGTCACGATGACATGCCGTTCGTCGGGCGCCGCCGCCGCCCAATTGCCGATCAGCGTGGCGATGCCCCCGACCGACGGCGGCGCAAACTCGCACAGATGCGCCACGGTGAAGCGGCCGGGCGCGGACGCCGGCGCTTTCACCACAGAGGGCGCAGAGGGCGCCGAGGGTTGAAACAACGGACTGCCGTTTGGCGCGCCGTCGCCCTCGCCCTCGCCGACGATCGTCCAGCCGCGATATTCCGGCCTTTTTTGCCGGATCATCCACCAAAAAACGTCGGCCGCGACGACTTCGCCGTCGGGCTTGCGCAGGCGCAGATAGCCGGTGCGATGATTGTTCATTTCAGGCGTCCTTTTGTTGTGACAGAATCAACCGGATCGACAAGCGCAATAGTCTCGAAGGATCGCCTGAGCCACTCGTGAAGTTTCGCGCCTGTCGATCCGGTTCATTCTGCCGGAGTTGCTGGGAGCGCCAACGTCCCCGTTGGCGTTTGCATCTTGCTGGGAGCGCCAACGTCCCCGTTGGCGAATATCGCTGGGAGCGCTGGCGCCCTCGCCGGCGTTGTTCGTCGCCGACGAGGGCGTCGGCGCTCCCAGCAAGATACCGGGGGCGGAACCTGCGTCCCGCCCCCGCTGTTCGCTGCTAACTCCCCATCGTCGGGTCGTCGCTCGGGATCGCCATGATGCCCCAATTGCCGACGATATGATCTTTGGCGTCTTCCTCGGGCAGCACGTTGCCGCCCATGATCATCGCCATCGAGTACACGTCGTTCGGGAACAGCGCATCCGACGGCCGGAAGCTGTACTGAATCGGATAGCCGCTCCAATTCGGCTCGCTGCCGTCCGGTTTCGGGATCGCGAAGCCGACCGCGCTTTTGTGCAGCAGCACGTTGTACACGACGGTCTGGCCGCTGGCCGCCGCGGTGTACAGGTTGTTGCTCTCGTACACCGGAATGCCGTAGATCTGGCCGACCTGGCCGCTGATCTGCGACGAGGCCGTGCCCGCCGTGCGGAAATCGCTCGACGCCAATTGCCAGATGCCGGCCAGGCGCTGATAAAGGCCGGGGCAGACGACCAGCGAGAGGTCGCTGGGCTCGATGCCCTTCCATTTCATCATCGCTTTCGCTTTGCCGAGCGCGTTCTTGATCTCGGTGTCGCTCAGGCTGTCGAGGCCCACGAGCGACGGCGCCGTGGTGTAGCCGCTGTTGAGCGCGCACAGCTCCGAGAAATAGCTGTCGGCGTTGACCGCCAGCGAGTACGCCGCCTTGGGCAGGAACAATTCGCCGATATCATAAAGGCTCAGCCGCTTCTGGGTCTTGCCGACCTGGAAGCTCTTGTAGAACGGCTGGTCGATGCTGATCGTCGCGTCGTCGGTGATGACGCCGGTCGGGGCCAGCGCCGCCAGCGGCGAGGTCGGCGCCGCGCCGCTGTTCCAATCGGGCAACGCCGCCGGGACGCCGAGGTTGGCGACGCGCGGAATGTGCAGCGTGCTGCCTTTCGTCCAGAGGCCGGTCTTGTCGCTGATAATGCTGTGCGACAAATCCAGCGGGTTGAGGAAGACCATCGTTTTGGTCAAGGCCGGAATGACCGTGTCCTTGTCCCAGATGGCCGGAATAAACGCCGAGTTCCAGAAGGGCGCAAACGGTTGCGCTTGGGTGACTACCGGAGGCATTGGTACTCCTGTTTATGGCTGCGGCCCGTACACCTGCTTGGCCGCGGCGTAACCGGCCGCTTGTTTCTCTTTGGGCCAGGTCTTGTCCGCGCCGGTGTGGAAGGCTTGGAGGTACGCGTCCGCCACTTGTTTGAGGTCGGAGGGGGCCGCGGGAGCGCCGGGCAGACCGCCCGCGCCCGTGCCGCCGCCGACCGTGTTTTTGATCAACTTCGGATTCTGCTCGCGCCACTCGGCAAAGAAATCCTTGACCGGCTTGCCGCCGACCAGGACGTCGAGTTTGCCGTCGCGGCCCGGAACAACCTTCGGCGCCTGTTCGTTCACGATCCGGTGGAAGAGCGCCGTAAAGATGCCCGGCGCGGCCTCGTCGTCGTCGCCCCGCACGCCCGCGTCCGCCATCGCCTGGCGGATCGCGCGGTCGCGCTCGGTGTTGTGCCACTGGCTTTGCAAGGCTTGGAACGACTGCGTCGCCGCCGCCAACTTCGCCTTGTAATCGCCGTGGATCCGCGCCTGCTCTTCGTTCCAGGCGCTTTCCCGCTCCTGCGCCACGCGCTGCATCTCGTCAAGCTGCGCCCGCAGGTTTTGCAGTTCGTCGTTGGGCGCCGACGTGCGCCGCGCTTCCCGGATCGCCGCCGCGCGAATCCCCGACGAGATCCCGTCGAACGCGCGCTTGTTGCTGTCGAGCAACAGCCGCGCCAGGTCCCCCTGGTTCAGGTTCGCCAGATGCGCCTTGACCAATTCTTGCAGATCGGGCGCCGGATTCGTCGCGTGCTCGTGGTCGTTGTCGTCCGCCATCGGTCGTTCTCCTCGTTTAGCGGGTGCGAGTGCCCGCCATGTTTCGGGTCATGTTCCCGCGCGGTTTGTGGGTCGCCGTGCCCAGGCCGCTTGCGCAGCTGCGGCCGAACTGCCGGGTTTGCAGGTTGCCCGTGCCTGATTGATGCAAAGGAACAAGGAAAAAGGAAAAAGGAAAAAGTCAAACCCAACGCCAGGACCCAACTCGCTGCCAAGCGCGCCGCGCCCGATCCAACGCGGTCCGAAGCGGGCTCAGTTCGCCCGGCCGGCGAGACTCCGAAGCGGGCTCAGTTCGCCCGGCTGGCGAGAGAACGATGCGCACTGGGCCTGACTTTTTCCTTTTTCCTTTTTCCTTTTTCCTTCTCCTATCGGTACGACACGCCGGCGAGATACGCGCTCACGTCCGCCTCGCCCATCAGTTCGCGCAGCGCCCAGACCAGCGCGTCGAGGCGATCTTTGAGTTTGGCCAGGTCGTCGTCGTCGAGGGCGTCGTGCAGTTGATCGGGCTCGGCCCCGAAGGCGCACATCTGCGCTTCGAGGATCGGAAACTCGCCGACGTGGTGCACGTGGCCCTGCTCGTAGCGCGCGGCGACGGGCTCGGCGCGCAGGCTTTTGCCCTGCGACGCCCAGGTTTTGCGGAAATTGACATCGGTGCGCGAACCGACCACGGCCTTGACGACCGTTTCCACCATCTCGCCGCCGTAATTCGCTTCGCCGATGATCACATCGCCGCGCCATTTGTCATACAGTTCGACCGCGCGCGAGCCCCACCACAACGGCGTCGCGCGGCAGCCCTCGGACGCCAGCACGTAGTCTTCGCCGTCCGAGCCGCGGGCGCACACCGCCAGGCCCGTTTCGCAGCTCGTGCCCTTCGAATCGCCCGCCGGGTCGACCGCGACCACGACGCGCACGAGCTCGACGCCCTCCGGCACGGCGTACAGCGGCCGCCCGGCCGCGGCGTCGTCGCGGCGCACCGCGCGCCGCTCGTCGATCCAGGCCGCCTGCCACAGCGCGCCGTCGAAATCGTCGAGCGAGTCGCCGTCGATTTCCTGCCGGCCCAGGCGCGTGCCGGCGAAGCGGCGGTTCATTTCGTCTTTGAACGACTGCGCCGTGTGCGGGTTGTCGTTCATCGTGGCGCGCGTGACCCGCGTGGTCGGGCTTTTGGCGATCTCGCGCACGAAGCGCCGCGCCTTCGGGGTCGTGGTCACCAAAATGTGCGGATGCGCGCCGCGCCGCACGCCGAACACCGCGGTTTTCCAGGTGCGTTCGGGCCAGACCGCCAGTTCGTCGGCCCACAGCAGATTGCACTCCGGCCCGTCGAAGCGCGTCGGTTCGTCGCCGCCGAACACGAGGATTTTGCCGCCGTTCTCGTGGACGAGCACCATCGGCGTCGACGAACGGTTGAACGAGACGAACTCGTCTTTGTACAAGGTCCAGATGCCGCTCGGGCCGTCGACGCAGACCGCCCAGGTGTTGCCGTGCGTCTTGCCGGCGACGATCGCGACGAAGCCGGCGCCGCCCTCGCGCACCGCCCGCACCGTCCAGTACGCGCCGGCGAACGTCTTGCCCGAGCCGCGTCCGCCCAGGAGCAGCCAGACGAACCAATCGTCGCCTTCGGGCCGCAGCTGGTGCGGCAGCAGGTCGGGCTGCCGGCTCGGCGGCCGCTCGCTTGGGGTCGCCGCATTCGCCCCGCCCATCTCCACCTCGCCGCCGCTCGTCCCAATCAACCGCCCGCAATCGCGCGCACGGAGCGGGGTAAGAACACCATGCGGAGCGACGGATGGGGGAATGACGCGGCGCCCCATGCGCGCGATTGCAGGCGGTTGTTGTCGTCGATTCGAATATCAGAGCCTGGGAACGCCGGCGTCCCCGCCGGTCGTCGTGCGCGTCAGACAAACCGGTGTCCTATTCCCCATCGTCCCGCCGGGAATGGGTCCCCGTGAACAGCCGCGCGATTTCCCGCCGCTGCTCCGGATCGCGCGGCGCGGGCTCGGCGCGTTCCGGCGCCGGCGCGGGCGGCGCGGCGCCCGTCCCGCGGGCCCGCCGCGGCCGAAACACCACGACCGGCGCGGCATAGCTCTCGCGGCGGCGCATCACAATTCCGGCACGCCGGCGGGCGGCAGGTCGAACGCCTCGAACCACGCCAGGGCGTAAGCGCCGACCGCGGGCAGCAGCGCCGTTTCCAGCCGCGCGTACACGGCCGCGACCCACGGCCGGACGACCATATTGAACCAATCGACCGCCGACGACGCCGCCGGGGCCGGAACCGGGCTGGGAAACACGTGGCCGGAAACCAGCTCGACCGCCGCGCCGAATTCGGCGTCGGCCGCGGCGAGCATGGCGTCGATCAGCGCCGACACGCGCGCCGTGTAGGTGGGCATATCTTCGCCTTGCAGCGGGAGAAATGGATTCATGGGGCCGCCTCCTTGGGTTTGTCGCGAGGATGAGAAAGTCAATTGAGAGGTTTGGAATTTGAATCACAGAGACGTAGCGCAGCCCTGCGGGCCGCAGCCAAACGTTTTTTAACCGCAGATTTCGCAGATGACCGCAGATTTAGCACGGGCCACGAAGAGTTTGTTCCAGGCGAGAGCCATTCACGGCCCGTGCCTCTGCGTCAATCTGCGCAATCTGCGGCTGCCCGGATGTCCGATAGGTCCTATAAAAGCGCGAACGTCAGCCGGCCTCGACATTCGCCGACGGGCCATTCGCCGCGCCGTCTTCGCCGACGGTCGCCGTGCAGCCGGTCTCGTAGACGATCCCGCCAACATCGGCCGGCGGCGGCTGACGGCATTTCGCCCTCGCCGCATCGACCTGCGCCTGCGCCGCGATGTGCACCGCGGCCACCAGCGCCGACGCCGCGATCGCCGAAATCGCCACCCGCGGCGGCAGACCCGAGCCGGCGATCCAACCGATCGCCAGCAGCGCCCCGAGGCCGACCGTCATTTTTTTGGAAAACAGGTTCGCCAGCGCCTGCCCCAGGATCGCGCCCATGCCGGCCCCCGTCGCGCCGCCGGCGCGGCCCAACCAACGAGCGCCGGCAGAATGCCGAAATCGCCAGGCAAATCGCCGCCTTGACGGCGTTTCGGCCCGCCGTTTCCGGCTTCGTTTTTCGGGTTGTTTGGGGGGTCCGTCTGCGCGTTGCTGATTATGGGGGTATTTTGCTCGCCTTTTGCCAATTTGTCAACACTTATTTTTGTTCCGTGCGTTTTTTTTTGCGCGCGGCGGCCGGCGATGGGGAATTTTACACACCGAGGGCACAGAGGTGTCACATAGGTCACAGCGGGGTCACAGAGAGCTTAGCGCGGCCCTGCGGGCCGCAACCAACAATCATGCACGGCACGCGGCGCCGGCAGGCAAACAGCGGTCCGCGTGATAAGACCCATAGGACCTATAGGACCTATACGACCTATAAGTCCTATAAGTCCTATAGGTCCTATGGCGCCCCGGGATCTGCGGCGAGGCCGTTAGCGGCGGCGGAAATTCTTTGCCAAAACAAGAAATCGAGCGACAGTAGTGCAGAGGGGTCAAAGAGAGACACAGCGCGGCCCTGCGGGCCGCAACCAACAATCATGCACGGCACGCGGC
>CAZHPN010000251.1:0-6955 GCA_964534375.1 uncultured bacterium | reverse complement strand
CCCGGTAATTCACCGTAATCCAATGGGCGTAGACCTTGGCCACGCCGTAGGGGCTGCGGGGCCAGAAGGGGGTCTGCTCGTTCTGCGGCTCCTGGCGGACCTTGCCGAACATCTCGCTCGTGCTCGCCTGGTAGAAGCGGATGGCCGGATCCACAAGCCGCAGGGCCTCGAGCAGGCGGGTTACTCCCAGGGCGGTGAACTCGCCCGTCAGGAGCGGCTGGTTCCAACTGGTCGGCACGAAGCTTTGCGCCGCGAGGTTGTAGATTTCGTCCGGCTCTTCCTTCTCGATCAGATGGATCAGGCTGAGCTGGTCGAGCAGGTCGCCCTGGCAAATGCAAATCCGGTCGCGGATGTGCTCGAGCCGGTCGAATTTCTCGGTGCTGGACCGGCGGACCATGCCGGTGACGTGGTAACCCTTTTCGAGCAGGAAGTCGGCCAGATAGGAGCCGTCCTGCCCCGTGATTCCAGTGATCAACGCACGTTTCATTGGCTCGCGTCTCCTTTTCCACACAGAAAAACAGTTGGGGTGCGCCGTAAAGCGCCCGCAGTATACATGAATCGCGGAACATTTGAAGACGGGTGCGCGGGCCTCGACGTTGGCACGGACACGTCGCGTGGCGAGGGCCTGGCATCTGGCTTTCCTGCGCTCTGTTCTGACTTGCCTTCCGCGCCTGATCGTTTTATGAAGCATGAATTGCAATCGTGAAATTTTTGGGCGGATGCGGCCCCGGAATGCTGTTTGCGGAAGAACTCGCAGGGGCTGGGAATAGTGGGCGAGAATCTTAAGATCACAAGTTGTGATCTTAGAAGTTGAAGGAGTTACGCATGGGCGAAAAGCCGGCCCTTGTACCCGCGGAACGAATTGAACGGGCGATTCTGTTGATTCGCGGGCACAAAGTGCTGTTGGACGCTGACTTGGCGACGCTCTATGAAGTCGAAACCCGAGCCCTGATTCAGGCAGTCAAGCGCAATATCGAGCGATTCCCTGTTGACTTCATGTTCCGACTCACGCCGGATGAAACCGTTTTTCTAAGATCACAAACTGTGATCTTAAAGCCCGGCCGCGGACAACACCGAAAGTATCTTCCGTACGCATTCACGGAACAGGGTGTCGCCATGCTTTCGAGCGTGCTTCGCAGCCCACGAGCCGTCCAGGTGAATATTGAGATCATGCGAGCGTTCGTTCGTCTCCGCCAGCTTCTCGCCTCTCATGTGGAACTCGCGCGCAAACTGGCCGCATTGGAAAAGAAATACGACTCTCAATTCAAGGTCGTTTTCGACGCGATTCGCCAGTTAATGATCCCGCCCGGACCGAAGCGGCGAAAGCTCGGGTTTATGCCGAAGGATGATTGACCGGCGCGAATCCTTCCTCGATACGAACGGCCCGGTCCGCCCCGCTTTCCAGTTCTTGGCCTCTGGCCTCCGGCCTCCGGCGTGTGTTAGCTTGCGGGCCTGAACGCCGCACGTCCGCGAGGGGCCGGTTGAAGAAGGACTCGTACAACAAAATCACGCCGATGATGCGGCAGTACCTGGATGTCAAAGCGCAGTATCCGGACCATTTGCTGCTGTTCCGGATGGGCGATTTTTACGAGATGTTCTTCGAAGACGCGGCGCGCGGCAGCAAGCTGCTCGACATCGCCCTCACCAGCCGCGCGCACAAGAACGCCGAGGAAAAAATCCCGCTCTGCGGCATCCCGCATCACGCGTTGACCTCATACCTGTCGAAGCTCGTCAAAGCCGGGGTGAAGGTCGCGATCTGCGACCAGATTGAAGATCCGCGTGACGCCAAGGGCCTGGTGCAGCGGGCGGTGACGCGCGTCGTGACGCCGGGCCTGGTCATCGACGCCGACGAGATGCTCGACGAGAAAAGCAACAACTTCCTGATGGGCCTGTGGTTCGACGACGCGGCGTACGGCTTTTGCCTATGCGACCTCTCGACCGGCGAATTCCGCATCGGCGTCGCGGAAACGCTCGAGGCGTTGATCGATGAAATGGTCCGCGCCGAGCCCAGTGAGTTGATTCTGCCCGACGCGCCGAATTTCGACGAACGCGCCGCACCGCTGCGCGCCGCGGCGCCCAACGCGTTTCTGACGCGGCAGCCGCTCGCGGCGTTCGACCCGGACGCCGCGCTCGCGTCGCTTGCCGAGCAGTTCCCCGATTTCCGCGCCGACCCCGAGCGTTTCGCGCCCGCGTTGCGCGCCGCCGGGGCGACATTGGCCTACTTGCGCGCCACGCAAAAGCGCGATCTGGCGCACATTAAGGAAGTCGCCGTCGAGCTGTCGGCCGACTATCTGATGCTGGACGAAACCGCCAAGCGCAACCTCGAATTGACGGCGAACCTGCGCGACGGCGGCCGCAAAGGCTCGCTGCTCGACGTGCTCGACCAGACCACAACGGCGATGGGCGCGCGGCTGCTCAAACGCTGGATCTGCTACCCGCTTTGCGCCCCGGCGGCGATTCGCGCGCGGCAGGAGGCGGTCGCGGAAGCCGTCGAGCGCGTGGCCGACCGCGAGCGCTTGATCGAAACGATGTCCGCGATCCACGATCTCGAACGGCTCGCCGGGAAGATCGGCCTCGCCTCCTGCAACGCCCGCGACCTGATCGCGCTGCGCAACAGCCTGGAGCGTTTGCCCGAGTTGCACGCCGCGCTGGCGGGCTTCGCCGCGCCGTTGCTGGCGCAATCGGCCGCGGAACTCGACCTGCTGGCGGATGTCCACGAACTGCTCGTCAAATCGATCGACGACGAGCCGCCGCTGGCGCTTCGCGAAGGCGGGCTGATCAAGGCCGGCTACAACGCCGAGGTGGACGAACTGCGGCACATCGCGCGGCACGGGCGCGGCGTCATCGCCGACATCGAAACGCGCGAACGCCAGCGCACGGGCATCAACAATCTCAAGGTCGGCTACAATTCGGTCTTCGGCTATTACATCGAGATCACCAAATCGAATTACGGCAACGTGCCGGCCGACTACCTGCGCAAACAGACGCTGGCGAACGCCGAGCGGTTCATCACGCCGGAACTGAAAGACCTCGAGGAGAAAATCCTCACCGCACAGGAGAAGCTCGGCGACATCGAATACGACCTGTTCGCCGAAATCCGCCTGCAAACGGCGGCGCAAGTGCGGCGCATCCAGACCAGCGCCCGCGTCGTGGCGCAACTCGATGCGCTGACCTGCTTCGCGCGGCTCGCCGAGGCGCGCGGCTATTGCCGGCCGACGGTCGACGACAGCGGCGCGATCGACATCAAGGACGGTCGGCACCCGGTGGTCGAGGTCTCGTTCACGCAAGAGCGATTCGTGCCGAACGATTCGCTGCTCGACACCGACGCCAACCGGCTGCTGCTCATCACCGGCCCGAACATGGCCGGCAAATCGACGTACATCCGCCAGGTGGCGCTGATCGTCGTCATGGCGCAGATGGGCGCGTTCGTGCCGGCCGCGTCGGCCCGGATCGGCGTGGTCGACCGGGTGTTCACGCGCGTCGGGGCGTCGGACAACCTCGCGCGCGGGCAAAGCACGTTCATGGTCGAGATGACCGAAACGGCCGACATCCTCCGCCACGCCACGCCGCGTTCGCTGATTGTGCTGGATGAAGTCGGCCGCGGCACGAGCACCTTCGACGGCCTGTCGCTCGCCTGGGCGATCGCCGAATTCATTCACGATCAGAAGAACGTCGGCGCGCGCACGTTGTTCGCCACGCACTATCACGAATTGACCGATCTGGCGCGCACGCTGCCCGGCATTGTCAACTACAACATCGCCGTCAAAGAATGGAACGAGCAGATTCTGTTCTTGCGCAAAATCGTGCCGGGCGCGGCGAGCCGCTCGTACGGCATTCAGGTGGCGCGGCTGGCGGGCCTGCCGGAGAGCGTGATCGACCGCGCCAAACAGGTGCTGACGAACCTCGAGGCCGCCGAATTCGACGAGGTCGGCCAGGTCCGCCTCGCCGAACGCCGGCGCACGGCGCGCAAAACGAAGACGGGGCAGTTGGAACTCTTCGCCCCGCCGGCGCACTCGGCGGTCGAGGAGGAAATCGCGGCCCTCGACCTGAACGGCCTGACGCCGATCGAGGCGTTGCGCGCGCTCGCGCGTTTGCAGGAGAAGCTGAAGAAATGATCGCGGATTGCCGATTGCGGATTGCCGATTGCGGATGAAGCGCCTGCTTGCCATCGCCCTTTTCATCCTGCTCGGCGCGTCGCTCGCCTTCGCCGACCCGGTCGACGACGCCTACGTGAAAATGCGCAACGCGTACAAAGTTTTTCTCACCGACGTGAAGGCCCATCGAAACGCCGACAAGTGGAACGCGCACATTCGCGCGTTTCTCGCGTTCGCCGAGAAACACCTGGAGCACGCCCGCGCCGCCGACGCCTTGTTTCTCGCCGGCGACGCCTACGAACGCGAAGCGCGTTGGGGCGCCGCGGAGGCGAACCGCCGCGAGGCCGTCGCCGTCTACGACCGGCTCGCGCGGACATACCCGAGCAGCCCCATGGCTGGCGATGCAATGCTGCGCGCCGCGCAGATCTATGCGGAGAAAATCAAGGATCCGGCCGAAGCCTGCCGCCGCTGCACCGCGCTGCTCGCCGAAAAACCCGACGGCGAAATCGCGGCCAAGGCCCGGCAGACGATGGCGAAACTCGGTTCATGCCCGGCGCCGCCGCCGGCGGCGCCTGCGGCGCCCGTCGGACCTGTCGGACCTGTCGGACTCGTCAAACAAGCCGAGACCAGCCCGCCCGCCGCGCCGCAATCTGTCACGGTGCAACGCGTCGAATTCTGGCCGGCGGACAACCGCGCGCTGATTGTCGTCTACGTCGATGCGCCGCCCGCCGTGCGTCAGGAAATGCGGCTGCCGGCGCCGAACGCCACGGAATCGGGCTCGATCACCGTTGTGCTGCTTGGCGCCAAACTCGCTTCGGAGGCGAAGATCCCCGATCGCCTCGCCCCGCCGGTGAAAAAAATCGACCTCCGGCAGGTCGGCGTCGACGTCGAGGTCGCCGTAACCACCGGGCCGTGCGCCGGCGTCGGCGTCAACGTGCTGCCCGACCCGTGGCGGGTGACGATCGAAATGACCGGCGCGCCCGCCGCGGCGGCCGCCCGCGACGCGCGCCCGCGGCCGTTGGTCGTGCTGGACCCCGGCCACGGCGGCGCGGACCTCGGCGCGAAAAACGGCGCCCTGACCGAAAAGGACACGGCGCTCATCCTGGCCCGCCTCGTGCGCGACCGCTTGCAGGCGCGCGGCGTCGCGGCGACGTTGACGCGCGACAGCGACGTCTATCTGCCGCTCGATGCGCGCTGCGCGCTGGCGAACGACGCCCGCGCGACGCTGTTCGTGTCGATCCATCTCAATGCCAGCCCGCAAGCCGGGTCGAGCGGCATCGAAACGTTCGTTTACGAGGGCCGCGACGGCGACGACGAAACCGTCCGGCGCGAGAACCAGGCCGGCGCCGCCGCCCCGCGTCCGCCGGTCGATCCGGCCGCGCGGGCCGCGCTCGACGAAGAAAGCCGGCGCTTCGCGAAGACGATTCAGCGCCGGCTCGTCGAGAGCGCGCGGCAGGCCAACGCCGGCGAACTCGATCGCGGCGTGAAGGCCGCGCCGCTATATTTGTTGTCGGGCGCGCGCATGCCGGCGGTGCTGGTCGAGGTCGGCTTCGCGACCAATCGGGTCGAAGCCGGACTCCTCGCGAAACCCGCGTATTGCCAGCGGCTCGCCGACGGCATCGTGCGCGGGGTCATGGAGGAGTTGGGTGAGAACTTAGGCGCAGAGGGCGCCGTGCGGCCGTTGGCGGCAAGCAAATTGCGGATTGCGGATTGCGGATTGTGGATTGAACCACAGAGCCGCAGAGAAAACAGAGACTATCATTGTTTCAGCCTCTGTGAGCTCTGTGCCTCTGTGGTCCAAGCCCAAATATCGTTGCTCCGCTCAAAGCAATTTTCCGTGCCCTCTGTGTTTAAATTCTCGGCCTAATCATGGACGTCTGGATCGACCGCTTCCTCGCCTTCAAAAAAATCGAAATGGGCGCGAGTTTGCACACGCTGGAAGCCTACGGCCACGACCTGGCCATCTTCGCCGCGTTCTGCGCCAAACGCGGCGTGACCACGGTCGAAGGCGTCACGCAGGCGGAAATCCTCGGTTTCGTCGTCCATCGCCGGCAACGCGACAAAGTGTCGGCGCGCACGACCGCGCGCAATCTCACGGCGATCCGCAATTTCTGCAAATTCCTGCTCGACGAGGGCGCCATCCACGACAACCCGGCCGAACTGGTCGACATGCAAAAGCCGGCCCGCCCGTTGCCGAAACTGCTGACCGAAAACGAAGTCGAACGCCTGCTCGACGTGCCCGACCTCGCGAAGCCCAACGGCCTGCGCGACCGCGCCATGCTCGAAACGCTCTACGCCAGCGGCCTGCGCGTTTCCGAACTCGTCCGCCTGCCGCTCGGCGCGCTCAACCTGGATATCGGCCTGCTGCGCATCATCGGCAAACGCCGCAAGGAACGCCTCGTGCCCATCGGCGACGAAGCGGCCCACTGGCTCGAGAAATATCTCGGCGAAAGCCGCCCCGCGCTGCTCGACGGCCGCCGCAGCGAAGCAGTGTTCGTCACCAACCGCGGCGGGCCGATGACCCGGCAGCATTTTCACCTGTTGGTCGACCAATACGCGAAACGCGCCGGCATCGCCCGCAAGATTTCGCCGCACGTCTTGCGCCACAGCTTCGCCACGCACCTGCTCGAACACGGGGCCGACCTGCGCTCGGTGCAGGAGATGCTCGGCCACGCCAATCTGACCACGACCGAAATTTACACGCACATCAACCGCGAACGCCTGAAGAAGGTGCATCAGAAGCATCATCCGCGCGGGTAAGGTTGGTCATTGCGACAAGCCCGCTTGTCCGCATTCCGCATTCCGCATTCCGCCCAGGGCTCCGGCATGTTGACTTGCAAATGATTGAAGTTTTGGGATTT
>CAZHPN010000250.1:0-6998 GCA_964534375.1 uncultured bacterium | reverse complement strand
CCACCGAGATCTACACTCTTTCCCTACACGACGCTCTTCCGATCTTCTTCCGGCGGAACTCGCTACGATTTCAGCGGATGAAAGAGACGATTTTTCGACAGCCGGCGGCAAATGCGGATTCGCCGAACCTCGCGGCGACCCGCTCGCTCGCGGATCGCGGCTTTCGCCTCGGCTGGCTGATCCCGCCGGCGAGCGTCGTCCTGGCGGCCTGGCGACTGCGGCAAAACGGCCTGCCGACCGGGCACGACTCGCTGGCGCACGTCGGCAACGCCGCCGCGCTGTCGTTTCTGCTGCGGCACGATCCGCGCGCGGCCTGGCTGTTCGTGCGGACGAATTTCTTTCATTGGCCGCCGCTGGTGCATTTCGTCACGGCGCTCTTGCTGGCGATCGCGCCCGGCGCATGGGCCTATCACGTCACGACGCTGCTGTTCGACGCCTTGTTCGTGCTTTTCGTTTCCTTGCTCGCGTTGCGCGTCGCGCCGCGTGCGGAGAGCGCGCTGCTGGCCACGCTGGCCGTTGTCGCGTGCCCGCAATGGACGCTGGTCGCGTCGGCCTACAATCTGGAATGCGCGGCGGCGTTTGCCGTCGTGTTCGCGGCGTGGGCGCTGGCGAGCGGCCGGCACGAACGAAGCGCGGCGGCGAGCCTGGCGTGGGGATTCGCCGGCGGCGTCGCCCTGCTGGCGAAGCCGGTCGCGGTGGTTCCCGCGGCGGGGCTCGCGGCGTGGGACATCGTCCGCCGCTGGCGCGACCGGCGGCCGTTCGGCGGCGCGGGGTTGTTTTTCGCCGCGCTGTTCGGGCCGTCGCTGACCTGGTGCTGGCTGCAGTTCGTCCATATCAGCCCCGAATGGCGCTACGACGTGACCGGCGCCGCCGACCTGTACCGCCAGCCCTGGGCGGTGTACGCGCGCGCCTTTCGTTTTGAATCCGGCATCGCGCCGTTCTTGCTCTTGTTGGCGGGGGTCGGCTGGCTCGTCCCCTGGCGCCGGCTGCCGCCCGCCCTCGGGTTGTTGTGCGCCGGGGCCGCCGCCGGCTTCGGCTTTTTTTCGTGCGCTGCGACGAAGAACCCCATCTATGTGTTGGCGTCGTTTACCCTGCTGCTCGTGGCGGCGGCGGCCGCGGTCGGCGCCGTCGATCGCCCGGCCGTTCGCACGGCGCAACGGGCCGCGATCGTCGTTTACGCCGTCCTGGCCGTGCTGGTCTGGGCGCCGGGCCAGGCGCGGGCGGTGCGCATCTTGTCGCTGGGCTCGGCGGAACCGCTGATTCGCGCCGTTCCGCCGGTGTGGCGTACGGTCGCCGAGGACGTCGCGCACGACCTGTCGCGCCTCGCCGAGGGCCGCGAAGCCTGCCCGATCACGTGGCTGGACGCGACCGGCCGCGGCCCGCTGGATCTCGTCCGCTTCCTCTTGCCGATGCGCGATCCGCGGTTTGCGCTGGCCCGCGGCAAACTGTGGATGGACGTGACCGGCGGTCTGCCGCGCGACGACCCGCGGCTCGCGCCGGACCGCGGCTTCACGCGCGATTTCGCCGAGACGATCGGCCTGGTTCCGCAATCGTGTTTTCTCGCGGCGGTCGTGCGCCGCACGCCGAACGATTCCGGCGCGCCCACGTTGCTGACGGACCGGCCGCTGCCGAATTCGCTCATCGACGCCGAATTGCGCCGGGTCATGGAAGAGGCGCAGACCACATGGACGCGCGCCGCGCGGCTGCCGGCGGCGACGCCCGAGGCGACGATCGTCATTTATCAAAACGACGCCGCGCTCCGCGCCGTGCCGCCCGCCGCCTCGCCGGCGGACGTCGTGGCGCAACGTTTTCTCGATCACCCGAACCGCGTCGTGAACGAGTGCCTGCTGCTGCTGCGCGCCGGACGCTTTCGCGACGCGGGCGAACGGGCGCGCGCGCTGCGCCGCCAGCACTCGTTCGACAACGAAGTGCAATTGGATATCGCCGTTTGGAGCATCGAGCTGGCGGCCTTGCCGCATTTCGCGACGCCCGCCGAAGAGGCGGCGCGGTTGCTGGAAATGGTCCCGCTGGTTCCGGCGTCGTACGATTTAATGGCGCGCATCGTCAACCGGCTCGGCGAACTGACGCGCGCCGGCGCGGCGGCGCCGCCGGCGGTCTGGGGCGCCGCGGCGAGCCGGCGCTTCGACGCCGGCGATCCGCCGTGGCAGCGCTTGGCGCGGCCGATTTTCGTGTGCCTGCTCGATTACGGCCCGGCCGGGGCCGCCGCCGCGTGGGCGCAGCGCGAATTGGACCGCATGCCCGACGGCGCGCGGGCCGCGGCGCTTTGGATGTTCGCCGAGACGGCCGAGCAGCGCGGGGCCGCGGCCATCGCCGCCGAATTTTACGGCCGGGCGGCGGCGCGCGTCGATCTGCCGCCGGCGCAAGCCGCGGAGGCGCGGAAAAAGCTGGCCGACAGCCCGAACCGCGTCATGCGCGAGTGCCTGCGGTTGCTGACCTTGCCGCACGTTGCGCCGCCGGAGGATGAGGCGGCGCGCTTGGTGCAATTCATCCCGATGGTTCCGGCCTCGATCGAATTGCTGGAGCGAATGATCACCCGACTCGGCGAATTGGGCCGCGCCGGCGCCGCCGTCTCGCCCGCCGAATGGGGCGACGCGGCCGTCGGGAAGTTCGCCCCCGACGACCCGAATCGGCGGCGCGCGGCGCAGGCGGTTCTCGGCGCCTATCTCGACCGCGGACCGGCCGCCGCCGCGGCGGATTGGGCGCAACGCGAACTCGACCAGGCGGCCGAGGGCGAACGCGCCGCGGTTTGTTGGGGTTTCGCGGAAACGGCGGCGCGGCACGGCGCGGCCTCGTTGGCGGCGCGCTTCTACGATTTGGCGCTGGCGCGAGCCGATTTGCCGCCGGCCCGCCGCCTGGTGGGTCAAATCCGGTTGGCCGCGCTCGTTCCGGGCCGTCAACCGCCGGAGTTCGCCGCGGCCGACGTGCCGGAAGGCTTGCGCGATCCGGAACAGGTCGGCGAAGTCGCCCGCGTCCTGGTGACACGAAGCCAGGCCTTGCGCGCCAGCGATCGCGTCCCCGAGGCGCTGGAAATGTGGAAAGGCGAACTGCCCTGGCTGGCAAGTTGCCCCGTCTGCGGGGAAGAAATCACGCTCGAAGTCGCCCGGTGTTTTTTGCAGATCGGCGAAACCGCCAGCGCCGTGCGCGAACTCGCCGAAATTCATATCGACCCCAATCTGCGAAAGATCGCCGCCGACCTCATCGCTGCCGCGAAGTGAGTGGCAAGTGGCACACATCCTCATTCGACCGCACGGCGGCCGACTTACGAATCGTAAACGCGGTTTCCAATAGCGCCGGAAGTTCACGTTCAACGTAACTCGTCAGCAGTCGGATAACCACGCGAGAACGTGGCGTTTTTTGCGTTTATTGCGACCTGGCGCCGCGTTTGCTTTGCTCCCAATCGGAATTGAACGCGGGAAAGGAGGGCAACCGCGGAACAGAAATAGTGCTGACGCTGGGTGGGATTTCGAGACAGCTCCATGCGTCGAACGGCGCCACGCGGCGCCGCCGACAGGCCGGCGACGGAAGAAAGGAACGCGCCGGCCGTGCAAGGGTCGCGAGAAGACCAAGGCCCGGATACGAGACCGCGAATTGTCGGGCCAACCGTTTCCGGGTTGATATTCAAACGGCGAACGTCCAAGGAGGTAGGGACAATGGTAGTGGCGACATTCATTTTTCAAGGCAAGGGCGTCGGCCCGCAAGTTGACGAATCGGCGACTTTGGCGCGCCAGGTTTCCCCCGAGGATTACACGGTCGACAAGTTGATCGAATGGGTTGGGGAAGCGATGCACGCGGGTCTTCGCGACCCGAAAATCGCGCGCGTCGAAGTCGGCGAACCGGGCCAGACGCCGCAAGGGGTTTTCCACAGCGTGCGCGACTTTCGCGCCTGGCGCGGAGCCGCCGCGAGTCGGACGGCGGCGTGACCGCGCCGGTTCGCGAATTGGCGTCCAACCGCGGCTGACGCCGCGCTCGTCCGCTTGACGCGCCACGCCGCCGGTCGCCGGCGGCAGCGCGCGGCGGGCGACTTACGCGCGGGGTTTCTTCGCTCCCTCGGCGAAGCTGCCGATGAGTTCGGCGAGCCGCGTCAGCGTATCCGCGCTGGGCATCGGCAGTTTCACGTAGGTCTGGCCGGTGGCCGCGTCTGTTTGCACGAACGAGTTCAGCGCCGCGATTGGCGTGGCCTTCTCGCCTTCGCCAGCTTTGGCGGTCAACACCTGCCCGAGCTTTTGCAAGAATGACATTCCGCTCTGGATCAATTCTTCCAGCGGCGGAGCGGCTGCGCCCGGCGCGGCGGGACGGGCCGTTTTTTCGCCCGCATCGGGCGCGTCGGTTTCTTTTTCCGCCTCCGGCTCGCCGGCCCCGCCGTCCTGCGTCGGCATCGGCGCCGGGATGCTTCCGGTCGCCTGCTCGACGCTTTCCATGAACCGGGTCAATTTCGTGCCGCCGAGGAAGACGTCTTCCTGCCCGCCGTCCAGCGCGCCGGCGAAGAGCGCTTTCTTGAAGGACAGCAGCGACAACATCCCGTGTTCGATCGTGCCTTGCGCGATGAAATGGACCACGTTCACCGGTTGCTGCTGGCCGAGGCGATGAACGCGGCCGATGCGCTGCTCCAGGACGGCGGGGTTCCACGGCTGATCCATGATGACGACGACCGAGGCGTTCTGGAGGTTGAGGCCGACCCCGCCGGCGTCGGTGGCCAGGAACAACCGGCAGCCTGGATCGTTCTTGAACTTGCGGACCAGGTCCTTTCGCTGCGGCCCGGGCACGCCGCCGTGGAACAGGACGTAATCCCACTTCCGCTCCGCCAGACGGGCGGCGATCAACTCGTGCATGCGCAACCACTGGCTGAAGACGACCGCTTTCGTGTCCGGCCGCTCGAACATTTCGCCGAGCAATGTCATCAATTCGTCCGCTTTGCGCCCGTAATCGGTGG
Organism: uncultured bacterium; assembly: GCA_964534375.1. Taxonomy (GTDB): domain Bacteria; phylum Lernaellota; class Lernaellaia; order Lernaellales; family Lernaellaceae; genus CAZHPN01. Next base: position 2,047 of record CAZHPN010000250.1, on the reverse strand, counting down.
TTTGATCCAGCAAGTACGTGCCGTCGCAAGACATGCGCATGTTTTGGAGGGCGATCATCAGCCGCCGCTGATCCGTGTCGGACAGAAAATGATAACGCCGCCATTTGGCGACGATCCGGCCGACGGTCTCCGCATTGTCCTCGTGATGCTGCATTTGCTCGGGCGTCATCGGCACGAAAAACTTCTTGTCGAGCCGTGCGGGCAGGTCGAGCAGGACCTCGGATTTGGTGCGCCGGACGAGGAGCGGCGCCAGCGTTTTGTTGATCGCGCCCAGTTGGCGGTAGCCGATCACCCGGCCGTAATCGTCCACGCGCTGGTGTTCGCCGAGGAAGCGGAACAGCGGGCCCAGGCGGAAGATGTCGACGAACTCGACGATCGAGTGCAGTTCCTCCAGCCGGTTCTCCAGCGGCGTCCCCGTCAGGACGATGGCGAACGGCGAGCGCAGATTCTTGACGCTCTTCGCCGTGCGGGTCCGCCAGTTCTTGATCCGCTGCGCCTCGTCGAGCACGATGAGTTCGGGACCCCATTGCCGGATCGCCTCGGCGTCGCGCGCGATGACATCATAATTGGCGATTTTATAGAACGATTCCGTGCGATATTTCTGCGCGCGGACGGGCAGGGCGCCCTCGACAATCTCGGCGGCGCGGTCCGTGAACCGTTCGATCTCGTCGCGCCATTGGTGCTTGAGCGAAGTGGGGCAGACGATCAGCACGCGCTCGAGGCCGGCCGTGCGCGCGAGAATTTCCACCGCGGCGATCGCCTGCACGGTTTTCCCGAGGCCCATTTCGTCGGCGATCAGACAGCGGCCGGCCTTCGCGGCGAAGAGCGCCCCTTTTCGCTGATAAGGGAAAAGGGCGGTCTTCACCAGGCCCGAAAAAGCGGCGCTGTTTTCGCCATCCGGAAACATCTTGTCGATGCGCGCGGCGCGGCGATTGCGGTCGCGCGCCTCGGCGACAAAAGCGAGCGCGTCGTCATAAAAACGGATTTCGTGAGCGAAGGGCTGGGCGGTTTTGAGAAACTCGTCAACGCCGTCGAACGCGGCGTCTTGCAGAACGCCGCCGGCGTCGAAACATCGGGCCGCCGCCTGACGCACCGCCGGCGGGCACTCGCGGCCCGGGCGAAACTCGACGCGGCGCGCCGCGCCGTAGCGCAAAAAGATCTCCGAATAGGGCGGGTGATATCCGCGGCGGAACGCGGCCCGCGCCCCGCGCGTTTTTCGGAGTTCCTGCAGCGCGAACTCGATGTGCTTGCAGGTTCCGAGGGCGTTGACGGCGTAGTCCGGGCAGGAGCAGTAGTTCGCCGCCGGTTCGGTTCCGCGAATCGCCACACGATAGCGTTTTCCGGTTTCCGGATTCGTGACGAAAAACTCCGAAAAAAACGGATCGGCGCCGACGTTTTCCAGCAGAAAATTCTGTTCGCGTCCGTATTCGCGGCGCAGCGCGATCTGCCATTCGTCGAGCGTCATGTCGTCGGGCTGGCGCGTTCGCGAGATTTTCTTCTTTCCGAGAACCGGTGACGTTTTTCGCGTTTGCTTCTCGACGATGGGCGGCTCCGGCGCATGCGTCGCGCCCAGCGGCGGCCGAGTGGTTCGAGAATACGTCATTTGGCGGCTCCACGACGGGGATTAGAAAGCTGAGTTTAGGGGAGGTTCCGTCTCCTCGCAACCGGAAAACGGCGCGCAAAGGCCGAAGAGAGCGCGGTCGAAAAAGGCTCCGAAGAAGGCGCTCCTAAGAAGGCGCCAGCCACTTCGGAGAGGCCGCCCCGCCGAAGAAGGCGCCAGCCACTTCGGAAAAGGCCCGCGAAGACGAGGTGTCGGAGCCTATCGTCTCGGGATCGGAAAACCGCGCGCCACGTCAATGGCACTCGGCGAACTACCCGAAACTGGCATAATTGGACCGTTAGCCGAGGCAAAAAATGACCCCGCGGACCTCGAAAAGTGTTCGATGGTGTTCGAAAATCGAACACGCGTGTTCGGAAATCGAACACGAGCGGTTTTTCACGAATTGTAAGTGCTTGATATTACGTGAACGGGCTGTTGGCACAGAAC
>CAZHPN010000249.1:0-7027 GCA_964534375.1 uncultured bacterium | reverse complement strand
AATGGCGACGAAGGTCCGCTTTTCCTGGTTGGCGCGGATCGGCAGGGTCAGGATGCTCGGCGTTTCCGACGTTTGCAGCGGCAGCGAAATCGCGCCGGGCGCCGCCGCCTCGCGCGCGACCGCCTCGTCGGCCGCCGGACCGGCGGGCCAAAAGGCGATGGTTTTCGCCTTTGGGTCGACGGTGATCGTGAAATGCCGCAGGAACGTGTGGCCCAAAATTCCGTCGAACTTCGGGCGTCGTTTCTCGGCGCCCTTATTCAGGTCGGCCACGGCCACGATCAAATCGTCGACCTGCGCCTGGCCGACGGCTAGCGTTTCGATCCGCGCCGTATGCATGATCTCGTTCTCGCCGGCCGCGTCGTGCAGCGCCGTGCGATTGCCCGCCGGCAGGCGCAACTCGTCGGCGACCGAGACGTCCACCATCGTCGGCGAGCCCGTGTCCACGAGAAACGACAACGGCCGCCCGTCCCCGTTGAGGCGCACCGGCGCCAACATGAGCACCGGCGCCGGCGTGTACGGCGCGACGCACGCCTGGCTCTGCGCCGCGCCGTGGCCGGCCGCCAGGATCCGCCGCGCGTCGGGGCGCGGCGGGGCGACGGTCGGCGCCGTTGCGCACGCGCCGAGCAGCGCGATCATTGTCAGCAGCGACAGGGCGCTCAAGACCCTTTTTCGGCGCATGGCTTCCTCCAACTCAATGAAATTAGGATAAGTGAAATGCGCCGAAGCGTCCACACCTCTGTCCCTGATCCGCGCCTCTCCCCCTGGGAGAGGTCGCCACGCGAAGCGTGACGGGTGAGGGCGTTTTTTCACCGCAAAGACGCGAAGAGCGCAGTTATCCGCACCTCTCCCGCTGGGAGTGGTCGTCACGCGTAGAGCGTGACGGGTGAGGGCGTTTCTTCACCGCACCTCTCCCGCTGGGAGTGGTCGTCATGCGTAGAGCGTGACGGGTGAGGGCGTTTTTTCACCGCACCTCTCCCCTTGGGAGAGGTCGTCACGCATAGAGCGTGACGGGTGAGGGCGTTCTTTCACCGCAAAGCCGCAAATATGTCTGTGCCCGCGAAAAAACTCGCTGGGCGCGCCTCGCCTGCCCTCGCGAATGCGGGCGCCCCCTCGGCGTTTCTAAGACCGACGCCAGCGGCGACCCTTCGGCTGCGCTCAAGCCAGGCTCGGGCGCTCCCAGCAATTTCAATGCCCCGACGGGGCGCGACGCGCTCCTGCCGCCTCGCCGCGCGGCAACGGTCTGCCGCCTGGCGCTCGCATTAACACGATTTTTTCCGATTCGCCCCACGCGCCCTTTCGCCGTAAGAGGGCCTTTCCGAGCCGGCGAAACGGCGGCGACGTCCGTTCCAGGACGGATTCCCCCGGGTTGCTGAAGACTTGGCGAAGGCAGCATGCGCCGCACGCGCGGAATTACGCGAAGGAGATGAATGTACTGTAACCGGAATTCCGCATGACTCTTGTCTTCCGGCTTACGGTCTCAAGCTTTATACACCTTGCTTCTTGCCTCTCCTTGGCGTCAAATTCGCTCCAGCAGCCGTTCCTTTAGAACCCTTAACCGAAAACCGGAGAGGGCATCATATTCGAGGGCGAACTGCGGTTGAAGATCTCTCTTAATACCGTCGCCGGCGCCCAAGGATGAGAACCATGAACCGTGCACCCAGGAATTGGGCGACAATTCAAACGGGAGGTACATTCCAATCGCTAGTGAATTCGCTTGTGTTCGCAACTGATCCCGGGGCGCGACTGTTCGGGTCGGCCGGCCCCGACGGTGCCCAGGATGCGCGATCCGGTGACGGACACACCGTGTACCAAGCCAAATTTCATGGTTCTCGAAACGCCTCGCGTGCACTCGCCGATGCGCGCGCCGAACTAAAAAAAATCAAGGCCTATAAGAAAACCGGCCACCGATACGCGCCGATTTGGGAGCATGTCGAGAATTGGGTGTTGGTTACGAACGCTTACGTCGATGCGGCATTCGATGCGAAATGGCAGGATTCCGTTGTGCCGCCATTTAAAACAATTGGACTAACAGCGACCTATTGGTCGGCGAGCCACCTGGATGGCCTTCTTGCCGACTACCCGGAGGTTGAGGCCTGTTTTTTTGGCGGCAAGAATCGAGTTTTTTTGTCTTTGGGCGAAGCGTTTGAAGTCATTCGCGGTCAGGAATCGAATCAGGGCGGCATTGACGTTGAGATTGTCGGCAGAAAAGAGGAAATGCGAGAGGTCTTCTCGTTCCTCGTCGGCGAAAAACGAATCTTGTCGGTCCATGGTTCCGGCGGAGTCGGAAAGACACGCTTTCTTTTTGAAGTTGGGCGACGAGCGTCCGGGGGTTGGCGGGTATTCTGGGCAAACGTAAGCACAATGGCTTCGACACCGGATTGGTTTTTTAATATTGTTGCGGAACGCAAGACCCTTCTCCTAATTGACGACCCCATTGAAGCAAGAACGATCGACACGCTGCTCGAACAAATGCGTGGTCCGAATAGCAGAGCTGGCTTGTGGAAAGCCATTATTGTAACCCGAAGTTCCGACGATTCCGCAATCGTGAATTTATGGGATGCCAAACAACGTTCGGTGGTCGATGCCAAACCCATCGAATTGCCGCCGCTGCAGGAAGCAGACTCCAAATGGTTGGTAAATAAGCTTTTTAGGCGGGCAGGGCTCAAAATTCCGACTCCTCACGTCCGTGAACGACTGGTGGAGCAGCTAAGCCGCCAATTCGGCGGATTCCCTGTCTGGATTGCAATTGCAATCAGTCTTATGAAAAAGGAACGGAATCTAAAATCGTTTTTGGACAACGCGGAATCGACAGCGAGGAGTTATCTGAAAGCCGCGATTGAGCACACCCCTTCTGTGTTAGGACCCCACGACAAAATCAACTCAACTGTCAGGCACCTCGCGTTGTTTGGTCCCGTGAATATTCAAAATGACCGATTGTTACGATTTATAGGTGGGCGCGCCGGTGTTGCGCCCGAAGAACTACTGAAAATTTGGGACAATCTGGCTGAGCGACGGTTTGTGAACGCGCGAGGTCTGGATGCGCGTCTGCGCGAAATCAAACCGGACGTGATACGTGATTATGTCCTTCGCAAATGGCTGGCGCAACCAAATGATCCTACAAATCCTGGCGCTGGGAGACGGGCGTCACGCGACGCGAGAGCGCTTATGCGAGACGTGCTGGACGCAGAGAAGGGACTATCCGGCGACGACCTCAAGATGGCAGTCAAAGCAGCGGCCGGGGTCGAATTGCGAGAACATCAGACGGGTCAGGAAATTCGCTTGTTGGATGATTTCGTTGAAACGATGAAGTTCTTGGCGCGCGGAGGCGACACAAAAGAACAAAAATACGCAGTTGAGTTTACGAAGTTATTTGCGGCGGCGCGCGTCGCCGACGTGGTCGAAATTGTTCGTGCGATTCGTCTGAATCCAAAAACGCCGCACAGTGAATCCTTAGCGATTTTACCGGACTGGCCGCCGATCGTGACAACACACGAGGCGCTTGTACGAGAATTGGCACCGCTACTTTTTCAATGCCGCAGATATATTTCTCGTGAATCTGAGTACGAACAGTTAATCGGCGAACTTAAAGCACTCGTCGTTTATACAGAAGAATTGCTGCCGACGGATGTAATCGAGCGGGATGTTAAACAGGCTCGTAGCGCGGCGGGCCTGTTGGAGCACATATTGAGCGGTGAGTACGAATACCCATACATGTTTCCGGAGAGCGACGTTCGGGAATCAAAACGCCAGATTGAGTCTTTGAAAAAAATGGGAGCGGTCACCACGGCAGAAACCCTCATTGCAATGGCCATTCTAAAACCGTTGCTTTCTTTGACCTATGATGGCTTCAAAGTCGATGGCGAGACTGGTTACCGTGAATATTCGCGCGTTTCCTATTTGCACGCCAAGGCCGCGCGACTGCGAGACGAGTTGCGCGATGGTCTCCGCGCGGCTGCGCAGGATGCGGCTTTTCCTGCCGCGAATCGGATAGTTGCCTGGCGGCTGCTGGCACATTCATTTGAGAGTCTTGACGGTCTCAGGTATCAAACGCATGAAAGTGATCGGACGGAGCGGGTCCAGATCGAAAAGGATCTGGAGGGCGATCTTCGATGGTTGGTCGAAGAATTGGAACACCGGGTACAGACAATGCCCTGGCCAGAACTCGTGGCAGCCTGGGATGTATGGAGACGGCATCCGCGTGACAAACGGCGTGACGCCGTTTCCGATTTACAAGAAAAGTGCGAAGCTCTCGCTTCACAGCGGAAATGGTACAAGATCGCACGTGACCTCTTTGGCGGTTGGCGCGAAAACGAAATTGTCGAGTTAGCGCGCGACGCGGCAACCGAATTGTTGCGCGACGATTGCTTAGAGGAATACCTCTCGTTCACGACGGCGGGAACCGAGTTTTATAAACGGCAAGGGACTCCAAGGCATTTCTATTTTTTGGCTCTTGAATTGGGCAGCCGGTTTTACAAAAAAAAAGGGCTTACGGCGTTCGTGTTAGGGACGGTCGTACGCGGTGAAATCGGCAATCAATTGGCATTTGCCGCGGAAATAGTAAAGGAATGGATTGCCGATGAGCGTCGAAAGCAAAAAGGCGCCGGGGTAGAGTCGTTTCTAACGCCTTTTCTCGCGCAATGCCGAGACGACAACACGCGGCGGTATTTGATCTCCACGGTATTCCTGAATCTGCAGCCGGAGTCGATGCCGTGGCTCGGTGCCGCAGACCTTGAGTTCATCTCACGTTACTCTCGGATGTTTGTCAGTGACGCGCAGGATGACAATTGGTTCCGGTATGCAGGGGAGCTTTTTTGGACCGATTGGCGTCAGTTTGAAATGGCTGTTGCGAGCACTTGGGCCTCTATTCCGTTGGAACGGCGCTGGTGGGCGTTCGCGAATCTTGTCGAAGGAATCGATCATGCACTTATTTTCGCGGGCGACCGCAACATTCGAATGATGGCGACACTTTTCGAATGGCTCATGGACCTGGCGTGGCAAATACCCGACATGGGCCGCCTCACAGGCCTGGACCACATTATCGAAAAATGGGCAGGTATCGTCGGCCCTTTGACGCCCCTGTGGGCACTAAAAGCAACAGAAAGTAGGATAATTATTTTCAAGCAGCTTTCTCGGGGTGAGAGGTTTTCGCTTCGTTGTTCGTATGCGCCGGATGCTGCGTTCGTCCAAAAAATCGTACGTCCCGTGGCAAGTGACGATCCCGACAACCAGGGGATTTCATCCGCGTTCGACCGGTTGCTTTGCGCCGCGGCGTGGGACTATGAAGTGGCGCATTCTTTGAAACATTTCTTTGGAATGATCGACACGCACGGCATCGTGACACCGGCCAAAATACTCGGATACATTAATCTCGAATTTGCCGATTATCAGGAAGAAGTGAGTCGATGGGTTGAATTTGCCCCAGTTTATGAGGAGAACTCGGAGCCTTGGCGAAAGATAGCGTTGGCGGCCTGCCAATTGGCGCAAGATTTCACAGGCGGGGAAAAAAGGCAGGTTTATTCCGACCTAAAACCGGATAGAGGCGCAGAATGGTCCACCGAGGCGGACATCACCAGGCGGTGGAAAAAGGAAATGCAATTCATTGAAGACTCAGCTAGAAACGAAGGGGCAGGTGCCCTGCACGCCTATTGGGACTGGCGGCGACAGTATGTCGACGCTGACCTCCATGTCCACAAAGGCCTCCACGATGAGTGGAGCGATCGGTAAACCCGCCATGCCGTACGGGCAGTTCCGTGATGATGAGCGCACCTTCTCAAACCGTGCTTCGGTGCTGGCGTAATTCTCTCGACCCAATCCCGCCACGACTTCGCCATCTCAACAGTTGTCGCGAGCCCGGATTGTCAGTCATTTAATATTGGCGATCGGGTCGCGGGTCAAGGGCGCGGGGTGCGGGTTTGGGGGGCCGGGAGGAGAAATGGCGAACGGCGAATGGCCCTCACCCCGGCCCTCTCCCAAAGGGCGAGGGAGAGGATAGGCCGCGCCTGCCGCGCGTGAATCGCGCGCGGAAGCGCGCTCTTACAGATGAAGGAATCCCTGTGCCCTCGGTGTCTTCGTTCTGTGCCCTCTGTGTTTAGAGCTAAGACGCCGCCGCCGTCTTCTCCGCCGCTTCGCGGCCGGCGGTCAGCGCCTTGAGGTTTTTGGCGAAGGTGCCTTTGGGCGCCTGCGCCTCGGTCGCTTCTTTGAGCTTCTCGAAATCGACGGGCAGAAAATAGGATATCGCCCCGGCCATGACGACGTTGAGCATGCGGTAATCGCCGGCCTCGAGCGCGAGCCGGACGCCCGGCACGACGACGGCGCGCAGCCCGGCGCGCGTCATCGTCGCGGCCCAGTCGCGCGGCATGGCGTAGCGTTCGAGCAGGATCAGCGACGGCCACAGTTCGTTTTCGCTCGCGACGACCGTTGCGCCGCGCCGCAGCATGTGCGCCCAGCGCAACGCCTCGAGCGGCTCGAGGCCGAGCAGCAGATCGCCGGCCCCGGGCGGGAAAATCGACGAGCCGACGCGTTCGCCCATGCGCAGCGTGCCCATCACCGCGCCGCCGCGCATCGCCAGGCCGTGGGTGTCCGTGCTTTTCGCGTCGAGGCCCGAGAGGATCGCGGCGCGCGCGAGCAGGCGGTTGACCAGCACGAGGCCCTGGCCGCCGACGCCGGCGAGAAAGATGTTGGTCATGGGCATGGGCGGGTCCTTTCGGGGCGGGATGCGGGAGTCGAGGTTCGGGATTCGGGAAGGAAATGGAATCTTAAACACAGAGGGCACAGAGAAGCTCGAAAAACCGGGACAGTCACCTTTTTCGGCGAACCGTTTTCATGGCGCCGCGACGTTTGGAAAAAGGATGACTGTCCCTGGTTTTTCCGATTCGCGTGCATTCGCGTGCATTCGCGGTTTCTCACAGCGTCCCTCTCTCCTTGCTTTCCATCAGCGGTTCCGGCACCGGCGGCGCCTCGCCGAGCTTCGAGCGTTTGATCGCCTTGACCGGACAAACCTGGAAGCAGACCGAGCAGCCGACGCAGC
>CAZHPN010000248.1:0-7100 GCA_964534375.1 uncultured bacterium | reverse complement strand
GGCCACGCTTTCGCATTGCTCGGAGATCCTAAATCGACTTTGCCGTTGCCCTGGCATTCCGCATTGCGTTCTTGCCGTCGTCTGGGCAATGATGAAGCCATGGAAGTCATCGCCTGTCGAATCAACGCCGATTGGGACGCCATCGGCAGTCTGCTCGCGGCACGTAAACTCTACCCCGGCGCGGCGCTCGCGCTGCCCGCGCCCCAGCGGCTGCTGGCCGAAGACGCGGCCGGCGCGGCGCGCCTGCGCGGGCTGCTGGTTTTTCGCACGCCCGACCAACTGGACCGCGCGCAGATCAACCGGCTGACGCTCGTCGGCGCGCGGCGGGCCGCCGAAATCGGCGATCTGGCCTCGCTCGCCGCGGACCCGAACGTCGAGTTGCACATCATCGATCACCGGCGCGCCGGGCCCGGCGATTATGATCCCGACCTCGAAATCGTGCAGAACGTCGGGGCCTGCGTCACGATACTCACGCACCTGCTCGTCGAACGCGGCCTGATCCTGTCGGCCGAAGAGGCCACCTGGGCGATGCTCGGTCTGCAGGAGAAAACCGGCGGCCTGCTGTCGCCGGCGACGATGCCGCGCGATTTCCAGGCGGCGGCGCACCTGCGCGAATGGGGCGCGGACCTCGGCGTGGTCGCTGAGGCGCGCCTGCGCGACCTGCGGCCCGAACAACTGCTGCTGCTCTATGATCTTTCGCATGCGGCCGCGCGGCTGCGCGTCGCCGGGCGCGAGTTGGTCGTCGCCGAAGCGGCGGCGCCGGAAGGCATGACCGGCCTCGAACATTGCGTCGAACTGCTGCACCAGCGGCAGCGCGCGGCGACGACGGCGGCGCTGATCGTCCAAGGGCACGAGATCAAACTGCTCGCGCGGCGCCGCGGCGACGGCCTCGATTTGGCGCGCCTCGCCGCGATCTTCAGCGAACCGGGAAACAGCGCGACGCTCGACGAATTGCGTTCCGCGTTCGCCATCTCGCTACGGGGCGCGACTGTCCCGCAGGTTCGCGAAAAGCTGGTCCGCGCCTTGCCGGGGCTGGCGGCGCCGCCGATCAAGGCGCGCGAGTTGGCCGAACGCGCGGCGCCGCTCGCCGCCGACGCCACCGCGGCGCAGGCGCAGGTTCACGTGCTGCAATCCGCCGCGCCGGCCGCGCCGGTCGTGGACGCCGAAGGCCGCGTCGTCGGCGTGCTGGAAGGCGCCACGGTCGCCCGCGCGCTGCACCTGGGCCTGGCCGACTTCCCCGTGCGCGAATTGCTCGCGGCCGACCCGCTGATCGTCGACGCCGACGCCGACCTCGAGGCGCTCTTCGAGACGGCCGCCGAGGCGCGGCAGTCGATCCTGCCGGTGCTCGATTGCGGCCACTTTCTCGGCGCCATCGACCGTTCGCGCCTGCTCGCCGCCGCCGGGCGCGCCTGGCGCATCGTCGAGCCGTCGGCGCAGGCGGTCGCCGCCGGACGGCGGCGCGAATCGCTGGCCCGGCCGCTGGCGAAAAACCTGCCGCCGGCGCTGCACGCGCTGCTGGCGCGCGTCGGGGCCTTGGCCGCCGAACGGCAAACGCCGGCGCACCTGGTCGGCGGTTGCACTCGCGATCTGGCCTTGGGCCGGCCGAATCTCGATCTCGACGTGGTGGTCGAAGGCGACGCGATCGACCTCGCGCAGGCGCTGGCCGCGGAACTGGGCGGCAAGACGGCGGCGCACGACGAATTTCAGACGGCGACGCTCACCGTCGGCGAACTCCGGCTCGATCTGGCCATGGCCCGCCGCGAAACCTACGAGCGGCCCGGGGCGCTGCCGCGCGTCGAGCCGGGATCGCTGCGCGAAGATGCGGCGCGGCGCGATTTCGCCGTCAACGCCCTGCTGCTCGACCTGCACCCCGATCGCCTCGGCGAACTGACCGATTTCGTCGACGGCCTCGCCGATCTGCACAATCGCCGCCTGCGCGTGCTGCACGGCCTGTCGTTCGTCGAAGACCCGACGCGGCTGCTCCGCGCGGTCCGCTTCGCCAAGCGCTTCGATTTTCAACTCGACGAGGCATCGCAGCGGCTGTTCCGCGCCGCGGCGGATCGCGGCTTCCTCGAACTCGTCGACGGCCGCCGCATCGCCAAAGAACTGGGGCTGATCTTCGCCGAAGAACGGCCGCAGCCGCCGCTGGAGGCGCTGTTCCGCGAGGGGCTGTTCGCGCATCTGGCGCTGCCGGTCGAGTTCACGGCCGAATTCGCCCATCTGCTGAATCGCGTCGCGCGGATCGTTCTCTGGCGGCGCAAGTTCGCGACCGACATCGACGCGAACGAGGCCGACATCTGGCTCGCCGGCGTCGCGTATTTGCTGCGCCCCAACCTCAAGCGCGAGTTTTACGAGCGCCTCAGTCTGCCGGCGCCCGCGATCGAACGGTTGCTCGCCTTGCCGGCGGCGGCCCGCCAACTCGTCGACGACGTGGGCGACGAATACAAGCCGACCATCAGCCGCCTGGCCGGCATGATCCGCGAGCGCCCGCTGGAAGCCGCGCTGTTGGCGACCGCCGTCGCCGACGACGACGGCCCCTTCCGCGCCGTAACGGACTATCTGCAAGCCTGGGTGCGCATCAAACCGCAGATCACCGGCGACGACCTGCTCGCGCTCGGCGTCGCGCCGGGCCCCATCTTCCGCGAAATCCTCGCTAAAATCCGCGACGCGCGGCTCGACGGCCGCGTCGTCACCAAACACGACGAACTGGCCCTCGCGAAGCAACTCTCGGAACAGGGCAAATAGCCGATCGACTTTCGCCGGAGCGCGCGTTCGTTTGACAATCGCGCGTTCCGGCTGCTAGAACTTGTCGCTTGAATTCGCGGGGAAAGGACGTATGGACCCCCAAAAAATCATGTACCTCATCCTGCTGGCGCCGGGGATGATCCTGGCGATCTCGCTGCACGAGGCGATGCACGGTTACGTCGCGAACCGGCTGGGGGACCCGACCGCGAAATTTCTGGGGCGGCTGACGCTCAACCCGTTCAAGCACATCGACCCGATCGGCACGATCCTCGTGCCGGCGGTGCTCTTCATGACCAGCGGGATGATGTTCGGCTGGGCCAAACCGGTGCCGGTCGCCGTCCAAAATCTGAAAAATCCGAAGCGCGACATGGCGATCGTCGCCGCCGGCGGGCCCGGCGCGAATCTGATCCTGGCGATCATCGCGTCCGCCGCGCTCTATCTGATCGCCGGCGTGGCGAGCCGCGTGCCGCTCGCGGACGCCGTGCGGCAAACGGTCGTCGTGCCGCTGGTCATGATTTTCTTCTACATGCTGCAATTCAACCTGTTCTTGATGATGTTCAACCTGTTGCCGATCCCGCCGCTCGACGGCGGGCGCATCCTCGTCGGCCTGCTGCCGCTGACGCAGGCGCGGGTCGTCGAAGCGATCGAGCCCTACGGCTTCTGGGTGCTGATTCTACTGCTGATGGCCGACCGCTACGTGCATTTTTTGCGCACGTTCATGGCGCCGGTATACTGGCTGCAGCATTACCTGGTCCCGTCGGCCATTCTCCAACAGTTGATCGGAGGCTGACTCATGGCGCGCGTACTTTCCGGCATGCGTCCGACCGGCAAACTCCATCTCGGCCACCTGCACGGTGCGCTGAAGAACTGGATTCGCCTGACGGCCGACCACGATTGCTTCTACTTCTCCGCCGATTGGCACGCGCTGACCAGCGAATACGCCGACACCTCGCGCGTCGAGGCCGATACGCGCGACATGGTCGTCGACTGGCTCGCCGCCGGGCTCGACCCGGAAAAGTGCACGATTTTCGTGCAGAGCCGCATCAAGGAGCACGCCGAGTTGTTCCTGATTTTCTCGATGGTCACCCCGCTGCCGTGGGCGCTGAAATGCCCGAGCTTCAAGGAGCAGCAGGAGCAAATCTCCGACAAAGACCTGAACACGTACGGCTTCCTCGGTTACCCCGTGCTCCAGGCGGCGGACATCCTGATGTACCGCGCGCACGGCGTGCCGGTCGGCGTCGACCAGGCGGCGCACGTTGAGCTGACGCGCGACATCGCCCGGCGCTTCAACCATTTCTACGGCGAGGTGTTCCCCGAGCCGAAGGAAATCCTCACCGAGGCGCCGAAAGTGCCCGGCACCGACGGCCGCAAGATGTCCAAGAGCTACGGCAACGCGGTCCTGCTGACCGACCCGCCTGACGAAGTGACCAAGAAGATCAAGACGATGGTCACCGACCCGGCGCGCAAACGCCGTTCCGACGTCGGCAACCCCGACATCTGCCCCGTCTACGATCTGCACAAGATCTATTCCGGCGAAGACGTGAAGGCCTGGGTGCGGCAGGGCTGCACCACCGCCGGCATCGGCTGCCTCGAATGCAAAAAACCGGTGTACGACGCGATCAACGCGGAACTCGCGCCGATCCAGGAACGGCGGCGCGCGCTCGAAGCCGACCCGACGCTGGTCGCGCGGCTGCTTGACGACGGCAATCGCCGGGCGCGCGCGGCGGCGCAGGAAACGATGACCTTGGTCCGCCAAGCCATCCATTTCGGTTGACGCATGGCCGACGGCGATCTCCAGATTTCCCTGGACGTGTTCGAAGGTCCGCTCGACCTGCTGCTGCATCTCGTGCGCGTCAACGAATACGACATTTTCGACATCCCGATCGCGAAAATCGCCCGGCAGTACAACGATTATCTCGATCTGCTGCGCGAACTGAACCTTAACGTCGCCGGCGACTACCTCGTGATGAGCGCGACGCTGATGCGGATCAAAAGCCGCATGCTGCTGCCGCTCGAAGCCGTCGGCGAGGACGGCGAAGAGATCGACCCGCGCGAGGAACTGGTGCAGCAACTGCTCGAATATCAGCGCTACAAGGAAGCGGCCCTCGAGATGCTCGAACGGCCGCTGCTGGGCCGCGACGTGTTCGCGCGCAAGTTCCCTAGCCAGGAACTCGCCGACGCCCAAATGGACTCCTCGTATCTCGAAGTCGACATTTATCAATTGCTGCAGGCCCTGCGCTCGGTCATCAAAAATCTGCCGAAGGACGCCGTGCACCAGATTCAGATGGGCGGCGTGTCGATCCGCGAACGTATGTCGGCGATCCTCGAAATGATCGGCGAGCGCCGCAGCCTGCGCTTCGAAGAGTTGTTCGCCGGCGCGGCGTCGCGCGGCGACGTGATCGCCACCTTTCTGGCGATGCTCGAACTCGTGCGGCAGGCGATGATCAAGGTCACGCAGATCGACCAGCACGGCCCGATCCGCATCGCATCGCTGCTCAGCAGCGGGGAGAACGCCGATGTCCATTGACCTGGCGCGCATCACGTCGATCGTGGAGAGCCTGATTTTCGTTTCCGAGAAGCCGCTGAGCTTCCGGAAAATCCGCGCCATCCTCGACGGCGTGCCCGCGAAGGATTTGCAAACGGTCGTCGAGGAACTGGTTGCCCGCTGCCGCGCCGAAAACCGCGGAATGATCCTCGAAGAGGTCGCCGAGGGCTGGCAGTTCCGCACGCCGCCGGAAAACCAGGAATGGATCAAAATGCTCGTCGAGTACAAGCCGATGCGGCTCTCGCGCGCATCGCTGGAGACGCTGGCGATCATCGCCTACCGGCAGCCGGTGACCAAAACCGATGTCGAAACCGTGCGCGGCGTCGACTCGACCAGCGCGGTCGCCAAGCTGCTCGAACTCGGGCTGCTCAAGATTCTGGGGCGCAAGGAAATTCCGGGCCGGCCGTTCGTCTACGGCACCACGCCCGAATTCCTTGAAGTGTTCAACCTCGCCAGCCTCAACGATCTGCCGAGCCTGAAGGAAATCGAAGACCTCGACCCGGGCGAAATCGAGGCCTTCACCGAAAAACTCGCCGACGCGGCCGGCGCCAACGTCGAACCCACGGCCGAGGGCGAACCGCCTGCGCCCGAGTTGGACGCGCTCGAACAGGCCGCCGAGCCCGATGCCCCGAATCCCGAATCCCGAATCCCGAATCCCGAGACCGATCCGTCCGACGAGCCCGAGCCCCCGAATCCCAAATCCCGAACCCCGAATCCCGAGTCCGAGCCGTCCGACGAGCCCGAGACCCCGAATCCCGAATCCCGAATCCCGAATCCCGACGAGAGTGACGCGTGACGCCGCCGGCCCCGATCGCCCTGGTCGAATATCTTGCGCGCGGCGGCTGCGGCGGCCGTCGCGAGGCGGCGCGCCTGATCGCGGCCGGCCGGGTGAAGGTCAACGGCCAGCCGGCGACGAACGGCAACGTGGAAGTGGTTCACGGCAAGGACCACG
The DNA here is from genome assembly GCA_964534375.1 of uncultured bacterium. Taxonomy (GTDB): domain Bacteria; phylum Lernaellota; class Lernaellaia; order Lernaellales; family Lernaellaceae; genus CAZHPN01. The sequence goes on along the minus strand of CAZHPN010000248.1, from coordinate 858 downwards.
TGCGCGTCGACGAAAAGCTCGTCAAGAAGCTGTTCCCGTCGACCGTCATTCTGCTGAACAAACCGGAGAAAACGATCACCGCGGCGGCCGATCCGCACGACCGGCGCACGGTTTACGCCTGCCTCGGCAAATACGGAAAGGCGGTGCAGGCCGTCGGCCGGCTGGATTGGGACACGGAAGGCGCGTTGCTGTTCACCAACGAGGGCGAACTCGGCCACGCCCTGACCAGCCCCGCGTCCAAAGTGCAAAAGGTCTATCGCGTCAAGATCAAGGGCCATGCGTCGGCGGCGGAACTGGCCAAACTGCGTCAGGGCGTGGACATCGGCGGCTATCGCACGGCGCCGGCGCAGGTGCGATCGTTTTCGGTCGAGCCGGCCAACATGTGGCTGCGCATCACGCTGGTTGAGGGCAAATATCACCAGGTGAAACGGATGGTCGAGGCGATCGGCCATCGCGCGCTCAAACTCGTGCGGGAAAAATTCGGCCCGCTGGAGATCGCCGGCTTGCGGCCCGGCGAATGGCGGCACCTCGAGGATTCGGAGGTTCGCCAGTTGCGCGAATTGGTGAAGCGATGAAAATGAAATGGCTGGTCGCGGGGGTCGTCATCGTGCTCGCCGGCGTCGTCGTCTGGCGCGTCCGGGCGCCGCGCGCCGCCGCCGCCCCGCCGTTGGCGCCGATCACGGAGCCGGTCGTTTTTGCGAACATCAACCCGTATCTCGCGATGTTCAGTTTCGTGCGCTCCTCGCTGGCCAAATACCCGGACGTGAAAAAAGCGCTCGACATCCCCCGCGACCCCGATCTGCCGCAAATTTGCGACCGGCCGGCGATCGTCTCGATCTACCGCGAAAACAGCCCGCC
>CAZHPN010000247.1:0-7140 GCA_964534375.1 uncultured bacterium | reverse complement strand
TCCGCGTCGCAGCAGCCGTTCGGGCAACTCTTCGCATCGCATTGGCATTTGCCGCTGACGCACTCTTGTCCGGCAGCGCATGAGACGCAGGCCGCGCCGTTCGCGCCGCACGCGGAATTGGTGGGCGCGGTCACGCACGAATTTCCGTTGCAGCACCCGGTCGCACAGTCGGCCGGGAGGCAGTTCGCCACGCAAGCTTGACCGGTGCATTCGTTGCCGGGGCTGCAGGCCGCGCAGGCGGCGCCGCCTTTGCCGCAGTCGGCATTGGCCGTTCCGGGCAGGCAGACGTTCCCGGCGCAGCAGCCGTTCGGGCAGCTCTTCGCGTCGCACTTGCAACTGCCGCTGACGCACTCTTGTCCGGACGCGCAGGCAACGCACGCCGCGCCGTCCGTACCGCACTCGGCGTTCGTGGTCGATTTCACGCAGGTCGTCCCGTTGCAGCACCCGGTCGCGCAGTCGGCGGCGGCGCAGTACGCGACGCACGCCTGACCGCTGCATTCATTGTTGCAGCTGCAAACGGCGCAGGCGGCGCCGCCTTTGCCGCAATCCGCATTGGCCGTTCCGGGCATGCAGACGTTCCCGGCGCAGCAGCCGGCCGGGCAATTGGCCGCGCTGCACTTGGCGCCGTTGGTCGGGGACACCGAGCCGTCGGTCCCCACCGCGCCGTCTTGCTTCGCGGGCCCCGAGAGGCCGCAAGCGGTCGCGCAAGCGAGCAAGGCGACCGTCGCCAAAAGAAAAAGAAACCAACTGCCGCGTTTCATAAGAACACCTCCTGGTGGTGCAAAGGATGATATTGCGATAGAACGAATTATGACGGAATGGAGAGGCCGTGTGTAGCCGCGAATCCGCCTACAAATTTGTAGGCGGATTCGCCTACAAGAAAACCGCGCCACGAGGCATTGGCGAGGCCGATTGCGTCAATGCTGTGTTCGCTCCCCCGCCCGGCGCACGCGATGTCCGCGCACGCCGCCGAGCGGCCGGCCGTCATAAAAAACGGGCGTGGTTTCCCGCGCCCGTTTCCCTGGTTTTCGGTTCGATCTCTTCCACGCGCCGTCATGGCGCACAACCGTCGACCAATCGTCACGGTCGGCGGATGTGCACGGCGGACATCCGATCAGGACCTCACGGCCACCGGAAAGATGGCGTAATTGGCGATGCCGCACGCGTTCTGACCGCGCACGATCTCGAAATAGCCTGACATGCCCCAACTCGTGCCGAAGGATGTCTTCACCTTCCAGTACGGATTGCCGTTTTGATCCTCCCCGAAGCCGACGAGCAACGCGGCGTAATAAACAGGTGGCCCGGCATTGCAATCCGGGTTGGCGATGCCGCCGGTGTAGCCGCTGAACCAGTTTCCGTTCAGGACGACGGAAATCGGTCCGTCAGCTACAAGGATGTCGGCCAGCGAGTTTTCGTCGCCGATCGGGCAGCGATAGATGCCTGCCATGTACGCCACCACCGAGGAGGCATCGTAACTGCAGGCGTCGACGGCCGCCACGTACGGGTATTCAGCTTCCGTCTCGGCGCCATACTGGATGAAATATTGGAGGCCGGACGCCGGGCTGCCGTTCGTGAGCGACTGCGCGGAGCAGTCGACCAACTCCTGCTCGGAGAGGCCCCCCGTCTCCGCCCAACCTGTAAAGTCGGCTAGCTGCCCCACCTGGCCCTCCAAAGCGCCTGTGGCGCTGAATGCCCAATCGGATTCGGGCTGGCCTTGGTTCTTGACGCCCGTGACAACCTTTGGGTCCGTTGACCAGTCCCAACCATGCAGACCGGGGCCGGCGCCGCCGCCGGAAAGCATGTGGAGTCCGGCGTAGTCGCCAGCGAACTTATATTGGCACACGCCGTTGACGTCGCAGGCGCCGTTCGGGCAACTATTGGCATCGCACACGCACGAGCCGCTGACGCACTCTTGATCGCCGGGACACGCGGCGCAGGCGTTGCCCGCAGTGCCGCAGGCCGCATTGCTCGATTGGCAGTTGCCGCCCGCATCGCAGCAGCCGTTCGGACAACTATTGGCATCGCACACGCATGAGCCGCCGGCGCACTCTTGTCCGGCAGGACACGCCACGCAGGCGTTGCCCGCGGCGCCGCAGGCCGCATTGCTCGATTGGCAGTTGCCGCTGGCGTCGCAGCAGCCGTTCGGGCAACTATTCGCATCGCACACGCACCCGCCGCTGCTGACGCACTCTTGCCCCGCGGGACACGCGACGCACGCCGCGCCGCCTGCGCCGCACGTCGCGTCGCCGCTGACCTGGCAGTGGCCGGTCGCGTCGCAGCAGCCGTTCGGACAACTATTCGCATCGCACACGCACCCGCCGCTGACGCACTCTTGCCCCGTCGCGCACGCGACGCAGGCCGATCCGCTCGCACCGCACGTCGCGTCGCCGCTAGTCTGGCAGACGCCGTTGGCGTCGCAGCAGCCGGCCGGACAACTCGTTGCCTCGCACATGCACGAGCCGCTGACGCACCCTTGCCCCGCGGCGCACGCGGCGCAGGCCAAGCCGCCCGTGCCGCACGCCGCGTCGGTCGTCCCGAACTGGCAGACGCCCGTCGCGTCGCAGCAGCCATTCGGACAACTATTCGCATCGCAGACGCACGAGCCGCCGGCGCACTCTTGTCCCGCGGGACACGCGGCGCAGGCGATGCCGCGCGTGCCGCACGTCGCGTCGGCGCTGACCTGGCAGGCGCCGGTCGCATCGCAGCAGCCGGCCGGGCAACTCGCCGCATTGCACACGCAGGCGCCGCTGACGCACGCTTGCCCCGCGGCGCACGCGACGCAGGCTTTGCCGCTCGCGCCGCATTGGGCAGTGGTCGGCGCCGTCACGCACGATGTGCCGTTGCAGCAGCCGGTCGCGCAATCCGTCGCATTGCAGTATGCGACGCAAGACTGGCCGCTGCACTCATTGCCGGCGCTGCACGCGACGCAGGCCGCGCCGCCGTTGCCGCAGACGCCGTTCGCCGTGCCGAGTTGGCAGACGCCGCTGGCGTCGCAGCAGCCGGTCGGGCAGCTCTTCGCATCGCACTGGCATTTGCCGCCGGCGCATTCCTGTCCCGTGGGGCAGGCGACGCAGGCCGCGCCGTTAGCGCCGCATTCGGCATTCGTGGGCGCCGTCACGCAGGTGTTGCCGTTGCAGCAACCGGTCGCGCAGTCGCTCGGGTTGCAGTTCGCCACGCAAGCGTGAGCCGTGCATTCGTTGCCGGCGCTGCACGCGACGCAGGCCGCGCCCTTGGCGCCGCAGTCCGCGTTGGCCGTGCCCGCCTGGCAGACGCCGTTGGCGTCGCAGCAGCCGGTCGGGCAGCTCTTCGCGTCGCACTTGCATTTGCCGCTGACGCATTCTTGTCCGGTCGGGCACGATACGCAGGCCGCGCCGTCCGAGCCGCACTCCGCGTTGGTGACCGACTTCACGCAGGTCGTCCCGTTGCAGCAGCCGGTTGCGCAGTCGGCCGGCGCGCAGTACGCGACGCAAGCCTGACCGGTGCATTCGTTGCCGCAACTGCACGCGGCGCAGGCCGCGCCGCCTTTGCCGCAATCCGCATTCGCCGTTCCCGGCAGGCAGACGCCGCTTACGGAGCAGCAGCCGTTCGGGCAACTCTTCGCGTCGCACTTGCATTTGCCGCCGGCGCACTCTTGTCCGACCGGGCACGACACGCAGGCCGCGCCGTCGGAGCCGCACTCGGCGTTCGTGGTTGTTTTCACGCAGGTCGTGCCGCTGCAGCACCCGGTCGCGCAGTCGCTCGCATTGCAGTACGCGGCGCAGGCGTGATTGGTGCATTCGTTGCCGGCGCTGCACGCGGCGCACGCGGCGCCGCCTTTGCCGCAGTCCGCATTGGCGGTTCCCGGCTCGCAGACGCCGTTGGCGTTGCAGCAGCCGTTCGGGCACGTGGACGCGCTGCACTTGGTGCATTCGGTGGACACCTCGCCGCCCGATTGCGCCGCGGCGGTTGGTTTCGCAGCCGCATTGCCGGGCTGGCCGCAAGCGGTCAAGCAAACGAGCAACGCCGCCATCGCCATAAGAAAAAGTACCCAAGTGCCGCGCTTCATAACAACACCTCCTTGCGATACAAAAAATGAAACTGAGTCAACTCAAATTATGACCGGATCCAGATGCCGCGTGTAGCCGCGAATTCGCGTACAATTTTGTAAGCGAATCCGCCTACATGATTTGTACGCGGATTCGCCCGCACGAGAAACGCGGAACGAGGCATTGACGCCGCTTCCGAGAGATAGTCAAATCGCCCGGCATTCATCGAAAACATCGAGCAGCCGGCATGATTTTGAGAAGCGGGGAACCGCCCCTGTCCGAGGCGGACGACGCATCGGGCGAAGCGTCGATCGACGCTTGGCGCCGCAAGGCGACCGACGTATACAGCGCGGTGATGGCGGCGGCATCGCTGCCGGTGGCCTTTGGCCTCCCATTTCTCCATCGGACGACGTGGCGCCAGAACGTTCTGGGAATCGTCGCTTGGCTGCTGGTCTTTGGAGCCGCGGTCGTTCGGCGCCTGCGCGTGAGGATGCGGGTTTGGCTGATGGTGGCCGCGGTTTGGATGTTTGCGTGGGGGATGTTGGACCGGGGCGGGATCTTTCTCAATTTCCGCCTGCCGCTGATTGAAGTGCCGCTGGCGGTCGTCATCCTGGCCGGCGTGCGCCGCGGGCTCTTGGTCGGCGCGGTCAACGTGCTATTCATTCTGGCCGCCGTGTGGGCGACCGAGGCCGGGCTGCTGCCGCAGGCGCCACCGTCTTGGTCGGGGCACGAGGCGTGGCTCCAGACCGTGATGATTTTTGTCAACGCCGTGCCCCAGCTTCTCTTGCTGGCCTGGTTCAGCCACCACCTCTCAACCTCGATCCGGCGCGAGCACCTGACGGCCGCTCGCCTGCGGGCCGAAGCCGCCGAACGGCAGCGGCTCGAAAATGCGGTGATGGCGGCCGGCGAACAGGCGAGCCGGCGCATCGGCGACGAACTGCACGACGGCGTCTGCCAGGATCTGACCGGCCTTTTGCTGCAAACCAAGCGCGCGCAAAAGACGTTGGCGGCGGAGGAACGTCCGGAGGCCCAGGCGCTGCAGGGCATCGTCGAGGGCTTGGGCGACACCATCGGCGAAATCCACGGCCTGTCGCGGAACCTCAACCCCGGCTGGCTGACCGAACGCGATCTGGCGGGCGCGATCGACGACCTGGTCCGCCGCTCCGCCGAAGTCGCGGACGCCGAGATCGTCTTCCGGGCCGCCGGCGGCGCGCCGGGCTTGGATGCGATGGCGACTTCGCAGCTTTTCCGCATCGCGCAGGAGGCGATCGCGAACGCGATCCGCCATTCCGGGGCCAGGCGCATCGAGGTCCTGCTGGCGCACGAGCCGTCGGCGACGATCCTGCGCGTCGACGACGACGGCCGCGGCTTTCCGCGGGGCTTTGCCAATCGACAAGGGCTCGGACTGAAGACAATGAGTTGGCGGGCCGCCAAGGTCGGCGGCGCGCTCACGGTCGGCCCGCGGCCGGAAGGCGGCGTTCGAGTCGAGTGCCGCCTACCGTTCCGAGCCTCGAATAAGGAGGCAGAACGTGAAACCTAGACGCCCGACGGCGAGAGTGTTTCTCGTGGACGATCACCCGGTGGTGCGAAAAGGCATCGCCGGCCTGCTTGAAGACGAGGGGTTCGACATCGTCGGCCTCGCCGGCAACGTGACGGAAGCGATGGAATTGCTGGCGCGGACCCCGACGGACCTGGTGGTCGTCGATCTCACGCTCGAACAAGGTTCGGGCATCGACGTGCTGAATGGCATCCGCCGGACCATTCCCGCGACGGTCGCGGTAGTGTATTCGGTCCACGAAGACGGCGAGCGAGTGCGCCGCGCGCTGGAGGCCGGAGCCATGGGATACGTGACGAAGCGCGAGGATCCCGCACTGCTCGTGGAGTGCCTCCGCCACGTGCATTCCGGCGAGCGGTTCCTCAGCCCGCGGGCCGCGCGCGCCATGGCGGACGCGCTGGCGCAGGGGTTGACTCCGATTCCCGCGGAGGTGCTGAGCGCGCAGGAACTACAGGTGTTCGCGGCGGCCGGGCGCGGGCTCAACGCCCAGCAGACCGCGACCGAGATGGGCCTTTCGGTTCGCACCGTCGAAAGCTACTACGGCCGCATCGTGTTCAAGCTGAGAATCACGGGGCGCCGGGCCTTGCACCAGAGCGCGGTCGATTGGGCCCGGCGAAACGAAGAGGCGTGAGCGACAGCGAGCGAAACGCGAGCAACGCCAAGATCTTGTGCGCGTCGTTGATGCGGGAGGCAAGGGCGAGCGGCTCGAAGCGCCGGCATAGAACGGGCCTTTGAGATTGTCGATTTTCTCGGATTCATCGATTTTTCGAACGCATCCCCGGCACAATGGCGAATGGCGAATGGCGAATGCAGAATTGCCGACGCCGCCCGAACTTCGCCATTCTCCATTCAACATTCCACATTTCGGTTTGCGCTCCCCCCCAATTTAGGTTTGCAGCTATCGGTGCTCGGCGGGTGCGTGCGGAAGTGTAATTTATCGACAGTCGATCATATGTCGACCGCCGATGGCCCCCGGGGCGATGCCCACCTGGGGCGCCGCCCCAGGTTGCGGGCAGGAAACGCAGCGCCAACGGCGCGAAATATCACAGCCTGGGGCATCGCCCGAGGTCGCGGGCGGCAAACGCAGCGCCAACGGCGCGAAATATCACAGCCTGGGGCGCCGCCCCAGGTCGCGGGCGCAGAACACACCTCAGGGCTGAAGGCCCGGCCTGCCCGGATTAATCCCGGCGCGATCCGCCGGTCATCGCCGCCCATAACCGCACAGGTTGGGACCGTGCCCGCCGGCGCCCCGGCCTCCCCGCCGTGACCGGCCGCGTTGCGTCGCCGCTAGCGCGCGGCGGCAACGCGCCGGCGAATGAGCCGGACTACGAGCAACATACCTGCGGCCAAAACTGTGTTTACTGCCAGTTCCATTTCCCTGCGACCCCATAAAAAGATTGCAACACTCAAGACGACCGGAGTCTCTCGTTTTCGGCGTGGTTAGTCAATCCGTATCGTTTGAGGGCGGTGAAACGAAAACTCTGTCAGCGGTTCGCGCGCCCACACGGCAGGGCTCCGGCATGTTGACTTGCAAATGATTGAAGTTTTGGGATTTGTCTT
>CAZHPN010000246.1:0-7167 GCA_964534375.1 uncultured bacterium | reverse complement strand
ACTTGAACTACGCGACCAACGCCGGCGGCTCCTGGACGACCGGCGTGATTGACGGGTCGCACATGGTCGGGTCGGACAGTGCGATGGCGATGGACGGCAACGGCGCGCTCCACGTCAGCTATTCCGACGACGCCAACGGCTATTTGAAGTATGCAACCAACCAGAGCGGATCGTGGCAGGCGGTCACGGTGGACAACACGGCGCTGGTTGGCAGTTGGTCGGACATCGCCGTGGACAGCGGCGGCGTGGTGTACATCGCATATAACGACCAAAGCCACGCGGCCGTGAAGGTGGCCAAGGGCAACTTCAGCGGCTTCACGACCGCGACGGTGGACACCGGCGGCGGCGCCTACCCGTCGATCGCGCTCGATTCGAACCAATTGCCGCAAATCTCCTACGTCGGCGCCGGTCTGCGTCACGCCGGATATGACGGCCACGCCTGGAACATCGACGTGGTGGACGCCACGGCGTTGTCGTCGCAAACCGGCATCGCCAACGCGGCCGCGGGCAAGCTCGCCATCGCCTATCAGGGCGTGGGTTACAAGCTGCGGCTGGCCGTCGGCGCCGCCAACGCCTGGTCGCTGTTCACGATCGACCAGGTCGACGACGTCGGCGAAAACGTGTCGCTGGCCGTCACCGACAACGGCCAGCAGTTCAACCTCGGCTATTTCGGCCAAACGGCGGTGTGGCTGGCCACGGCGGGATTCACGAAGTAAAATTTCCGGACGCACTAATAGCGTTGGAAATCTCGCGCGCCCGCGGAAAAATGAGCGGCGCGGCGGGCGCCGCCCGCGCCCTCTTCTGCGTAACTTATCTGAATATAACAGGAATCGAGATTCGGCCCTTTCGGCACGATTCGTGCTATTATCACCACCGACCACAGATCTCGCGAATCGACACGAGACCGACTCGCCAAAACGGGCCATCGTTTTGCCGAGATAAGGAGTGCGGAGCGTCGAACAACAACGCGGAGGCGATGTCATGAAGAGCCGTCATTGGTTTTTGTTGCTTCTTTTGGCGATGATGTTGCTTGCCAGCGCGGCCGCGTGCGGCCATCCCAGCAGCAGCGGCGCCCATCATCCGGCGATCGATGACGATTCGTCGCCGGGCGACGATGACGACAACGATGACGCGTCGCCCGACGATGACGACGATAATGACGACGACTCATCGCCGGATGATGACGACGACTCATCGCCGGACGACGACGACAATGACGACACGACCGTCGACGTGGAATACGTTGACGGCGGCACGTTCTCGGGGGCGGCGTTGACCATGGCTGCGGGCGGTCAGACGACCATCGTCGCCGGAAAATCGCGCGAGCTTCGCGTCTATCCGGAAACCGGCGGCGGCTGGCCGTATGAGGTCGCGGCGTTCGGCGTTTACGCGAACCCCTCCGCCGCATTCGCGCCGGACGGCTCGCTGCATTTGGCGTTCTACGATTGGTATGCGGCGACGCTGTGGCATGCGACCGACGCCAGCGGCCAGTGGGTCGCCGAACTGGTGGACAACACCGGCGACGTCGGCCATTACACCGCCATTGTCGTGGACGGCGGCGGCGTGGTGCATATCGTCTACGATTTCGAGGAATCGCGCGTGCCGATGGGCGTGCGCCACGCGACGAACGCAGGCGGCGCCTGGCATGTGGAGACCATCGCCTCGGGCTCCTACCTCGGCGGTTGGCCGGCGGTCGCGGTGGACGGCGCGGGCGTCCTCTATGCGACGTACGACAACTGCGGCAGCGGCGGCTGCTCGCCCGGCTCCGAAATCGACATCGCGCAGGACACGGGAGCCGGATGGACCACGGCGGCCCTGCCGTCCTCCAATCCGTACTTCCGCGCCAGCGGCCTGGCCGCCGAGGCCGACGGCACGCTGCACGTCGTGTACCACGGTCCGGGCGGCGGTTTGCAATATGCGACCGGCGCCTGGGGCAGCCTGACCAGCGACGCCATCCCGGGGGCGGCGAACGTCGGGGACCAATTGGCGATGGCGCTGGACGCCAACAATATCGTTCACCTCGCCTATCGCGACGCGAGCGAGGTGATGTACGGCAACAATGACGGCGGAACCTGGTCGTTGTCCTTGCTGGGGGCTGGCTACCCGTTCTTGCTCGCTGCCGCCTCGACGGACAACGTCGCGATTTCCCTCAACACCGGGAACGCGGAGCTTGGCGCGTACCTCAAACAGGGCGCGAATTGGAATCAGGTTTACTTCGACTTCGGCTTCACCGCAGCGGCGCCCGCGCTCTGCGCCGACCCGGCGGGCCACGCCCATTTCGTGTACCTCGAAACCCCGAGCACGACGTTCACGCACGCCACGAACGCCTCGGGAGCGTGGACCTTCGACACGATCGCCGCCACCATCGGGCCGGGGGCGAAGAACTTTGGCTTGGTTTCCGACAACGCCGGCAAGCTGCACGTTTCGTACTACAGCGGGCTGAATTTTGACTTGAACTACGCGACCAACGCCGGCGGCGCCTGGACGACCGCCGTGATTGACGGATCGAATATGGTCGGGTCGGACAGTTCGCTGGCGATGGACAGCAACGGCGCGTTGCACGTCAGCTATTCCGACGACGGCAACGGCTATTTGAAATACGCGACGAACCAGAGCGGGACATGGAAGACGGTTACGGTGGACAACACCGCCGTGGTCGGCGGCTGGTCCGGCATCGCCGTGGACAGCGGCGGCATGGTGTACATCGCTTACAACGACCAAAGCCACGCGGCCGTGAAGGTGGCCACGGGGAATTACAGTGGTTTCACGACCACGACGGTGGACACCGGCGGCGGCGCCTACCCGTCGATCGCGCTCGACTCGCACGAATTGCCGCAAATCGCCTACGTCGGGGCCGGCCTCCGTCACGCCGGATATGACGGCCACGCCTGGCAAATCGACGTGGTGGACGCCACGGCGTTGTCGTCGCAAACCGGCATTTCCAATGCGGCCGCAGGCGCGCTCGCCATCGCCTATCAAGGCGTGGGTTCCAAGCTGCGGCTGGCCGTCGGCTCCGCCAACGCCTGGTCGCTGTTCACGATCGACCAGGTCGACGACGTCGGCGAAAACGTCTCGTTGGCCGTCACCGACAACGGGCAACAGTTCAACCTCGGCTATTTCGGCCAGACGGCGGTCTGGCTGGCTACGGCGGGATTCACGAAGTAGCGCCGGCCGAGGAGGCGGCGCTGGCGCTGACCGGCGCCGCGCCGCCGGCGCGGGCCGATCGGATGGCGAATCCGAAAAAGTCGCGTTCGACGGGACGCCGACGGGCGGACCGTGCCGTCCGGGTTGGAATTCTCGCGAGGCGCCGAAGAGCCCCGGCAGGGGGTATTCAATTAGGTTTTCCGCCCCCCGCTTTTTGCGGGGCAAGCTTTTCGCGCGGATGACGCCACGCCGGCGGCGCGGCGTCCAAGGGCCGGTGAGTACACCGGCGCATCGACCATTCCGGCGCCCGGCGCCCGGCGCCCGACTCCCCGAACCCGGCCTGTCCGCCGAAGCCTCGGCGAAGGCGGGAACCCGACCTGCCGCCCCCCGCCTCTTGAATTCCAGGTTTTTGGAAGGCCCTTTTCCGGTTTTTCCCGATGGCAGGCTTGCAGGGCTTCAAGAATAATGTATAGTTGCCGCTTGGCGATTTTCACGTTTATTATCAACAACTTATCCACCGTCTGTGGACAACTGGCGCCTCACCGCGCAATATCCGACGACATTTGTTTCCACAATGCCCACGGCCAGCCCGAGGTCATGTGGAATGGGTAATTTCCGCCCCAGGTCATTTCGAGCGAAGTCGAGAAATCCCTGTCTTGCGCTCCCTTCCTAGCTAGAGGCGTAGCCGGGGCGTTGCCTTCCCAGGAGCGCTGGTGTCCTCACCGGCATTTCAGCCAAAAGCCGAACTTGCGCTCCGCGCGTCTTTGCGGTGAAAGGTATGGCAATCCAAACCTAGTATGCGATAGACTTTGCATCGCGACATATGAGTCAGGCATTTCACGATCACTTTTCAGGCGTGGCGACTCGCTACGCCGAATTTCGTCCGCGCTATCCGGCGGCGCTGTTTGATTATTTGACGACCCTGGTTCCCGACGGCGCGACCGTTTGGGATTGCGCCTGCGGCAACGGCCAGGCCACGCACGATCTTGCGTCGCACTTTTCCAAAGTGATTGCCACGGATGCGAGCAAGGAACAAATTGCATCGTCCACGCGGAATCCAAAGGCGGAGTTCCGTGTGGCGACGGCGGAGGACTGCGGCTTGCCAAACCATTCCGTCGATCTCATCACCGTCGCGCAGGCCCTGCATTGGTTTAACTTTGAGCGTTTCTACGCCGAAGTCCGGCGCGTGCTCAAGCCCGGCGGCGTGCTGGCCGTTTGGGCTTACGGCGTCAATCAGGTGGAGGGCCGCGCGGTGAACGAAATCGTGCAGGACTTCTACTCGAATGTGGTTGGACCTTACTGGCCGCCGGAACGCCAACTGGTGGAGGAAGGTTATCGCACGATGCCATTTCCCTTTCAGGAAATCGCGGCGCCTGGATTCCAAATGAAGGCGCGCTGGACGATGGAACAATTGCTCGGCTATTTCAGCACGTGGTCGGCGACGAACCGTTGCCTCAAGACGAAAGGAATAAATCCGCTTCCGGCGCTTTCGGAGAGATTGTCCGGCGTTTGGGGCGATGTTGATGCGCCCCGGAAAATCACCTGGCCGTTGGCATTGAGGGTCGGTCGGATTTAGCTCCCGGGCTGCAAAATGGCGAGGGAAACACGGGACAGTCACCCGTTTTCCGTCAGCGGTTTCCCGGGCTTGTCAGTGGCGGCCTTTCGAAGCCGGTGACTGTACCTTGTTTCTCACCACGCGATATCCGGCGACATTTTTCTCCACAACGCCCACGGCCAACCCGACGTCATGTGAAATGGATAATTTCCGCCCCAGGTCATGCCGCCGGCGCAGAAGTTGGACACGTTGAACTTGCCCGTTTGGTAGGGAATCACGAGCGAATTGCGGCACAGCGACATGCTTGCGAGCGCGCGTTTGATGAACTCTTCGAACGCGCCGGACGCGCGGCGGTTCTGGAACACGAACAGCGTCAGCGGTTTCCAGCCCGGCGCCTTTTCGAGCGCGGCGAGCGTCCGATTGAACAGATGCGAGAACGTCGTGCGCCAATCGCCGCCGTCGTCGCGCAGTTCGCGCAGGGCGCTTTTCGCGATGCGTTTGTCCTCGACGTGCTCCCACGCCGCGTTGTCCCAACCGGCGCGGGCGGCCATTTCGCGCAGCGTCTCGGCCCCGGCGCGGACGATCACGACATCGGGCGTCTGGCCGTCGCGAAAGCGGTCAACCGGCGCGAGCAGCACGCCGGCGGTGATGAACGGCAGCGTCGGTTCAAGCGACTGCTGGAACGCGGTTTGCGGTTCGGCGAAGCCGAGCACGATCGGCGCCCAGTGGCACGTGGTCAGCGAATTCGGCCCGACCCACAACTCGCCGCGCGTCGCCGCCGCGCTGACCGCTTCGCAGAAACTCACGCCGCGCCACGGCGCGACCTCGGCCGCCCAGGCCGGCGCGGTCGCGAAAATCTTCGCCCCAATCGGCGGCAGCGGAAGATGAATCGTCATGCGGCGCTCCCTGTTTTGCGGAACCACGGCGGGCGAGGAATTCGTCCACAGATTACACAGATTTCACAGATCGGATAGGCGGGTGAAGTCACGCACAATCCCGTGTCCGGCCGAAACGATCTGCGTAATCTGTGGATAAAATCCACCTCCTCACTCGATCATTTTGGGCAGAACGCCTCGAGCACGACGGGCTGGGTCAGATCGCGCGCGGTCAGCATCCAGCGCGCGGTGTCGTCGCGGGTCAGCATGGCGTTGCTCTGGCGGATGGCCTTGGGCATTTTCACTTTGACGCGGACCATCACCGGGCCGGCCGCCTCGGGCGGCAGGCTGGCGGCGCTGGCCAGCGGCGGCAGCCGCAGGCGAAAGGTCGTCTGGTCGCCGTCGGGGCCGGCGAAAAAGATCGCGCTGCCGGTTTTGTCCAGCCGCAACGGCCGCTTCGTTTTCACGGTGAACGCAAGCTGCCCGGATTCTTCGCGCGCCGCCGCGATGTCCCAATCCGCGGCCAGCGTCGGCGTCGTGCCGAGCACGAGGAACAAGAGATTGGCGACCGGCTGATCGACCCGTTCGTCGATATGGTAGGTGATGCGCAGGCTCGTGAGTTTGCCGACGTCGGCCTCGATCTCCATCGTCACCAGGTCGCCCAGGCCGTACAGCGCCGCGAGCACGTCGCCGATCACCGGCTTCGGGCCCTCGCTGAGCGCGATCGACGGCGTCGGATACGTCTCGTCCGGCGCCGGTTTGCGGGCGCCCTTTTCGTCGCAGACCATGTGCGACGCGGCCTTGGCGGCGAGGCCCCGGCGGTACAGATCGATCAGCCGGCGCTGCCAGATCGGGAACCCGGCCACGTCGGCCTGCTCGGCGTCGGCCGCGCTCGCTTGGCCGGGCAGCGCGAGGCGCAAGCGAAAGCGGCCCTTGTAATACTCCTCGGCGAGTTGGGTCCGCACGTCGGCCGCCTGGCGCCCGAACACGGCCGTGCCGATCTCGTTGATCTGGCTCTCGGACTTCGCGGGGAAGAGCGCCTCGGCCTGGAACGTCGCGTCGCAGCCCTCGCCGTGATGCGCGAAGGTCAGCCGCGCACCGGAGATGGTGTCGTCCTGACGCGTGTTTTCCGGGTCGGCCCAGAAATGGTTGAGATCGGCGACGGTGTCGAAGGCGTAACGGTAACGCAGAATCTGCGCGTCGCCTTCCACGACGATGACCCGTTCCACGAGGCGTACGCCGTTGACCGCGTCGAAGACCTGATCCAGCCGCGCCAGCACCGCCTGTTTTTCCGCCGCCAGCGTCGAGCCCTGCAGCGCCGACCCGATCGCGGCCAGCCGCGTCGGCACGCGCACCCACAGCGTGACAAAGCCGCTGCCGTCGGCCAGCAGCTTGATTTCGGCCTCGACGTCGTAGCAGCCCGCCAGCGCCAGCGCGAGCGCCAGGACCGCGAGGATGCGCAGCATGCGGCGATTCATGGCGCCCAGCCTACCGTTGCCGCGCGGCGGGGACAAGTATGCGCGCGGGGTTCAAGTTGGCGGCCCTCTGTGCCAACGTGAATGAGACACCTTCCCCCCGGGAAAACAGGGTAGA
>CAZHPN010000245.1:0-7251 GCA_964534375.1 uncultured bacterium | reverse complement strand
CGCGGCACGTTCGCCAATATCCGCATCCGCAACCAGGTCGCGCCCGGCACGGAAGGGGGCGTCACGACGCATTTCCCGAGCGGCGACGTGCTGCCGATCTACGAAGCCTCGCTGCGCTACAAGAAAGACGGCGTGCCGACGGTGGTCCTCGCCGGCGTCGATTACGGCATGGGCTCCAGCCGCGACTGGGCCGCCAAGGGTACGACGCTGCTTGGCGTGCACGCGGTGATCGCACGTTCGTTCGAGATCATCCACCGCGCGAACCTCGTCGGCATGGGCGTGCTGCCGCTGCAATTCCGCGCCGGCGAATCCGCCGAAAGCCTCGGCCTGACCGGCCGCGAGACCTACACGATCCACATCGACGACCATCTCGAACCGGGGCAGACCGTGCAGGTCGACGCGGCGAGCGACGACGGCGCCAAGAAGACGTTCGCGACCAAGTGCCGCGTCGATTCGCGCATCGAGGTGGAATACTACCGCCACGGCGGCATTCTGAATCTCGCGTTGCGGCGGATGAGCCAATCGTAAGCCGATAAGGAAACCTTCATGCCCGATCTCCATATCGTCATCGCCGGCGCGGCGGGCCAGGGCGTCCAGTCCGCGGCGGCGATTCTCGGCAAGCTGCTGCTGCGGCAGGGCCTGCACGTGTTCACGGTGCAGGATTATCAATCGCGCGTGCGCGGCGGGCACAATTTCATGAGCATCCGCGTCGCCGATTATCCGGTCGCGGCGGCCGTGGACCCGATCGACTACCTGATCGCGCTCAACGAAGAGAGCCTGCACCTGCACCTGCCCGAACTGGCGCCGCGCGGCACGGCGTTGTGCATGGAGGCGGATCGCGGCCGCGTTTCCGACCCGCGGCTGCGCGCCCTGCCCGACGACATCGGCCCGGCCGGCGCGAACAATCCGAAGTACGTCGGCGTCAAGTTGGTGACGATGCTGACCGAGATGGTCGGCTTCGCGAAACAACTGCTGATCGACGCCGTGCGGCAAGAAATGGGCGCGCGGCTGAAGCCCGAGATTTTCCAACTGAACCTGGAGGCGATCGACGCGACGGCGCATTTCGTGGGCGACGCCGATCGCCACACGCTGCCGTTCCGCGTCGATCCGGCCCACCGGCAGATGTTCGTCGAGGGCAACGAGGCGCTGGCGCTGGGCCTGATCGCCGGCGGCATCGGCTGCTACTACGGCTACCCGATGAGCCCGTCGACCTCGATCCTCAACACGCTGGCGGAATTCGGCCCGGAGGTCGGCATCGCGGTCGAACAAGCCGAAGACGAAATCTGCGCGCTCAACGCCGCGATCGGCGCGGCCTACGCGGGCGCGCGCGCCGCGGCGGGCACGTCGGGCCCTGGCGTTTCGCTGATGACGGAGGCCGTGGGTCTGGCCGGCGCGACCGAAACGCCGGTGGTGATCATCGACGCCCAGCGGCCCGGCCCGGCGACCGGCATGGCCACGCGCACCGAGCAGGGCGACCTGCTGCACGCCGCGCACTGCGGCCACGGCGAGTTCCCGCGCGCGATCGTCGCCCCCGCCGATCACTACGATTGCTTCTACCTCGGCGCCGAGGCCTTCAACATCGCCGAGCGCTGGCAATTGCCGGTGTTTCTGCTGACCGATCAGGCGCTGGCCGACGCGCAGCGCACGGTTGAGGTTTTCGACGACGCGCGCGTCACGATCGACCGCGGCCCGATCGCGCCGGAACCGCCGCAGCCCGCCGTGCTGCGGCGCTACGAAGACACGCCGTCGGGCGTTTCCCCGCGAGCGTATCCGGCGCTCTCGAAGTGGATCGTCTCCGCCGACGGCCACGAGCACAACGAGGTCGGCCACCTGACCGACGACCGGGCCAACCGCGTCCGCCAGATGGATAAACGCCGGCGCAAGCTCGCCGGCCTCGCGGCGGAATTCGCCGGCCCCGAAATCGTCGGCGACGCGGACGGCGTGCTGTTTCTCGTCTGGGGCTCGACCACCGGTCCGGCGCTCGAAGCGGCGGCCCGGCTGCGCGCCCGTGGCGAGCGCGTCGGCGTCGCGGTTTTTCGGCATTTGTATCCGATGAACAAAGACAAAACGCGGGCGGCGCTGGCGCCGGCCGCGCGGCTGTACACGCTGGAAAACAACGGCGAAGGCCAGTTGGGCCAATTGCTGCTGCTCGAAACCGGGTTGGCGACGCACGGCCATTTGGGCAATTCCGACGGCCGCGTGTTCACGGTCGCCGAAGCCGAACGCCGCATGGCCGAAACCCTCGGAGGCGCCTCATGACCTGCATCCAGGATTTCACCGGCCACGATCCGCAATGGTGCCCGGGCTGCGGCAATTTCGACCTGCTCGATTGCGTCAAGCAGGCGCTCTGCGAATTGAACGTCGAACCGCAGCGCGTGATTTTCGCCGCCGGCATTGGCCAGGCGTCGAAGCTCGGCTTCTCGGTGCGCGCCAATTTGTTCAACGGCTTGCACGGCCGCGCCCTGCCCGTCGCGCTGGGCCTGAAGATGGCGAACCACACGGCGCCGGTGCTCGCGGTGTCCGGCGACGGCTGCTTTTACGCCGAGGGCGGCAACCATTTCATTCACGCCGTGCGCCGGAATCTGAATATCGCCATTCTCGCGAGCGACAATCGGGTCTACGGCCTGACCAAGGGCCAGGCGTCGCCGACCTCGCCCCCCGATTTCGCGAGCCGCGCGAACCCGGAGGGCGTCGGCGCGCAGCCGCTCAACCCGGCGCTGCTGGCGCTGGTCTGCGGCGCGACCTTCGTGGCGCGCACGTTCACCGGCAGCAAAGCCGAGGTCGTCGATCTCGTGAAGCGCGCTATGCAGCATCGCGGCACATCGTTTCTCGACATCATGAGCCCGTGCGTGTCGTTCAACAAAGTGAACACGTTCGCCTGGTACAAAAAGCGCGTGCGGCCGCTCGGCCCCGAGCACGACCCGGCGAACCGCGAAGCGGCGATCAAGTTGGCGCTCGCGGCCGACGAGGAAACGATTCCGACCGGCGTTTATTACCAGGTCGAACGCCCCGTCTTCGAAGATCACCTTGGTGCATTGCGCGGCGCGCCGATCGCCGAGCGCACGCTTGGGTACAAGCCGGAACGCGTGCGGCCGCTTTTCGAAAGATTCATGTAATGAGCCTTTCGCCAAGAACCGAATTTTCTAGGACTTATACGTCCCATAGGACCGATACGTCCCATTGGCGCGGCCTTCATTTCCTGACTTCCGGCTCCTGGCTTCCGGCTCCTGGCTTCCTTCCTCTGACTGCTCCCTCCTCGAAAAGGAGTTTCTCGTGAACATCTCCGATCGCTTCGATTTCGATGTTGTCATCATGGGCGCGGGTCTCGCCGGCATGTCGGCGGCCGTCAAAATGGCGGAGGACCACCCCAACCTGAAAGTCGCGTTGCTGAGCAAGGTCCACCCGGTGCGCTCGCACTCGGGCGCGGCGCAGGGCGGCATCAACGCCGCGGTCGCCGCCGACGACAAATGGCAAGACCACTACTACGACACGCTCAAAGGCGGCTGGTTTCTCGGCGATCAGGACGCCGTGCGCATCCTGACCGAGCAGGCGCCGCAGGCGATTTTCGAACTCGACCGCTGGGGGACCGCGTTCGACCGCCTGGCCGACGGCAATTTCGCGCAGCGCCCGTTCGGCGGCCAGCGGCGCAACCGGACCTGCTACGTGCAGGACCTGACGGGCCACGCGCTGCTGACCACGATGTACGAGCAGACGGTCAAGAAGGGCGTCGCCGTGTTCGACGAGTGGTTCGCCTTCGCGCTCGTCGCCGACGACGGGGCCTTCCGCGGCTTCCTCGCCTTCGATTTGAAATCCGGCCGCCTCGGCTGGTTCGGCGCGCGCGCCGGCCTGATCGCCACCGGCGGCGCGGGCCGCATTTTCGGCCAGTCGTCGAACGCGTTGATCAACACCGGCGACGGCATGGCGCTGGCCCTGCGCGCCGGCGCGCCGCTGAAGGACATCGAATTTTTCCAGACGCACCCGACGGGCCTGCAAAACGGCATCCTCATCACCGAGGGCGCGCGCGGCGAAGGCGGCTACCTGATTAACAAAGACAACGAGCGTTTCATGGAGCGCTACGCGCCGAAATTCATGGAACTTGCGCCGCGCGACCTCGTCGCCCGTTCGATCCACACCGAAATCACCGAGGGGCGCGGCTTTGACGACGGCTGCGTGCGTCTCGACTTGCGCCACCTCGGCGCCGAAAAAATCAAGGAGCGCCTGCCGCAGATCCGCGAGATCGCCATGTACTTCGCCGGCGTCGATCCGATCGAGGCGCCGATTCCGGTGCGCCCGACCGTCCATTACACGATGGGCGGCATTCACGCCGACGTCGATTGCGCGACGCCGATTCGCGGCTTGTTCGCCGCGGGCGAAGCGGCGTGCATTTCCGTGCACGGCGCGAATCGCCTGGGCGGCAACTCGCTGCTGGAAACGATCGTCTACGGCTTGCGCGCGGCGCAGACGATCCCCGCGTCGCTCGACGGCGCGCCGCCCGCGCCCGCGGCGGCGATCGAGCGCGAGATGGATAAGTTCCGCGCCTTGTTCGCGGACGGCGACGGCGAAAGCGTCCCGGCGCTGCGGCGCGAGATGGTGCGGATCATGACCGCCGGCTTCGGCTTGAAGCGCGAAGAAAAAGGCATGGTCAAGGAGCTCGTCGAAATCGACGCCCTGGCCGAGCGCGCCAAGAATGTGCGCGTGCGCGAGAAGAATCTCGTGTTCAATATCGAGCTGGTCCGCGCGCTCGAACTGGGTTGCATGGTCGACGTCGGCCGGGCCTGCGCGCACGCGTCGCTGCCGCGCCGGGAATCGCGGGGCAGCCATTTCCGCTACGACTATCCGAAAATGGACAACGCGAAATTCCTCAAACACAGTTTGGTGCGGCAGGACGCCGGCGGCGCGCTGCACCTCGATTATTTGCCCGTCACCATCGTCGACGTGCCGCCGCTCGACGAAATCAAATATTGACCAGGAGGCGACGATGAAAGCCGTTTTCGATATTTACCGGAAGCGCCCCGACGAGAAGGCCGGCCGGCGGCAGAAGTTCGAAATCGAGGTCGCGCCGGGCATCACCCTGCTCGACGCGTTCCACCGCATCCAGGCGGACCACGACCCGACGTTCGCCTACCGCTACAGTTGCCGCGGCGCCATTTGCGGCTCGTGCGCGGTGCACATCAACGGCGTGGCCGCCCTCGCTTGCAAAACGCAGGCGGCGCCGCTCGCGGAAAAAGGCGAGATCGTCGTCGATCCGCTCGGCAACCTGCCGGCGGTCAAGGATCTCGTCGTCGAATTCGCGCCGTTTTGGGAGGCGTTCGAAAAAGTGCGGCCGTACGTGCTGCGGCCGGCGGAAACGCACGATTATCAATTCACCTGGCACGACAAACTCGACAAGAAACACCAGGACCAACTGTCGCGCGCGATCCTCTGCATCAAGTGCGCCGCCTGCTTTTCGGATTGTCCGAAACGCGCGCAGGATCCGCGCTTTATCGGGCCGGCCGCGTCGGTGGCGCTGTACAAGTTCTATTACGATCCGCGCGACGTCGACCGCGCCGAGCGCGTCGCCATCGCCCGCGAGTCCGGCAGCGGGGTGGTCGCTTGCGATTCGCATGCGAATTGCGTCAAAGTCTGTCCGAAAGACTGCCGGCCGCTGCGGGCCATCAATATTATTCGGCAGGAACTGCCCGCCGCGGAGTGATGCGCGGGTTGCCGCCGGCCCGGCGCAGCCCCATATTTGCAGAGTAGTGTTGCGAGGCGAGCCCGCATATCTTTTTCTTAAGAAAACGAATTCGACCGCCGTGACGTCGGCGGCAGCGGACGCGTCTCCGCGCCGTCACAACGAAGAAGGACCAGCTCTTGAACCCGAAAAACCGAAATACGTTGACGTGGGTCGTCACGACGGCGCGCTCTCTCGCGCTGACGGCGGCTTTCTTGTTTTTCGCGGTGGGCTGCGCCGAGCCATCCGCGCTCAGGAACCCGCCGGCGCCGACCACCGCCAACGACGCGCCGCCGGCGACGCCGGCCGCCTCCCCCTACGCGGAAAACGGGCTCGTCTATTCGCCCGAGTTTGATCGCTGGAACGCTCCCGCGTGCAGCCCGGCGCCCGTCGGCGGGTTTCGCTGCTACGCGCGCGTGATCGTCGACGAAACGGGCGTGCCGCTCACGACCTCGGGGCCCAGCGGTTACGGCCCCGCGCAACTCCTCGGCGCGTACGGCCTCTCCGGAACCGCCGCCGGCGAGCCGATTATCGGCATCGTCGACGCGTATGACGATCCGACGGTCGCCGCCGACCTCAACACCTTCAGCGACGCCTTTGGCATTCCGGAACTGCCCGCGTGCCCGGCCTCGCCGTGGCCGCCGACCGCGGCTTGTTTCCGCAAGTCCGATCAAACCGGCGGCGAGAATTATCCGACCGCCGATCCGGGTTGGTTGACGGAAATTTCGTTGGACGTGCAAACCGCGCACTCGATTTGTCAAAATTGCGTCATTTTGCTCGTCGAAGCAAATTCCGAGTCGAATGACGATCTGTTGGCCGCCGTCGACGAGGCGCGGTCGCTGGGCGCAAACGTGATCAGCAATTCTTGGGGCAGCGGCGAGTCTTCCGGCCAGCAAACCGCCGACAGTCATTTCGATTACCCGGGGATTGCCTTCGCCTTCGCCACTGGCGACAACGGCTACGGCGTCCAGTATCCGGCCGCGTCGCCCTACGTCACGGCCGTCGGCGGGACCACCCTGACGGTCGGCGGCAGCAACCAATGGGTTTCCGAAACGGCCTGGAGCGGCGGCGGCAGCGGTTGCAGCCAATACGAGCCGCAGCCGTCGTTTCAGACCGCGCTCGGCCTGTCCGGCTGTTCCAACCGGATGGTCGCGGACGTCTCGGCCGACGCCGACCCGAACACCGGCATCTCCGTTTATTACAGCACGCCGGACACCAACGGCCAAACGGGCTGGTTCGTGTACGGCGGCACGTCGCTGGCGTGTCCGATCATTGCCGGCGCCTACGCGCTGGGGCACTTCGGCTCCGGCGTGATGGCCAACACCCTGCCGTATTCATTCGGCGTTTATGGGACGACCCTCCACGACATCGTCAGCGGCAGCAATGGAAGTTGCCGGCCGAGATATCTTTGCAATGCCGTCACCGGCTACGACGGACCCACCGGCCTCGGGACGCCGCTCGGCGATCGCGCATTCTCGTCGGACGACGACGACGACGACGATAACGACGACAACGACGACGACGACGACGACGATAACGAC
>CAZHPN010000244.1:0-7281 GCA_964534375.1 uncultured bacterium | reverse complement strand
GAAAATCGCCGCCGACACCGAGCGCGACTATTTCATGAGCGCCGACGAGGCGAAGACGTACGGCATCATCGACAAGGTGATCGCCAAGAAGACCGGCAAAAAGTGACCGCGGGGGGCGCCGCGATGTTGACGCCAAACGAAGCGCGGGCGGTCGTGTTGGCCGTCGATGAGAAGACCGCCGTCCAATCGGCGCCGGCGCACCTCGCGTTCGGCCGCGCGCTGGCCGCCGACGTCGACGCGGCGCTCGGGCTCGTCGACGGCGCGACGCTGACGCCGCCGCGGCTGGCGCTGCTGGCCGAGCGGCGCCTCGAACCGATCCCGACCCACCCGCCGGCCGGCGTGGGCCTCGTGACCATCGACCCGGAGTTCGACGGCGAAGCGAAGACGCCGGCGGCCGCCGCCGCGGGGCTCGCCGCGGCGATCAATCGCGCCGGGCAAATTCCGGTCGACGTCGGCTCGACGCCGCCGGACGACGAACTGCACGCCGCCGCGCTCGGCCGGATTTTCGAGATGGCCGAGATCGCCTGCACGCTCGGCGCACGGCCCGGCGATGCGGCGATGGTCGCGGCCCGGCTCGGCGGCGAGGTGAAATTTGCCGGCGTCGCGCAGACGCCGGGCGGCGAATTGGCCTTCGCGGCGCTCGACGACGGCTGGTGGTTCGGCCTGCCCGCGGCGCCGGGCGAGGCGCTGGTGTGCTTCGAATTCTACGTTCGCCCGTTGGCGCGCAAACTCGCCGGCCACCGCGATTTCGACCTGCCGACCCTGGAGGCGCCGTTCGCCGCGCCGCCGCCAGCCAGCGACGGCTGGCGCTTGGCGTGGGCGAAAATCATCCGCGGCGCCGCGCCGATGGTGCAGATCCTGACCGGCGGTTCGAATCCGCTCGCCATCGCCGCGCAGGCCGACGGCCTGGTTTTGTTGCCGCCGGGCGCCGCGCCGGAACGCGCGACGTTGCATGTGACGAAATAGCGGCGCCGACGCCATTGCGGGGGCGCTGCCCCCGCGACCCCCGGTCAAGGGCCGACGGCCCTTGCAACCCCCAAGAGGATTGTCGTTTTTGGCCGGCTGCTTGCGGCAGTCGTCTCAACAACGACAATCCCTTCGCGGTGCAACGCCCGCCCCGTTGCGCACGCCCATCCCCTTCACGACGCCGATTTTTTCCGACCAAAATGATAGACTGCCGTCGCGGAGGTGAATCGTGGCGCGCATATTGCTGCTCGGCATCGACGGGGCGGAGCCGACGTTGCTTTTCCGCTGGGCCGGCGCCGGGTTGCTGCCGAATTTCGCCGGGCTGATGGCGCGCGGCGCGCACGGGCCGCTGGCCAGCACGATTCATCCGCTGACGCCGCAGGCTTGGACAAGCATGGTTACCGGCGTCAATCCGGGCCGGCACGGCATATTCGATTTCGGCAAACGCGCCGCGCACAGCTACGACATCGAACTGGTCGACAGCCGCGATCGTCGCGCGCCGGCGTTCTGGCAATTCGCGCCCGCCGGCGTGCGGCTCGGCGTGGCGAACGTGCCGCTCACCTGGCCCCCCGAGCCTTTGCCCGGCTTCATGGTGGCCGGCATGCACGCGCCGAGCGCGGCCGAGGCCGTCTGGCCGCCGGAGATTCTCGGCGAACTCGGCGACGGCTATCGCGTCGACGTTATGTCGCACTGGTACGGCGGCAGCGCGCGGTTTTTGTCCGATCTGTTTGCGATGCACGACGCCCGCCACGCCGCATTCTTGCGCCTGTGGGATCACCACTTGCCGGACCTCGGGTTTTTCGTGTACGTCGCCGCCGACCGTGCGCAGCACGCGCTCTGGGGCGCGATGACGCCGGCGCACGTCGCAGAGCCGCGCGCGCACGGCGATCTCGGCGACGCGATTTTCGAAACGTATTTCGCGATGGACCGCGCGCTTGGCGATTGGCTGGCGCGGCTCGGGCCGGACGATTCGCTGCTGGTCGTCAGCGACCACGGTTTCGGCGATTTGCGGCGCGATGTTTATCTCAATCGCGCCCTGATCGACGCCGGCCTGCTGCGCTTCGACCCTGCAAAGATTCGCGCGTTCGCGCCGCCGCCGGCGCCGCACGCCGATCCGCAGCACGCGTGGGTGCGCGAGCGAGAGCCGACCGGCGGGTCGAGCGCCGACGACGATGAAACGCTGGCGCTCGGCCTGGGCGATCCGCGGCGCTTGAATTTTTCCACGGTCGATTGGGGCGCGACGGTCGCCTTTTCGCGCGGGCTGTGCGGCAACGTCTGGCTCAATCTCGAAGGCCGCGAGCCCGAAGGCTGCGTGCGGCCGGTCGACGAAGCGCGGACGCGCGAGCGCGTGAAAAAGGCGCTACTGGCGATTGTCGATCCGGACGAAGGCCGGCCGCTGGTCGATCGCCTTATCGAAAAAGAAGAAATCTACCACGGGCCGTCGCTCGCCGACGCGCCGGACCTCCTGGTCGTGATGCGCGATTACGCGTACACCACCCGCGGCGCGACCGAGTTCTGGGGCCGCACCGCGGTCGGGCCGGTCGTCGTCGGCCACACCGGCAACCACCGGTTGCACGGCGTGTTCCTCGCCGCCGGGCCGCAGATCGCGCCCGGCCCGGTCGCCGGCGCCCATATTTATGATGTTTTGCCCACGCTCTTCCACGCCGCGGGCTGGCCGATCCCCAGCGATCTCGACGGCCGGCCGTTGACGGAAATCTTCCGCCCGGCTTGCCGTGAAATCCGCTACGGCCCGCCGACGCCGGAACGCACGGCGCAGCCGTCCGCCATGACCGCGGCGGAACGCGAGGTCATTTTGCAGCGGCTGAGGGATCTAGGATATTTTGGCTAGGCGCGCCATGTCCGAAAATGTCGGGTGATGATGTATGATAAACGCCCGACCGTTCCCAGGGCCGAAGCCCTGGGCTACTTTCGCTCGTGCCCGGGGCACGTGCGATAACGTCGCTTCGCGACGTTTGATCGCCCGCCGGCTTTTTAGGCTCCTCACCAGAATCTGCAAAGCCGGCGTACGACTGCCCTATTGAAAAGCATGGTCTTTTCAGGCATTTAGGTTGTTACTATTGCAACTTCTTCGCCTGAAGGGGAAGACCATGCTCGTTCCCATCCGGCCATGAGCCTTTTGCTGATAAGACAGCGGCGTTGGGTGGAGATCTTGCCTTTGGTATCCCGTTGGGTTTCGACCATGCCAAAGCTGGCCAATCCTTTCCAGCGGCGGCGGTCCGCGAAACAGACGATGTCCGAGGTGCACCAACAGCGCCGGGTTTCGACGCGGCCGTGATCGGCGTCCACCGTTTGGTGAAAGGCGCACGTCAGGTCGGGGGGCGCTTGTCCCGCGGCGATTTTTTCCAAGGGCATCGCGGCGAACAACTCCGCCACTTCGGTGAGCATGTTTCCCTGATTGTTCTTGAGAGAGAAGAGGCAGTCGGCGCCTCGCGCGACGATCTCGTGCGCGATCTTCTTTTGGCAGCCCATCGCGTCGATCGTGACGATGCAGCCAGTCATGTCCAACACGCGCAGCAACTCGGGGATGGCGGTGATTTCGCTGCTTTTGTCGTCCACCTTGACCTGGCCGAGGGGCAGTCGGTTCTGGGCGGCCCACGCGCTGACGATGTACGCCAGGCTGCCGCTAACCAACTTTCTCGACGCAGGCGCGGGACGGCAGTTGCGGTCTTGAGCGTGCGGCCGGCATTCGGTAGCCTGTACTAAGTCGTCATCCGACGACGTGTGGGGGGTTCGCGTGTCTGATCGGCGCTTCTGGCGGCTGCTGTTGCTATTGCTGTTCGCGGCACAACTCGCGGCCATTTTGCACAGGCCGCTGCACGTCAGCCACGACGGTGGGATGTATGTGCAGGCGGGTGAATTGCTGCTCGTCGGCAAGACGCCCTACGTCGATTTCATCGACATCAATCCGCCGTTGATCCTGTATTTGAGCGCCATCCCGGTGCTGCTCGGGCGCCTGCTGCCGTTTCCGGCGATCACGACATTCCTGCTGCTGGTCTGGGCGCTGACCCTGGCTTCCGTGCTGGCGACGCGCCGGATGCTGCTGGCGACGCTGCCGCCGCAGGAGCACGTCTTTGTCGAATGGCTTGCCGCGGCGCTGGCGGCGGGCTCGGCGGGTCTGTTTCTGACAACCTCGTTCGGCCAGCGGGAGCATCTGTTTCTCCTCGGGTTCTTGCCGTTCGTCGCCCTGCGGTTTCGCCGCTGGGAAGGAGCCGCCGTGCCGCGGGGCGCGGCCGTGGCTGCGGGCGTCGTCGCCGGTCTGTTCGCCTGCCTCAAGCCGCATTTCTTCCTGATCGTCGCCGCGCCGGAAATCTATTGGCTGGCGATCTATCGCCGCCGGCGGACCTTGCTCGCGCCCGAAACGATTGCGCTGTGCGCGACCGCCGTCGTCTACGGCGCGCATTTCCTGTTCCTGCCCGAGCCGATGAAGAGCGCGTTCCTGCACGAGGTGCTGCCTCTGACGGCGCGCGGCTACGGAACCTACAGCCGACCGCTCGCCAGCCTGCTGGCGAACGTCTATATTTGGCCGGGCATCCTCGCGTTCGCCGCAGCGTTTCTGCTGGCGCCGCAACGCGCCGCCGCCGCGTGGCGCGTGATCCGCGCCTTCGGCGCCGCAGGCCTGGGCGCGACGTTCGTTTTTCTATTGCAGTCGAAGGGCTGGCCGTATCACGCCATTCCGGGCGACTTTGCGCTGGTCGCGGTGCTGGCGATGCTCGGCGCGCAGCTTCACCCGCTGGCTTTCGCGGCCGACGCGGCGGACGGCGCCGTGTTGCGGCTGCGGATCCCCCGCCGTTTTGTCCTGCAAACGATCGGCGCGCTGACGGCGCTGGCGTGCCTCGCGGGCCTCCGTTTCGCCTTCGAGACAAACTTGTCGCGGCAATTCAAACTGCTGGCGGACAATTCCGTGCTCGCGAAAATCATCGACGAGCATTCGCGGGAAGGCGACCCGGTGCTGATGATTTCGACGGAGGTGGTTCCAGCGTACCCCATGCTCGCGCAGATGCGCCGGCCGCCGGGATCGCGCTTCTTCTGGTTTTATTGGATTCCGATGGTGCAGCAGGGCGTCGGGCTGCCCGGGGCGAACGCGGCTCAACTCGAAGCGCGCTATCTCGAGCAACTCGCGCAGGATATCCGCACGCGGCGCCCGCCGCTGATCCTGGTCGCGAAGGGGCCGTGTTGGAATTGCCCGCAGTCGTCGACCGTCTACGGCTATCTCAAAGACAAGGGCTTTTACGAACACGGCATGTACGGGTACGCCGAACGCGATGCGCGCGCCGGCATGGCGATCTTTCTACCGCGCAACGGCGCCGCGCCCAAGGCGAACTAAGGACGCGCGCAAAGTTTACGGGGTTTCGACCGTGACGCGGTTGCCGCCGTTTTGCTTGCTCGCATACATCAGCGCGTCGGCCCTTTGCACCAGCGTCGGCCACGGTTCGCCCGGCCGCGCCATCGCCGCGCCGACGGAAACCGTCACGGCCAACAGCCCCCCTTCAAAATCCGAAAACGACCGTTCGATCAGATTGCGCGCATTTTCGGCGACCGTCAGCAACTCGTCCCGCCCCACGTGACGGACGATGCAGAGAAACTCGTCGCCGCCCCAGCGGCAGACGGTGTCGTACGAGCGCACGCTGCCGGTGAGCGTGCGGGCGACGGTTTTCAGCACGACGTCGCCGGCCGCGTGGCCGTAGGCGTCATTGACCCCTTTGAAACGGTCGACGTCGATGAACAGCGCGCCGACCGCCGCCTGATAGCGATCGACCTCGTTGGACGCGATATCCAACTGGCGCTCGGCGTGGCGGCGGTTGCCGACCTGGGTCAGCGAATCAAGCAGCGCCAATTTTTCGAGCCGCAGCTTCTCGCGCGTCGCCGCGGTTTTGGCCGAATTGTCGTTGAAGACCTCGACTGCGCCGATCACCGCGCCGTCGTCGTCCTGGAACGGCGCCACCCGTACATTGACCGGCACGCGGTGGCCCTCTTTGTGATGCAGGAAGACATCGGCCTCGCGCCGTTGGCCGTCGCGCAGCGTTTGCGAGACCGGGCAGCCGGCTTTGCACAATTCCCGGCCGTGTTCGTCGACGTGCATCAGCAGGTTGTCGGCGCACGACTTGCCGACGACCTCGGCCGCCGTGTAGCCGGTCAACCGTTCGGCGCCCAGGTTCCAAAAGGTGATGCGCCGGTCGCAATCGACGAAATACACGCCATCGTGCAACTGGTGCAGGATTTCTCGGTAAAAACCGTCCTTCTCGTTCATCGCGAGCGTCACTCCTCGGCTGCGGACAGCCATCTTGCCGCGCGAGCATGGCATGCCGCGCGGCGGGCGGATAGTCAGGATTATCCTGACCCGGCGCCGCCGGCGCCGACTTTTCCCCGGCGGGAAAACGTTCTATAAATGCCGGAAATGAGAAATGTTACGTCGTTTTTTCGCGTGCGGCTCGGCTGCTGCCTCGCACTCTGCGCCGCGGCGTCCGGCTGTTGGCTCGCGCCGGATCTGTCATCGTTCGCCGTTCACGCGGCCGCCGGGCCGTCCGGCTCGCTGCTCGCCTACGGCGAATGCGCGGTTCCGGACGGCACGCTGCTGCTGATCCAGGCGCGCGGCGGCGAGAACGTCGGCGCGCAACTCGAATCGACCATCCTGACGCCCGTCGTCAAGAGGCGTTTTTACGCGGACCTCGGCCTCTTCGAGCCGCTTTCGTATCGCCTGCAAATGGTGCTGTCGCCGGCGTTCAATCCGCGCGGCGCCCTGCCGAAAAAACCGTACAAGTTCCGCGATCGCGGCCTGGTCGTTCGCGAGGACGCGGACGGCTGGGAAATTCGGCGCGAGGCGTCGTTTCGGCTCGGCGCCGCAGCCGACGAGCAGCTTTCCCTGCAACGGCATCTCAAGTCGTTGACCGATGCGCAAAAATTGCTGGACCGTTTCGCGGCCTCGTTGCGCGAGATCGACGAACACGGGCGCGCGGCCGACCTAGCGCACTGGCGCCGGCTGTATCTGGAAGGCCGGCGCGGCACGGCGCTGGAGACCGACGGCGTCGACCCGCTGTTTCCGGCGCTGCACGGTCGGCTCAAGGAAATGAACGAAACGCTGGAGCGGCGGTTTCAGGGCGTGCTGGCGAAATTGACCGGCGCGGCCGAGGAAGTCGGCAAATGGGAGACCGACTGGCCGCTTGTCGAGCAACGGCTGGCCAAATGCCGCGACGAATTGACCGCAACGCAAAGAAAAATCGAAGAATGATTGTTTATCTTCCACCACAGAGGCTTAGCGCGGCCCTTCGGGCCGCAACCAAATGGCGGCCTTCGGCC
>CAZHPN010000243.1:0-7293 GCA_964534375.1 uncultured bacterium | reverse complement strand
CGCACCCACGGCTCGGCGCTGTTCACGCGCGGCGAGACGCAGGCGCTGGTCACCGTCACCCTCGGCACCAGCAGCGACGAACAGAAGATCGACGGCCTGCTCGGCGAAACGTGGCGGCGCTTCATGCTGCACTACAATTTCCCGCCGTTCTCGGTGGGCGAAGTGAAATTCCTGCGCTCGCCGGGCCGGCGCGAAATCGGCCACGGCAACCTGGCGCGCCGCGCGATCAATCCGGCGCTGCCGGATGAAGCCGACTTCCCGTACACGATGCGCGTCGTCAGCGACATCCTCGAATCGAACGGCTCCAGCTCGATGGCCTCCGTCTGCGGCTCCAGCCTGGCACTGATGGACGCGGGCGTGAAAATGACCGCGCCGATCGCGGGCGTCGCGATGGGCCTGATCAAAGGCGACGGCGGCAAGTTCGTCGTGTTGACCGACATTCTCGGCGACGAGGACCACCTCGGCGACATGGATTTCAAGGTCGCCGGCAACGAGCAAGGCGTCACTGCGATTCAAATGGACATCAAGGTCAGCGGCATCAGCGAAGCGATCCTGACCCAGGCGCTCGAGCAGGCCCGCCAGGCGCGGCTGCACATCCTGGGCAAGATGACGGTCGCCATGCCCGCGCCGCGACCGGATTTGTCGCCGTTCGCGCCGCGCATCACGACGCTGCAGATTTCGGTCGACAAGATTCGCGACTTGATCGGCCCCGGTGGCAAGACGATCCGCGCGATCATCGAGAAGACCGGCGTCAAGATCGATGTCGAAGACGACGGCAAGGTCTTCGTCGCCTCGACCAACGGCGAAGCGGCGCGCGACGCGATCCAGATGATCAAGGAGCTGACCGCCGAGGCCGAGATCGGCAAGTTCTACATGGGGCGGGTCGTGCGCATCGAGCCGTTCGGCGCGTTCGTGCAGATCATGCCCGGCACCGACGGCCTGATTCACATCAGCCAGCTCGACAACACGCGCGTGCGCGAGGTCGAGGACGTCGTCAACATGGGCGACGAGGTGCTCGTCAAGGTGATCGACATCGACCGCGACAGCGGCAAGATCCGGCTCTCCCGCAAAGCGGCGCTGGGCGTCGATCCGAAGGACGTGCTGGACCAGTAATCGCGAGAAATTCGCGGCCCGACTCAGGCGGCGAAAGCCGCCTTTGCTTTTTCGGCCGCATTGTTGAATTCGCCAACCCCGACCCCGAGGCTTTTTCATGCCCTCCGTTCGCGTCGCGATCAAACGCCTGCCGCACGCCGCCGGCCTGCCGCTGCCGCAATATCAAACGCCCGGCGCCGCCGGCCTCGATTTGCTCGCCGCCGTCGCCGAATCCGTGACGATCGCGCCCGGCGCGCGCGCGTTGATCCCCACCGGGCTCGTCATCGCCGTGCCGCCCGGCTACGAGGCGCAGGTGCGCATGCGCAGCGGGCTGGCGCTGCGGCACGGTCTGATTCTGCCGAACGCGCCCGGCACGATCGACAGCGATTATCGCGGCGAGGTGCAGTTGATCGTCGCCAATCTGGGCGCCGAGCCGTTCGTGGTCAAACGCGGCGACCGCCTAGCGCAACTTGTGCTCGCGCCCGTCTCGCACCTCGAGTGGGACGAATGCGACGAACTGCCGTCGACCGATCGCGGCGACGGCGGCTTTGGGCACACGGGGAAGCAATGAAAGAAGGAAAAAGGAAAAAGGAAAAAGGAAAAAGTCAGCCGCAAGCCTTCCAACGTGCCGCGTGCCGTCTTGCCGTTGAGCAGCATCCGATCAGCGAGAATGGCGGGCCTCGGCGGCAGAGCCTCGCCTGCGATGTCTTACTTTTTCCTTTTTCCTTTTTCCTTTTTCCTTCCCCCTAATGCTGCCGACCCTCCGCCACTCTTGGGATTTAACGCCTACCGAGGCGATCGCGCTGCAACGCGAACTCGCAACGCGCGTCGAACTTGCCGATCGCTTTCGCCCGCTACGCCGCATTTGCGGCCTCGATGTTTCGTACGATCGCGGCGACGAATGGTTTTTCGCGGCGGCGGTCGTTTTTTCGTATCCGAAAATGGCGATTCAGCAAGTCGCGCTGGCGAAGGCGCGCAGCCCATTTCCATACGTGCCGGGATTGCTGTCGTTCCGCGAAATTCCCGTCGTCGCGGAGGCGCTCGCGCAGATCGGCGAGCCGGTCGATCTGCTCGTCTGCGACGGCCAGGGCCTCGCGCACCCGCGGCGTTTCGGCCTAGCGTGCCATTTGGGCGTAATTTACGACACGCCGTCGCTCGGCCTCGCGAAGAGCCGGCTGATCGGCGAAGCCGACGAACCCGGCCCCGCGCGGGGCGCCTGGACCTGGCTGCGCCACGACGGCGAACGCATCGGCCAGGTGGTGCGCACGCGCGACGGCGTCGCGCCGCTCTTCGTCAGCCCCGGCCATCGCCTGACCTTCGGCGCCGCGCGCAAGCTGGCGCTGGCGCTGTGCCGCCAATGGCGTTTGCCGGAAACGACCCGCGCCGCGCACGAAGCGGTAAATGAGTTTCGTCGGCATTCGGCGTCAACCGTCGGATAACCGGGCCGAACGAGTTGACCGCGCGCGGCGCGGCGCCTACGATGAGCAATTATTCACCGAGTCAGGAAACGGCATGATTATTCGGCGTTTGGAAGCGGGCCCGTTGGCGACGAATTGCTACATCATCGGCGATGAGGCCACCAAAGAGGCGGTCGTGGTCGATCCGGGCGGCGACGTGCCGCTCATTTTGGCGGCGCTGAAAGAAGACGGCCTGACCTGCAAGACGATCTTCAACACGCACACGCATTTCGACCACATCGGCGGCAACGGCGAGCTCAAGGCGAAAACCGGCGCCGAGCTGGTGACGCATCCGCGCGAAGCGCAGGAGCTCGGCCGGGCCGGCGCGGCGGCGTCGATGTTCGGCATGCGCGTGCCGGAAAGCCCGCCGGCCGACCGCACGGTCGTCGAGGGCGACGTGCTGGAAATCGGCGACCTGCGCGGCGACATCGTCGAGCTGCCCGGCCACAGCCCGACCGGCGTGGCGCTGCTTTTCCCCGGCAACGCGTTCGTCGGCGACGCGCTGTTCGCGGGCTCGATCGGGCGCACCGATTTCCCGGGCGGCAGCTTCAAAGCCTTGATCGCCGGCATTCGGGCGAAGTTGTTCACCCTGCCCGACGACACCGTCGTGTGGCCGGGGCACGGGCCGGAAACGACCATCGGCCGCGAGAAACGCACGAATCCGTTTTTCGATTAAGGCGGGAAACATGTTGGCGGGCAAAAACATTCTCCTGGGCGTGACCGGCGGCATTGCCGCTTATAAAGCCGCGGAACTGGTGCGGGCGCTGGTGAAACAAGGCGCCGAGGTTTACGTCGTGATGACCGAGAACGGGGCCGAGTTCGTCGCGCCGTTGACGTTTCAAACGTTGTCCGGCCATCCGGTTTATCAAAAAACGTTCAAGCTGCTCGACACGTCCGACATCTCGCACACGAGCCTTTCCGATCTGGCGGATCTCGTCATCGTCGCGCCCGCGACGGCCAATCTCATCGGCAAGTACGCCAACGGCATCGCCGACGACCTGCTGACGACCACGCTGCTCGCGACCAACGCGCCCGTCCTGCTCGCGCCGGCGATGAACCCGCGCATGTGGGCGCACGCGGCCGTGCAGGACAACATGCAAAAGCTCGCGGTGCGCGGCGTGCGCTGGGTCGGCCCGGAGCCTGGCGAGGTCGCGTGCAAAGATTTCGGCTACGGCCGCATGACCGAGCCGGCGCAGATTGTCGAGGCCGCGCTGCCGCTCGTCGCGGAGCAATGGCTCGCCGGCCGGCGCGTCGTCGTCGCCGCCGGCCCGACGCGCGAACGGCTCGACCCGGTGCGCTTTCTGTCCAACCGCTCCAGCGGGCGCATGGGCTATTCGCTGGCCCGCGCGGCGCGCATCTGCGGGGCCGACGTGACGCTGATCTCCGGCCCGTGCCGGCTCGACTGCCCGGTCGGCGTGACGCGCCGGTGGGTGGAGACCGCGCAGGAGATGTTCGCCGCGGTCGACGAAGCGTTCGCCGCCGCCGACATCCTGATCATGGCCGCGGCGGTCGCCGATTTTCGGCCGTCCGAAGCGACCGCGGTCAAGTTGCCCAAGATCACCGGCCCAGCGACGCTGCGGCTCGAACTCAATCCGGATATCGTCGCCGCGATGGCCGCCAAGAAGGGCGCGCGGCAGGTCGTCGGCTTCGCGGCCGAGACGGGCGACGCCGACGCAAAGGCGCTCGAAAAGATGAAACGCAAAGGCCTCGACGCGATCGTCGCCAACGACGTAGCGCAAAAAGGCATCGGGTTCGACACCGTGGAAAACGAGGTCGTCGTGCTCTTCGCCGACGGCCGCGTCACGCCGTTGCCCCGGATGGACAAAGAACAACTCGCCTTTTCGATTCTGGAGACTTTGTTCCGCGCCTGACCGCGACGCGGCGGACCTCATCAGACCCCAATCGGGCGATTGAGCACTTGGCTCAGACCACGACGCGCCCCGGCGCGACACCCAGCCGGAGCCAGTACTCGACGCCGACGCGCATGGCCGTTTCATCCAAATTGAAGGTGGGGCTGTGCAATCCCGAATCGCCCCCAACGCCGAGGAACACGAACACCCCGGGCGTTTCCTGCTGGTAAAAGCTGAAGTCCTCGGAACCCATCACGGCCGGCGGTTCGAAAACGTTCTCGCCGCCCGCGGTCTCGATGGCGATCGGCCGCAACGCTTCTGTCGTCGCCGCGTGGTTGATGACCGGCGGGTTGCAGTGTTTCTCAAATTCGACGGTGGCCGTCGCGCCGAGCGGTTCGACAATCGCGTGGGCCGCGCGAGAAATCTTCTCGAGCAGCAGATCGCGCATGGCCGGGTTGGTGAACCGCAGCGTGCCGAGCAGCCGCGCCGACGCCGCCACCGCCGTGCGCGACGCGCCGGCGACGACCTGCCCGATGTGCACCACCAGCGGCTCCGCCGGATCGAGGCCGTCGACGACGGCCGCGCGCAAACCGCTGACCAGTTGCGCCGCCGCGGCCGCGGCGTCGACTGTGCCGGCGGCCATCCCCGCGTGTCCGCCGCGCCCGAACACGTCGATATCGAACGATTGCGACGCCGCCATGAGCGGGCCGGCGCGCAAGCCGATAACGCCCGCCGGCGCGAACGGCATGACGTGCACGCCAAACACCGCCTGCACGTCGCGCAGGGCGCCGTCGCGGATCATCGCCTCGGCGCCGGTGTCGGCCAAGGCCGGCGCGCCCGGCGGCGGCGACTCTTCCGCGGGTTGCCAGAACAAGCGCACGGCCCCGGCGATCTGCGCGCGATGCCGCGCCAGAATCGTCGCCGCGGCCAGCAGCATTGCCATGTGCGCGTCGTGGCCGCAGGCGTGCATCGCGCCCGGCCGCGCGGACGCGAACGGCAAGCCGGTTTTTTCTTCGATCGCCAGCGCGTCCATGTCCGCGCGCAAGGCGATGCGCGGCCCGGGCCGGCCGCCGGCGATGTCGACCAGCCAGCCGAGGCCGGCCGCCGGCCGCGGCTCGAGGCCCGCATCGCGCAACCGGGCCGCGAGCCACGCGCTCGTGTCGCGCTCGCTCCACGACGTCTCGGGGTTGCGGTGCAAATAACGCCGCCATTCGACGGTTTGCGGAAAAATCTCTTGCGCGAGTTGTTTGATGTCCATCGCCCGTCCTGACGTGGTTAAATGAAACGGGCTTGGCCGTCGCGACGACGAGCAAGCCCGGGAAGCTGCAAAAACACGCGCTACAGCAATTCGTTGACGTTGGCCTGAACTTTCTTGATCGCCGCGACGATGTCGTCGATGTCGGCCTTGCCGCCCATCAGGAACGGGTAATGCACCCACACGCCTTCTTCCCAGGCGGCTTTGCGCGTCGCCGGCAGATCGGCGGCGTGCGCTTCGGTGATCGCGTCGCCGTAACGTTCGCGGATCGCCGGGTACTGGTCGGCGCGCACCGGGAAGATGTCGCGGCCGGGAATTGGCGGGTAGAAGGGGCCGTCGAAATCGAACCCTTCGGCGAACATGGCTTGCAGGAACAACTCGCGGTGCAAACCTTTGAAGCCCGCCGGATTGTATTTGAAAATGTACTGATAATGATGCTGAACCGTGTGGCGCGGGCGGCGCGGCATGACGGTAATGCCCTCGATCTTCGCCAGTTGCGCGCTGAGATAATCGGCGTTCGCTTCGCGCAACGCCGTGCGTTCCGTCAGTTTTTCCAACTGCGCGATCAGCACCGCGGCCGACCATTCCGAAATGCGATAATTCCAGCCCAGCAGGTTGCCGTCGTAGGAATTGTACCCCGGCTCTTTGCGGCCGCAGTTGACCAGACTGTGCAGTTTTTGCATGCCGATGTCGTCGCTGGTCAGCACGGCGCCGCCCTCGCCCGCGGTCATCAGCTTGCTCGATTGGAACGAGAACGAGCCGTAATCGCCGACCGCGCCGAGGCCCTTGTCGCCCCACTTGCCGCCGTGCGCGTGCGCGCAGTCTTCGATCAGCGCCAGGTTGTGCTTTTTCGCCAACGCGACGAAGCGATCCATGTCGGCGGCGGCGCTGCCCAGGTGCACGACGATAATCGCCTTGGTTTTCGGCGTAATTTTCGCGGCGACGGCGTCGGGGTCGAGCGTGTAGTCGGCCGGGTCGACGTCGGCGAACACCGGCACGCCGTTGGTGGTGACGACCGCGGCGGCGGTGGCGACCCACGTCAGCGCCGGCACGATGACTTCGTCGCCGTAATGGAGGCCCGCGGCGCGCAGGCACATTTCCAGCGAGACCGTGCCGTTGGCGCAGCAGATGCAGTGCTTCGCGCCGTTGACGGCGGCGAACTTGTCGGCGAAGGCCTTGGCCTTGGTGTTCGGCGAGGGGTAGCCGCCCCAGTTGTGGCTGTCCAGCACGTCCAGCAGTTCTTCGCGTTCGCGCGCGGTGAAGGGCGGACAGATCGGCCACGGTTTCGTGCGCAGGGGAGTTCCGCCGTTGATCGCCAATTTACCCATTGCAAATGCTCCTTTGGAAAGGGTCGCCGCCATCGCGTCGGCGGCCGGCCGCTTGCCGGTTCCAGCGAAATCTAGGGGAAGTTGCGTTCACGGTCAAGCAATCCGCCGCGCCCTGATTTCCCGGCTGAGAGATTCCGTTCTTTTTTTACAGGATGGACAGGGTTTGCAGGATGGACAGGATTTGCCGACAGAGCCTCTTGCAAAAATGGCGGCTCGATAATCGGCATTTCGCGTGGACCTCTCCCCCGGCCACGCTCGGCGTGGCCGCGCCCCTCCCCGACGCAGGGAGGGGCGAGAAGACACCGTGGCGG
>CAZHPN010000242.1:0-7544 GCA_964534375.1 uncultured bacterium | reverse complement strand
CGGGCGAAGCGTCGTCGTCGGGCGAGGCGTCGTTGTCGTCGTCGACGGGCGAGGCGTCGTTGTCGTCGTCGATTTTGGCCGCGGTCGAACTGCTGCTCGACCCGCAACCCGCCGCCCACGAGAGCGTCAACATCGCCGCCAAAGCCAAGAGAATCAAACTGCCGTGCCGCATGGTGTCTCCCCCTCGCCTGGTCGATCCGCCGGCGCGCCGGTCAGGCTTTCAGGCCCGCCAACACGCGCCGCAAATGCGCGCGCAGATCGCTTTGAATCGCCTTGAGCGAGCGATTCGCGTTGACGACTTCAAAACCGTGCTTCTCCTGGAAGCCGGCGAAGACCTGGGCGAGCCGCGTCTGGTATTTGACGAAGCAGTCGAACCAGTCGCGCGACAGCCGCAGGTCCATCCCCGATTCCCAATAATCGAGGCCGCCGCGCGCCTTCAACGAACGAACCGCCTGCGTCTCGCGCGAGACCTTGAGAAAAAAGACAGCGTCCGGCACGAGCGCGCGCGAGTAGAGCGACTCGACCCAGTGCGGCTCGGCGCCGCGCACGAGGTCGCGCGCCATGAGCGTGAAGATGTAGCGGTCGGCTAGCGCCACCGCCCCGGCCTGCAGGGCGGGAACGAGCACGTTTTCCATCTGGTCGTAAAAGTCGGCCGCGTAAAACAGCGACATCGTGCGCGGGCTGACGACATTGCCCTTTTTCGCGCGGTCGAGTTCCGGGCTGACGAGCATCGAGCGGCGCAGTCCGACGTGCACCACCGCGTAGCCTTCTTCCTCGAGCCACTTGGTCAATTGGACGATGTGGGTCGAACGGCCCGACGCGTCGGGGCCCTCGATGACGATCAGCGTGCCGGTCAACCGCGACAAATCGACGCCGGGCGGCGGGCTGAAATAGCAACGTTTCGCGGTCATTGCGACGCCCTTTCGCGGAAGTCGGCCGGATCGATCGCCGCGGCGATGCTCGCGCGCAGAATCTCCTGTTGCTCGTGAATGTTGCGCGTCGCGTCGACGACCGTGAACGCGAATTCGTTGACCATTTGCAGGTAGCGGTCCGCCACGCGGCCCTGGAACAGGCGGAAGCTCTCGTAGATGTCCTGCGACAGGCCGAGATCCATACCCGCTTCAAAGTAGTTGAGCTGCTGCCGATTTTCGAAGATGCGGTTGATCGCCATGTGCAGCGGCAGGTCGAGATAAAATGTGAGGTCCGGAATGTGCGCAAAGCCGTACAACTCGCGCAACCAGGCCGGATCGCAACCGCGCACGGCGTCGCGCGCGAACGACGTGAACACGTAGCGATCGCACAAAACGATGAAGCCGCCCTTGAGCATCGGCAGAATCTGGCGCTCGTAGCGGTCGGCGAAGTCGGTCGCGTACACCAGGCTGAAGGTGGTGGGCGTGAAGAGTTGCTGCTTTTTGCCGCGGCGCGTGGCCTCCTTGACCATTTCGCTGGAGTCCCACTCGCTATAGAAGACGCGGCAGCCCAAACCGGCCAGCCAGCGCTGAACCAGGTGGATTTGCGTCGAGATGCCCGAGCCGTCGAGACCTTCGAAGGCGATCAACCGGCCCGGGAGCTTTTTATCCGCAGTCATGCCTGCTCCGTCGATTCGTTCTGGGGAAAAGCGCCGGTTGTCCGCTCCGGCGCAATGTGCAACTTACCCGCCGAAATCGGAAACGTCCAGCCGCCCGAAAACGGTGGACTGTTTCTTCCGGTGGGCTTCCATGCGGTGCAGGATGTCATCGAGTACGCGGATCGATTCGAGGATGTACGGCCCCTTGTTGAGCATCACGCATTCCGCGCGCACGCTCATCGCGGCGTCGGTGATTTCGGCGCGCGACGGCAGGCCCTGTTTCGTCAGATTTTCCAGCACCTGCGTGGCCCAAATGACGGGGATGTGCGAGGCCTCGCAGATCCACAGTATTTCTTCCTGCGCCTCGGCCAGGCGCTCGAACCCGACCTCGACCGCGAGATCGCCGCGCGCGATCATCACGCCGATCGGGTGGCTGCGCATCGCCGCGAGCAGGATCGCCGGCAGCCGCTCCAACGCCTTGCGCGTCTCGATTTTCAGCACGATGCCCAGGCTCGCCGCGCGCATTTTCGCCAGGTGCGCCTGCAATTCGAGCACGTCGTCCGGCCCGCGCAGGAAAGACATCGCGACCAGATCGGCGTGCCGCGCGATGAACGGCAACGAGGCGATATCCTGTTCGGTGAGGCCTTTGATGCGCAGGTCGCTGTCCGGCAGATTGACGCCTTTGTCCGCGAGCAATTTGCTGCCGCCGGGCTTGGCGCGCACGATGCGCAGGCGGATTTCCTCCGGGCCGGCCTTTTCGACGACCGCGCCGATTTTGCCGTCGTCCAGCCAGATGCGCTCGTCCGGTTTCACGTCGGCAAATATTTGCGGCAGCGTGCACGAGATGCGGGCTGGCTCGATCGCGCGGCCGGCCGCGTCGCGCACCGCCGGCCGACCTGGCGCGGGATCGGCGGTCAGAATCAGGACGTCGTCGTAGAACAGGTCGATCGCCTGCGCGAGCGGCGGCAGATCGCCGACGACCGCGGCGATTTCGTCGTCGCCCTCGCCCTGGCGCCGCAGTTCCGTGCCGGCGGCGAGGTAGGCGACGCGATCGGCTTCCGCCCAGCGGCTGGCGCCCGCGGCGCCGACAACGCGCAACGATCGTTGGCGGCCGCGTACATCGACGAACGACAGATCGTCGCCCGGTTCGGCGCGCCACTCGCCGGCCAGCGGCACGACGACGGCGGCTTCGGGGGGCGTTTCGGGCTGCGCGGCCGACGTCAGCCAGAGGCGCGCCGGCGCCACGACGACGCCGCACGCGTCTTTTCGCACGCGCCAGCGCATGACGCGTGGTCCAGGAGCGAGGTCGCCCGTGCGCAGCTTCGGCCCGGGCAGGTCCATCAGAATGCGGCAGGGCTTGCCCAGGGCGCGTTCGGCGCGGCGGATGTTCGCGACCATGCGGGCCCAGGCGGCCTCGTCGTCGTGAGCGCAATTGATGCGGGCACAGTCCATACCCGCCTTGAGAATGCCGCGCACGAGCGGGTAGTCGTCGGCGGCCTCGGAGGGCAGCGTCACCATGATCCGCACTTTGCGGCGCGCGGGCGCTTTGCCGAGCTGCGATTCGGTGTGGGTCTCGATGATATCGCGGCCCTCGTGGTAGGTGAGCGCGGGGCGGCGCGGTTCGGGCGGCTGCGGCGGCAGGTTCGCGGCCTTGCGAAGGAATTGGAGCACGGCGTCGAGGGTGGCCATAACGTGCGATTCGCTGCGGCCGAGCGACGCCAGGCCGAACGACGCCAATTCGTCCTGCATTTCCCGGATATCGTATTGCCGCATCGCGATATAATGCAGCAGGTTGCGCGCGCTGGCTTCATAGGCGCGGTCGATCAGACTGACGCGGTCGGCGAATTTGTCCTCGAATTTGCGCAGATTGGTGCGCAGTTCTTCCAGGCGGCCGATCAGCCGCTGCAAACGGGCCGGGTCGCCCTCGAACGGGCCGAGCCGGTATTTAGACGAGCGCCTCATTAAGATGATCTCCGCGTCGGGGTTGCGAGTGTCGCCGCCTTTGTTGCGAATCGGGCCTGTTAAACGTCGACCCAACATAGGAAACTGCAAAATCCGCCGCCCAGCAAGTTAATGTTGCAATAAAAATAAGACGTCCGACTTTCGTGCGCAATGAATCATGATTCAGTCTCCGACAAGGCGCCAGCCGATTCGGCACGGCGGCTGACGAGGCGCCAGCCACTTCGATAGGGCGTGCCAAAGCGGAGTGATTTTCGCGCGGCCGACCAGATAAGTTCGACGTCGTTCTTGCCGCTCGGCGGAATTGCTGTCCACGGAAATTCCCGAATTGCCGCGTATTGAACGGCGCTCCGACCGAGATTCGGGCGACGGATACTTTTTCGCCGTGGGACGTGCTGTCGAGGGTTATCGCGGCGTCTACGCGAGGTTTAGCTCGGCGCGGGCAACGACGGAACGAACGGCGGCACATACGATCCCGCGGGAAACTGGTAAACGGCCGCGGGCGGTTGCCGCCAGAATAGGTCGCGCGCGGCACGATAGGCAGCAACGAACATATTGTACGCGCCACGGTGGTCCAGGCGGGCTTCTTTTGTCGCGGCGTGACACAGCGGCTGCGGCCGTTTCTCCAAATCGACCGGACGAGAGTGCGGGTCTTGCCGCAGCACCCACGCCGCTCCCATGACCTTGCGGTTTTCTCTCGCGAGTCGTTCGGCCGTCTCGGTTTCGACGGCGTTGACCATTTCCCGCCACTTCGCCGCTCGCTGCCCCGGAGTCAACTCAGCGAAGCACGGCAGCGGCATCAGCGGAACCTCGTAACGCGCGGAAAAATCGGATTCTTTTCGCGACTTGTCAACGCGCGATGTTTCGGACATCTTCGTGCGATCGATCCACGTACCGACCAACTTTTCGCCCTCGACGAGCGCCTTGACGCAGTTCACGCCGGGCCAATCGCCCGGCCGCTCGACGAGGCCCTCGTTGCAACCCTGACTCAGCAAATAGTGAACGCGACCGAGGAGCGACTCGTCGTCGATGATCGGGATCGCCGCATACCTTTTGGCCCAGAATTTGTCGTGCCAGTCTCGACCAAGGTGTAGGGTTTCGGCAGGTATCGAAGTCGTCGCGCCATGCCTGTGCTTAAGGGCAAGATTTATGCCAAAAACCATATCTAGTGATATCAAGCACTTACATTTTTGCAAAAACCGGCCGTGCTCGATTTCCGAACACACTGTGTTCGATTTTCGAACGCATCGAACACTTTTCGAGGTGCGCGGGAGCAGCGTTTTCGAAGTGGCTGGCTCCTCGGATGGGGGCGCCTCCGAAGTGGCTGGCGCCATGTTTGGGAGCGCGTCGGCCGGTCGGTACGGCACGCTCCCTAGGAAACCGCGGCGCAGGGCGGGTGACAACGCGAGTGAATCGTGCTTAGATTCCTCGTCAGATAATAAAACAGCAAAGACTAGGAATAATCAGACGTTGAACGCTCGCGTAACGCATGGGGAAAGTTTTCACGGCGTGCGTTCCGCGACACCGCCGGCGCGCAAACGGAGGCAGCCTTGCGCAAGAGCAAAATGACGCCGCCGCCTTGCGACGCCGACCGCGCGCCCGCCGAGGAGAAACGCAGAAAGAGTGAAGAGCGATTCGCCCTGGCGCTGAAAGCGGTAAACGACGGCTGGTGGGATTGGGATTTTTCCGAAAACACGCTTTTCCTGTCGCCGCGCTGGTTGGAAATGTTGGGTTATCCGCCCGATGAGCCTCCCGCAGACAAATCGAGTTGGGATTGCCTGACGCATCCCGACGACAAGGATCGAGTCACGGAAGCATACGCCCAGGCGCTGCAAAACAATCTGGATCATTTCGAAGTCGAATCCCGCAGGCTGCACAAAAACGGACATTGGGTTTCGGTGTTGACGCGCGGCTATATCTCCAGAGACCCGTCCGGAAAGCCGGTGCGAGCGACGGGCACGACCACGGACTTGACCGAAAGAAAGCGCGCCGAGGAAGCGTTCCGCAACGCCGAACGCCACTTCCGGATCGTGTTGGACAACGCAGCGGATATCGTGACGGAGTTGGATCTCGACTTGAACCCGCTGTTCATCAGCCCGTCGATCGAGCCGTTGACCGGCTACACGGTCGACGAGGCGATGGCCCTGGGAAAGGAAGGCTTGCTGACGCCCGAGTCGTTGAAGAACGTCATGGCAATTCACCACCGGGAACTTGCCGCCGCGAAAAGTTCCCCGCCCAGACCCACGCGCGCGGAATTCGATATTCGCCGCAAAGACGGCTCGAT
Organism: uncultured bacterium; assembly: GCA_964534375.1. GTDB lineage: Bacteria > Lernaellota > Lernaellaia > Lernaellales > Lernaellaceae > CAZHPN01. Next base: position 1,734 of record CAZHPN010000242.1, on the reverse strand, counting down.
CATGTTCTTCGAGAATATCGGCCGCTATTTGCGGCGGCCGGACGGAACCCCGTACGCCATCGTCTCCGTGGTTCGCGACATCACGGAACGCCGGCGGGCGGAAGAGCGGCTGAAGGCATATGGCGAGCAAATGCACGCGCTAGTCGCGCGTCTGGAGACGATTCGCGAAACCGAGCGCACACGCATTGCCCGCGAAGTTCACGACGAGTTGGGGCAAAACCTGACCGGCCTCAAGATGGACCTGCGGTGGATTGGCCGGGCGCTCGGCAAGTTGAAGCCGACGCCGGAGATGCTCAAGCTGCGCCGGCGGGTGTCGGACGCCTCGGAACTGGCGGACGCCACAATCGCCACCGTCCAGCGGCTCGCGGGCGAGTTGCGGCCGGGCGTTTTGGACAAATTGGGACTGGGTCCGGCGCTGCGTTACGAAGCCCGGCGTTTCCGAGAGAATACGGGCATCGATTGCGAGGCGCGGGCGCCCGCTGGTTCGCTGAGACTCTCGCCCGATAAGAACACGGCATTGTTTCGCATCGTTCAGGAATGCCTGACCAACGTCGCCCGGCACGCGCAGGCCACGCGGGTGACCGTCGATCTCTGCGTCGTGGAATCGGACGTTGTGTTGCGCGTTCAAGACAACGGAAAAGGCATCCAAGCCTCCGACCTCGCCAGCCAGCGCTCGCTGGGTCTGTTGGGGATGGAGGAACGCGCGGCCCAATTCGGCGGCCGGGTTATTTTTCAACGGCGACCCGAGGGAGGCACCGTCGTCATGGCGAGCATTCCGCTGGCGGCTCTGGAGGAAAATAAGTGATTCGCGTGCTCATTGTCGACGACCACCCCATCGTGCGGCGCGGCTTCAAGGAAATTCTCGCCGACGAATATCCCGATGCCGAGTTCGGCGAGGCTGCCGATTCGGCTGCCGCGCTGGGCGCGTTTCAAAGCCAGAAATGGGACTTGGCGCTGCTGGACATTAACTTGCCGGGACCGGACGGGTTGGCGCTGCTGCAGCAGTCGCGGCGGCTGCACCCACGGACGCCGGTGCTGGTGGTGAGCGCCTACCCCGAGGAGGAGTTTGCCGTTCGCTCGTTCAAACTCGGCGCGGCCGGCTATCTCGGCAAGAACCAGGCGTCGGAAGAATTAGTGACAGCCGCGAAGCGGATTTTGTCCGGCGGAAAATACGTCACCGCGTCGCTGGCCGAACGGCTGGCGGACGAGTTGTCCGGCGACGCCCGGCAAACGCCGACGGAGAAACTTTCGCCGCGCGAGTTGCAGGTCTTGGGCATGGTCGCCCTCGGCAGAAGCATCAAAGAGATCGCGGCAGCGCTGTCCCTGAGCGAAAAAACGATCGGGACCTACCGCGCACGCATCACGGCGAAGACCGGGCTGACGACCAATGTCGCCCTGACGCGTTTTGCGATTCGTCATGGGCTGGCCATGTAGTTCACGCCATAAATTGCGCGGCGCCATTTCTAATTCGGAGCCGATCGCGAACCCGGTTTCTTCTTTGGACGCCAAAACGGCGACATTAACGGATGCCGTGTAGGGTGAATTCCCGACAGCGCACTTCCGGCAAACCCTATAAAGGCCAAACTGTTTTCCCGACAAATGGTTTCTTTAACTGAACCGATTCAATTATCCGCACCCCGGGGAAATGCTGCAACCTTTCGAGAATTACTACTTAAATAGTGTCGCTGACAGTTAAACAAGTCCGCAGTAGTAGCAGCTAAAGATGTCCGCTTT
>CAZHPN010000241.1:0-7575 GCA_964534375.1 uncultured bacterium | reverse complement strand
CGTAGGGCAGCGACCAGAACGGAATCATCGCCGGGAAATTGAACGGGTTGAGGCTCGCGAAAACGCCGACCGGCTGGCGGATGGCGTATTCGTCGATGCCCGACGCCACGTCTTCGAGGTTGTGGCCCATCATCATCGACGGCGCGCCGCTGGCGACCTCGATGTTCTCGATCGCCCGCGCCAATTCCATATACGCTTCGCTTTTGATCTTGCCGTGCTCGCTCGTCAGCGTGACGGCGATTTCGTCCTGATTGGCGATAATCAGTTCCTTGAGCCGCAGCAGGGTGCGCGCGCGTTTCAGCGGCGGCGTGCGGCGCCACTCCCCAAACGCGGCCTGCGCCGCCGCCGCGGCCTCGGCGACCTCGGCGGGGGTGGACAGCGGCGTGCGCGCGAGCAATTCGCCGGTCACCGGGTTGTGCACTTCGGCGAATTCCGTCGCCTTCGATTCGACCCATTCGCCGCAGATGTAGTTTTTCAGAACTGGCGCTGGCACGGGGTTGCTCCTTTCAATCGGGGTCCGGGTTCCGGGATCCGGGATCCGGGATCCGGGATCCGGGATCCGGGGTCCGGGATCCGGGATCCGGGATCCGGGATCCGGGATCCGGGTTCCGGGTTCCGGCTTCTGGCTACTGGCTACTGTCTACTGTCTACCGCCTACGGTCTTCTGCCTACTGTCTACTCCCCCTTCACGATCTCACGCGCTGCGGCAACGATTTGTTCGACGTTGCAGCCGAGTTTCGAAAAGATCGTTTCGTCGTCGCCGGATTCGCCGAAGCAGTCGGGGAAGCCCAGGCGCGTCTGGCGGCACGGCGCGCACGCGGTCAGCGTTTCCGCCACCGCGCCGCCGAGGCCGCCGATGACGCTGTGATTTTCGACCGTGACGATGCGGCCGATTTCGCGCGAGGCGCGTACGACCGCGTCGTCGTCGAGCGGCTTGATGCTCGGCATGTGGATGACGCGCGCGCCGATGCCTTCCTCTGCGAGCAGGCGCGCGGCGGCGAGCGCTTTATACGTCATCATGCCGCAGGCGATGAGCGCGACGTCGCGGCCCTCGTGCAGTTGCACGGCGCGGCCCCAGGCGAGCGTGTGGCCCGGGCCGAAGAGCGTAGGCACTTCGCAGCGCACGGTCGACAGGTAAACCGGACCGGGCGTTTCGAGCGCCAGGCGCACGGCGAGTTTCGTTTCGGGCCCGTCGGCCGGCGCGAGGATTTTAATGTTCGGCATGGCGCGCATGATGGCGATGTCTTCGACCGCCTGGTGCGTGGCGCCGGCGCGGCCGGTCGGGATGCCGCCGTACGAGCCGTTCACCTTGACGTTCAGCTTCGGGTAGGCGATCGAAATGCTGAGTTGATCGAGCGCGCGCTTCGAGGCGAAGACTGCGAACGTGGAGACGAACGGCGTGAAGCCCGTCAGCGCCAGGCCCGCTGCGATGCCCATCATGTTCGCTTCGGCGATGCCGATTTGATAGAAGCGATCGGGAAACGCCTTTTGAAAAAGGGCGGACATCGTGGACGAACCGACATCGGCGTCGAGCGCGACGAGCTCGGGGAATTCGCCGCCCAACTCGACGAGCGCTTCGCCGAAAGCCTTGCGCGGCGCGATCGTTTCGGCGGCCATGCGTTACTCCAATTCCCGCAGCGCGCGGGCCATTTCGTCGGGGCTCGGCGCTTTGGAATGCCATTCGACGCGGTTTTCGATGAAGCTGACGCCCTTGCCCTTGACCGTATTGGCGACGATGAACACCGGCCCCGCGGCGGCGAGGGTTTGCGCCTCGTCGAGCGTGGCGAGCAGTTCGGCGAGATCATGCCCGTTGCATTCGAGCGTATGCCAGCCGAACGCGGCGACCTTGGGCGCGATCGGGTTGAGATCGATGATCGTCGGCGTCGGCGCGGTGAGCTGCAAGCGGTTGTTGTCGACGATCGCGATCAACCGCGGCACGCGCCGCGCGCCGGCGAGCATGATCGCCTCCCACACTTGGCCTTCCTGCATCTCGCCGTCGCCCATTAGTACGTAGGTCGTCGTCGGCCAGCCCCGCCGCGCCGCGCCGAGCGCGACGCCGATGCCTACCGAGAGGCCCTGGCCGAGCGAGCCGGTCGACATATCGACGCCCGGCGTTTTGGTCATGTCGGGGTGGCCCTGAAATTGGCCGCCGCATTCGTCGTATTCGACGAGCAGTTGCGCCTCGGGGAAAAAGCCGGCTTCGGCGAGCACGCTGTAATAGCCGGGGGTCGCGTGGCCCTTGGATAGAATGAAGCGGTCGCGTTCCGGCCAATCGGGGCGGGCCGGATCGACGCGCATCGCGTGGAAATACAGGGTCGTGAGAATCTCGACCATCGACAGCGAGCCGCCGGTGTGGCCGACGCCCTTCGTGCCGGTTAGCGTGATGATTCGCCGGCGGATGCTTTTCGCCCGCTGCCCCAACTCGCGCAGTTTGGCTTGCATGGATTCTTCGCGCTCCAGCTCCCGTTATTCGAGCGCTGGAGTTTAGACCATGCCCCCGCCAGTTTCAACATTGCGGATTGCAGATTGCGGATTGCCGAATCCCGAGTCCCGATCCCCGAATCCCGCTACTTTCTCTCGTCGATCTCGATCCACTCGCAGCCTTCTTCGCCGCAGTAACGGCCGGTGTAGTCGGCCTCCGGCCGGTACAGCGCCGGTTTCGGGGCGGCTTCGGCGAAGCGCTCCTCGATGTAGTGCGCCGCCCAGCCGGCGACGCGCGACACCGCGAAAATCGGCGTGAACAGATCGACCGGAATGCCCATATAGTGATAAACCGAGGCCGAGAAGAAATCGACGTTGGCGTTGATGTCGATATTCTTGCGGCGGCGGAATTCTTCCTTGGTCACGCGCTGGATTTCTTCGGAGATCTCGAACCACTTCGCATCGCCCTGCGCATGGCCAAGCCGTTGCGACAGCGGGCCGAGAATCGCCGCGCGCGGATCGAGCACCTTGTACACGGCGTGGCCCATGCCCATGATCTTGCCGCCGGCGTCGAGCGTCTTCACGACGTAGTCGCGCACCTGGTCCTTCGAGCCGATCTGGTTGAGCATGCGGTAGACTTCCTCGTTCGCGCCGCCGTGCAGGTCGCCGGAAAGCGCGCCGACCGCGCCGCCGATCGCCGCGTACATGTGGGCGTGCGTCGAGGCGATCTGCCGGCAGGTGAAGGTCGAGGCGTTGAACGCGTGCTCGGCGTGCAACACCAGGGCGACATCCATGTTGCGGACCATCTCGGCGTTGGCGGGCTTGCCGTGCAGCGCGTAGAGAAACGCCGCGGCGTGCGACAGCGACGGATCGGGCTCGACCGGCGAGCGGCCCTGCCGGATGCGGAACCACGCGGCCACGGCCAGCGGGAACGCGGCGATCAGGCGCGCGCCCTTGCGGTGGTTCGCTTCCTTCGTCTCCTCGGCCAGGTCGCGGTCGAAACCGGCAAGCAGCGAGACGACCGCCTGCAGCACGTCCATCGCCGAGGTGGTGTTCGGCAGCGCTTTCAACGCGTCCACCATGCCGCCCGGCAAATGGCGATAGTCGGCGAGTTCGTGCGTGAAGTCGGCCAATTCCTGGCGGGTCGGCATGCGGTTCTTGAGCAGCAGATGGCAGACTTCCTCGTAGGTGGCCTTTTCCGCCAGGGTCCGGATGTCGTAGCCGCGGTAGAGCAGGATCCCCTGCTGGCCGTCGACCTTGCAAATGGCGGAATCGGCGACCGCGACGCCCCGCAAACCAATATTCTTGAACTCAGCCGGCGACGGCTGGACCTCTTTCGTGATCCCGTTGCTCTTCTGCAAAATCATCGGTCGGCTCCTCGCTGCCTTGTGGTTATTTTCCTGTTGGCAACGTAATGACGACCGGTGAAAAGGCAAGATTGTTGCGATGAACTCGCAACTATTTTTTTGCTTTTCTCTTCGCCAAATCGGGGTCGGGGCGCGTCATGCGCACCGGGTCGAGCACGCGCTGGAGTTGCGCCTCGGTCATCATCGCTTCCTCGCGCACCAGCTCGGGCACGGTCTTGCCCTCTTTGAGCGCGCGCTTGGCGACGACGGCGGCGTTGAGATAACCGATGTGCGGCAGCAACGCGGTGGCGAGGCCGAGGCTGCGATAGGCGTAATCCTGGCAGCGCCGGGCGTCGGCGACGATGCCGTCGACGCAGCGCGCGCGCAGTTGGCCGCACGCCGTGGTCAGCACCTCGATCGCCTCGAGCAGGTTTTCGGCCATGATCGGCATCATCACGTTGAGTTCCAGTTGGCCCGCGGCGACCGCCTGGCTGACGGTCAAGTCGTTGCCGATCGCGTGGTAGCAGACCATGTTGACCATTTCCGGAATCGACGGATTCACCTTGCCCGGCATGATCGACGAGCCGGCCTGCACCGGCGGCAGCACGATTTCCGCGAAACCGGTGTTCGGGCCGGACGCGAGCAGGCGCAGGTCGTTGGCGATGCGGCCGAGTTCGACCGCGAAATCGCGCAACGCGCCGGAGACGCGGCCGATCGGCGCCTGCGACTGCATCGCGTGCATCAGGTCCGCGGCCTTGCGATATTTGTGGCCCGTTTCGCGCGACAACTCTTCAGCCATCTGTTTCGCGTAGGCCGGGTGCGTGTTGACGCCGGTGCCGACGGCCGAGCCGCCGATGCCGAGTTCCCGCAGATCGTCGGCGGTGCGCCGCACGTGCTTGGCCGAGGCGCGCACCGCCGCGGCGTACGCGCCGAACTCGCCGCCCAGCGTCACCGGCACCGCGTCTTGCAAATGCGTGCGGCCGCTTTTGATGATCTTGGCGAATTTTCGGCCGGCCGCGGCGAGGGCGTCGGCGAGCTTGTCGGCCTCGGGGTAAAATTCGGCCAGCGCGTCGACGACGGCGAGCCGCGTTGCGGTGGGGTACGAGTCGTTGGTCGATTGCCCCATGTTCACGTGATCGTTGGGCGTCATGAATTGATATTCGCCCTTGGCGTGGCCGAGAATTTCCAGCGCGCGATTGCACAGCACTTCGTTGACGTTCATGTTCGTGCTCGTGCCGGCGCCGGCCTGGAACATGTCGACGACGAACTGTTCGCGCAGGGCGCCGCCGAGCACCTCGTCGGCCGCCTGGCGGATCGCGTTCGCCTGCGCGGCGGTCAGCCGGCCGGCGGCGCGATTGACCTTCGCCGCGGCTTTCTTGATGCGGCAAAAGGCCTCGACGATCCGCGGATGAATCCGGCGGCGGCTGATCGGAAAGTTTTCGAGGGCGCGGCCGACGTTGATGCCCCAATAGGCGTCGGCCGGCACGGCGAATTCGCCGAGCGAATCTTTTTCGATGCGCACGTTGTTGTCGGTCACGATGCTCACCTCGACGGCGCCGCGGCGCCGGAATATTTTCGCTGAACCCGGCGGAAATTATGCCCCGCGCAAGGCAAAACGCAAGCGCGGCGGGGCCGCGATCAGCACCCGCAGCCGCTGCTTCCACCGTCGCTGCCGAGGCGAGGCAGCGACGGCGAGGAGTCGTCGTCATCGTCGGCGCTCGAATCGTCGTCTTCGTTATTGTCGTCGTCGTCGTTGTTGTCGTTGTCGTCGTCGTCGTCGTCGGCCGAATCGTTGTCGTCATTGTCGTCGTCGTTGTCATCATCGTCGTCGTCGCCGGAGCCGCCGAAGGCTCCGACGCCGAGCGGCGTACCCAGGCCGGTCGGGCCGTTGTAGCCGGCAACGGCGTTGCAGAGGTAGCTCGGCGAGCAACTGCCGTTGCTGCCGCCGACGATATCGCGGAGGTTCGTGCCGTAGTCGCGAAGCGCATAGGGCAAACTGTTGGCCATGACGCCGGAGCCGACCGCGCCCAGGGCGTAGACGGCGGCGATCAGCGGCGCTGCGGCCGACGTGCCGCCGTACAGAAACCAGCCGGCCTGGCCGTTGTCGCCGGTGCTGTCGTAGATTGCCCAGCCGGTGTTCGGGTCGGCGTCGGCCGAAACGTCGGCGACCATGCGATTGGCGCAGCCGGGCAGACCCAGCGCGGTCTGAAATGCCGGCTGCGGCTCGTACGCGCTGCAGCCGCTGCCGCCGCCGCTCCACGCCGTTTCGGACACCCATTGGTTGCTGCCGCCGACCGTCAGCGTTGTTCCGCCTACCGCGGTGACGTAGGGCGACGAGGCCGGATACACGGCCCCATAGCCGTTGTCGCCGGTGCTGAAGGCGAAGGCGATCCCAGGGTAATCGAAGTAACTGTCGAAGCTCTGCTCGCCGGGACTTTCGGGTCCGCCCCAGGAATTGCTGACCGCTTTCGCGCCCAGCAAACGAGCCTCGTTCAAGGCGGCGAAGAGGTCGCTGCTGCCGTTCGAGTTGGCTTCGAGCAGCAGGATCACGCAATTTTGACAAATCGCATGCGCAATTTGCACATCCGCGGAAATCTCGAGCGCCCAGCCGTCATCGACGGTGGGAAAATCCGTGCCGCCGGATTCGTCGGCTTTGCGGAAGCAGGGGGCCGCCGGCGGCCACGGCGAGGCGGGGCACGCGGGCAGTTCCGGAACGCCGACGGCGTCGCTGAAAACGTTGAGGTCCGCCGCGGCGGTCGGATCGTCATAGGCATCGACAATGCCGATGATGGGCATGCCGGCCGCGGTTGCGCTCAGACCATACGCACCGAGGATTTGCGCCGGGCCGTAGCCCGCCGGGGCCGACGCTGCAAGCGGCTTGCCGGTTTCGTCGGCGATCACCCGCGCGTGACACCGGGCCTCGCCAATCTTCGCGGGGCCGCACACCGGTGCGTTCCATTGCTGAAACTCCGGCGAAAAGACGAGCCCGGCGCCCGCGTCGACGGATGGTTGCCCAACCGCCGGCGGCGAATTGCCGGACGTGGCCGGCGCGGCCTCATTGCCCGACGCAGATTGCTCCGCGCCGCCGGCCGGCAAAGGCAGCAAAGCCAGGCTCAGAGCGACCGACATCGCGGCCGCCGCGACGAGCTTCCAAATATTTCGCGAGGTTCGTTCCAATTGTTTGCCCTTTTTTGTTCACAGAACCGCGGTCCGTCGACTGTCGCCGAAGCTGCACACTGCGAAGTCATATTTTTTGAGTAAGGCCTGCCGCCGCGAAGCGCAACCTCTCCGCGAACATATTGGCGGCGTCGGGCCGCCGGCAACGGCGCGCTCGCACTGCGGCCCGCCGCGGCCGACTAATAAGGGCGCGGCGTAGTCCGCCCGTCGCGGGTTTGGCTATCGGATCAGCACCCGCAGCCGCTGGCGGCGGCGCCGCTGCTGTTCTGGCGCCCCTGAGACGGCGACACGTCATCATCCGTCGCGTCGTTGTCATCATCGGTGGTGTCGTCGTTGTCGTCATCGTCGTCGGCCGCATCGTTATCGTCGTCGGCCGCGTCGTTGTCGTCGTCATCGTCGTTGTCGTCATCGTCAGACGTGTCGTCGTCGTCGTTATCGTTGTCGTCGTCATCGTCGTTGTCGTCATCGTCAGACGTGTCGTCGTCGTTATCGTCGTCGTCGTTATCGTCGTCGTCGTCGTTGTCGTTATCGTCGTTGTCGTTGTCGTCGTTGTCGTCGTCGTTGTCGTCGTTGTCGTCGTTGTCGTTGTTGTCGTTGTCGTCGTTGTTGTTGTCGTCGTCGTTGTCGTTGT